>NZ_CP149798.1:7482198-7787398 GCF_037940415.1 Streptomyces sp. f51 | reverse complement strand
CGCCGGCGGAGGCGCGGGTGGCCGCCTCGGCGGTCTCACCGGCCTTCTCCAGCGCTGCGAGCGCGGCGGCGGCTCCCTGTGTGACCTGGTCCTTCTGCTGCCCGACGAGCAGACCGCGGCCGCGCGGCGCGCCGTTGGTGTCGGCGATGCCGTAGGCAGCCTGAACGGCCGTGTCCGAGGTGGTCGATGCCTTCTGCGCGGCAGCGAGCTGAGCCTTCAGGACAGTCAGTTGCTTCTTCGCGGCGGCCTGCGCGGCGGCCACGCCGTTCGTCGCCTTCGTGAACTGCGCCTTGTCCGGGTAGTCCAGCTGTCCGGTGCCGTTGTGGCCGGACGGCTTGATGTCGAACTGCTGCGCAGGGGTGTCGTTGCAGGTGTAGAGCTTGGCGTCGTTGCCGTTGTCAAAGGTGTGCAGGTCCAGGCACTTGCCCGTACCGACGCTCTTCAGGCTGGTGGCACCGCGCAGTTCGGACGACCAGGTCTGCGACGTGGACTCCTTGCACGACGAGATCTGGATGGTCGTGCCGTTCGCCGTGTTGTTCCCGGCCACGTCCAGGCACTTGAGGGAGTTGACGTTCTGCAGGTGCAGCTTGTCCTCGCTGCCCAGGAGCACCCACTTCTGTGCTGCGGAGCCGTTGCACGTATACACCTGAACCGGCGTGCCGGTGTCCTTCTTGCCGCCCTGGACGTCGAGACACTTGTCCTTCGCGGCGTGCACCTCGATGACGGTGGGGCTGTCGCCCACCCAGCCCAGACCGCCCGGCATCCAGTAGTCCTGCCACCGGGTGAGATGGTCCGCGGTCCAGGACTGGCCCAGCATGTCGCTCAAAGCCTTCGCGCCCTTGGACAGGGCGTTGACCGCGTCCTTGTTCGCGCCCAGGACCTGGTTGCGCTGAGCGGCCTGCGAGGCGACCTCCTGCTGCCACTCGCCGGCCGCCATGGAAGTGATGTCGCCCAGCACGCCGTCCGGGTCGACCGGATCCCGCCAACCACACGCGGCGAAGCGGGACTTCACGTCCTCGACGGCGATGCGGTACTCCGGCGTGCCCTGCTGCGGCGCGCTGCGCGGAAAGCCACCGGAGGACAGGAAAAGACGGGCGTCGTCCGCGCCGGCGTTCGCCGCGGGCCCCCCGTGCATCCACTGAAAGGCGCTGCGCTCGGCGAGCGTGCGATTCCACTCCGCCTGAGTCGTCCCGGTGGGATCGGGGTCCTTCCCGTAGAGGGGGTTGCCCACCTGGTCGACGGCCTTGAGGGTCGCGTCGTCGGCTTTCGGGGTGGCGTCGTCGTAGAAGTCGGAGTCGGTCTTCCAGAACCGGTCGGCGACCCAGGCGGACAGCCCGGTCTGGGAGTAGAAGCTCTTGTCGCCGTCGGGCGGCTGGTGGAAGTCGGTGTCGGTGAATCCGCCGGGAGTCGCAAGACCGTTCAGAGGCTTCTGCCAGGCTTCCCGCTGAGCGGAAAGGGCGTCCATCTCCTTGCCCGCCGCGTCGCGGTCGTTGTCGTACGCGACGGCGAGCGGTGTCCGTTCCCAGTTCTTGCGGTCGGCCAGGACATGGAGCTTGTCCGGCGTCTGATTGAGGCCGTCCTGCGCGGTCGCGGTCATCGACGGGCCGCCCAGGCGCAGTACGTCGGCCATCAGGCACTGGTCCTGACGCAGTTGCTCGGCGGTGGTGTCGTCGTACCAGGGGTAGGAGTCGGCCACCGGCTCGCTTTGGGGCCTGGTCGAGCCGGGCTGCACCGCGAGAGCGGCCAGAACCGCCAGTGCAGCCGTAGAGGTGACGGCGGAGGTGAGCTTGCGCGATCTTCGTGCCGCGGGCAGCCGGAACCATGGTCTGGGGTGCAAGAAGGCATCCCTTTCTGCGTTCACTGGGGGGTACGAGCCCGAGGAACGGTCGAACAGCGGAGCATGGCGAGCTGCTTCTGAAGAGTGCTCAGGAGCACGCCGAACCAACCACATCGATACGCGTGCCGAGCCGGCAAGGCGGCATGGCGACGCAACTCATCCCCGTGAGCGACAGTGTTCCCCCGGTCGCCGAATGACGTGCGCGGACACAGAACTGGTCAGGTTCCTCGTCATGCACAGCGCCACCTTACGCAGACATACCGTACGGAGGTTCGATAAGCCGGTGATTGCGTTGGCGTGAAATCACCTGTCACCCAAAGGTCCACCACCGAGGTCCCGGCGACCCACAGCCCAGCACCGTATGGATCCTCCGTGCGCCTCCCGGGTACCGGAGGGACAGGGCGGTCCACGTTCACCTCACAGAACTTGGCCGGATTTCGGCCATTTCCAGGTGGCGATGTGAGCTCGGAGCAGCAGGTCAACCCTGCTTCAAATCACTTCGGTCGAAGGGCGGTTGACGAAATGAGCACACAAGCGCAGCCCACGGCCAGACCTCGACACGTGCTGTCCGTGGACCTCAACGAACACCACCCATTGCTTTGCATACCCAAGAGCAACTGTGCACTGCACATCCAATGGACCGTCTGTGATCACGAAGAGGTACTGGGTGCCGATTGGCGAAGGAGTCAGCGGTGCAGGCAGTCAGGTTCACGCGGCCAGCCGACACAGCTCCGAACAGCAGATCCCGGTTCAGGAAGGCGACCAAGTCCTCCGCTCACCCGGCCAGAACTCAGTGCGTTACCTGATCCCGCCCCCTCCCCGGACCGGCCAGTGCGGTCCGTGCCAGGGCGCGTAGCCACACGTGTGCGGGGTCGGTGTCGTAGCGCTGGTGCCACGACAAGTACACCGGGGCCGGGGGCAGTTCGAACGGGAGGGGGAGAAGGACCAGGCCGAGATCCGCGGCGGCCGAGAGTGTCGTGGATTCGGGGGCCGTGACGAGGAGGTCGGACTCGCGCACGAACTCGAAACCGGCCCGTTCGGTGGGCGCGGTCGCCACCACGCGCCGGGTGAGGCCGAGCCGTGCCAGGGCCTCGTCGAGCGCGTTGTCGAACCTTCCGCGCCGCGAGATGGTGATGTGCTCGGCCTCGGCGTACCGCGCGGCGGTGACCGCTTCGGCACGGGCGAGCGGGTGCCCTTGCCGCATGACGACGACCTGGCGGGTCTCGGCCACCTGGTCGGCGCGGATCTCGGGCTGGGCCGGGCGGTTCGCGTTCGCCTCCAGGTCGACTTCACCGCGCCGCAGCCCGGGGGTGTCGACGCTCGATTCCGCGATGAAGCGCAACCGTACGCCCGGTGCCTGCCTGCGTACTTCCGCGAGGAGTGCGGGGCCGCCGAGGGCGACGAGGGAGTCGTGCCAGCGGAGCGTGAAGGTGCGCTCCAGGGTCGCGAGATCGAGTTCACGGCTCGGCGCCAGCACGCCCTGGACCTGCTGGAGCAGGTCGTGGACCTGTTCCCGGACGGCGATCGCGTACGGCGTCGGGGTCATGGTGCGCCCGGTGCGCACCAGGATCTGATCGCCCGTCGTTTTCCGGATCCGGCCGAGGCTTCGGCTCATCGCCGGGGCGGTCACGTGCAGGCGGTCGGCCGCGCCGGTCACGCTCCCTTCCTCCAGGAGCGCGTCGAGCGCGGCGAGCAGGTTCAAATCCAGTTGCATGGGAGTCACTCTAGCCGTGCTTTACATGCACTTGAGGTTAATGCCCACTGCTCATACCTTCGAGGTGTGGGGCGCAGAGATCAACGCCATTCGCGCCCTCGGCCTCATCCCCTGCTGAGAATTGGGAGTACCGCCATGTCCGCATCGATCCAGAGCACCGCAAGCACCACGGCCACCGGTTCCGTGTCCGACGCCGAACTGCTCGCCCAGACCGCGCTCGCCGTGGGTGCGGCAGGCTCGGTGCTGCGGGAGCGGTTCGGCGGCGTGGTCCGCCACCGGACGCGCGAGGAACTGATGAGCGCGCTCGCCGCCAACGACGACGCCGCCCTCGAAGTCCTGCGCCCCCGCCTGACGCTTCTGCGCCCGGAGGCCGGCTGGGTGGAGGAAGAACTCGACGGCGGGGCACTGCCCTCCGGCGAGTGGTGGGTCGTGGATCCGGCCGAGGGCAACGTCAACCACCTGCACGGGCTGCCGGATTGGGCGGTGACCGCCACACTCGTGCGCGACAACCGGCCGGTGCTCACCGCGGTCCACCTGCCGCTGACCGGCGAGACCTACACCGCGCTCGCGGGCGGCGGCGCCCACCTCGACGGCCGGCCGCTGCGCGTCTCCGAGACCACGGACCTCGGGCTGAGCCTCGTGGCCACGAGCCAGGCCCGGCCGGACGAGGACGAAGCGATCGTGCGCCGCGTCGGCTCCTCGATCACCGCGATGCTGCTGGACGCGCTCGTGGTGCGGACGTCCGTGCCCGCGACCCTGCATCTGCTGAACGTGGCCGCCGGCCGGATCGACGCCTTCTGGCAGTTCGCCGGGGCCCGGGCGGACCTGCTGCCCGGCGCACTGCTCGTCACCGAGGCCGGCGGACGCATCTCCGACGCCGAGGGCCGGCCCTGGACACCGGAGAGCGAGAGCCTCCTGGCCGCCACGCCCGGTGTGCACACCGCCGCCGTCGCCACGCTCTCGCGCTGACCACCTCCAAGAACGACAAGCACCGGAAGGACCAGATCAACATGAGCATGATCGCCGTACTCGGAAACGGCCGCGTCGGCGGCAGCCTGTCCGCGGCCCTCACCCGGGCCGGGCACGAGGTGACCGTGGCAGACCGCTCGCCGGGCGCTGCCGCCGACGCCGCCCGGACCGCGCAGATCGTCATCAACGCCACGCCGGGCGCCGGCTCCCTGGAACGACTCCTCGCTCTACGGAAGGAGTTGGAGGGCAAGATCCTCGTGGACGTCTCCAACGCCACCGTCGACGGACCCGACGGACTGCCCGCCGGCCTGCTCCACCCCGGTTCGAGCCTCGGGGAACAGCTCCAGGAAGCGCTCCCCGGCACGCGTGTCGTCAAGACGCTCAACACCATGCTCTACACGGTGATGACAGCGCCCGGCACACTCGCCCAGGCGCCCACCGCCTTCCTCTCGGGCGAGGACCCGGGAGCCAAGCAGGTCGTCCGCGGGCTCCTCGAGGAACTCGGCTGGCACCCGGAGTGGATCACGGACCTCGGCGGGATCCGGACCGCCCAAGCCACCGAGGCCGCAGTCCTGTTCGTGCCCCACGTGATCCGGTCCAGCGGATTCGCGCCCTTCGCCGTCTCGATCGCCCGCTGACCGGAGAAGGAGACCAAGGAGACTGCCGTCAACCATCCCCGTCACAGCGCTCGTTCGGCGGACCCGGGCACGGGCTTCGCGTGGCGCAGGGCGGGGTGAGCCGGGCCGCCCGAACCCGCCCCCTCCCCCGGCCCCGCCCGAGCCGTCAAACCTCCCGACCTCTTCACGGAACCGGCCCATCACCGCGCAACTCCTAACAGAGCGGAGCACATTGCGGTTCGCCCCGGTCAACGGACCGCGATCGCAGGCCTGTTCCGTCGGGTGGCCGTCACCAGGCAGACCGCTCGACCCGTCCATCCCCGGACGAACCCGAAACAGCGACAGCCACGACAGCCACCCACCGGCATCGCGCGGCCGCCGACATCGCACACCCGTCGGCACGGCGGCACGCGCGCTGCCCCGAACACACGGCAGAAGCATCTTGACATCCTCCCCGCCCTAAAGGACGGGGATTCCCGCCTGGCTGCCGGTGGTGACCGGCTGGGCCTTCGGATGGGTTCCCCGTTCAACGAGCCGTGCCTGGCGTGGGATTTCCACTCCAGGGCTGACCGGCCCTCCAGGGGCGTTTAGCCTCTCCGCCTGCCCGGCGGCGAGGATCACACGCGACGCATTGAGGTCACGATCATGTTCGGTACCGCAGCCCTCGCACCGCCAGATACGCACGTGCAGCGGCTTCTTCCCATCCACGACCCAGCACACCGAGCACGTCTGCGAGGAGGGCAGCCAGCGGGAAACGATGCCGACGTGCCGGCCACAGCGGGCCGCCTTCTCCTCCAGCACCCGGCGGAACATGCCCCATGCCGCGTCGTGCACAGACTTGGCCAGGCGAGTGCGGGCCAGGCCGGAGACCGCCAGGTCTTCGAGGTAGACCGCTTGGTTGTCGCGGACCAGCCTCGAAGCACTCTGATGGCACCAGTTTCTGCGCGCATCGGCCACCCGGGCATGCGCCCGGGCAACCTTCAACCGGGCCTTGGCCCGGTTCCTCGACCCCTTCACCTTCCGGCTCAACACCTGCTGCGCCTTCCTCAGTCTCCGCTCGGCACGCCGCAGGAAGCGGGGATTGTCGATCACCCGCCCGTCGGACAGCACGGCGTAATGCGTCAGGCCCAGGTCGATGCCGACCTCGGCACCCACGGGCGCGAGCGGCTCGGGCTCGACCTGAACGACGAAGCTCGCGAAGTACCGCCCCGACGGATCCTTGAGCACAGTCACCGAGGAGGGAGGCGACGGCAGTTCCCGGGACCAGCGGACCCGCACGTCCCCGATCTTCGCGAGGTTCAGCCGGCCGTTGTCCCGCAGCCGGAACCCGTTCCTGGAGAAACGGACCGCCCGCCGGCTGTCCCTCTTCGACTTGAACGTCGGCAGTCCCATACGGCGCCCTGGCCGCTTGCCCGACACCGACGCGAAGAAGTTCGCGTACGCCGTATCGAGATCACGAAGAGAGGACTGCAAGGCGTCCACCGACACCTCGGCGAGCCAAGCCCGCTCGGCCGTCTTCTTCGCATCGGTGATCACCCGCTTCGCCAGAGCACCCGTCGCGATCCGCGACCTGTCTGCCTGGTAGGCGGCCTTCCTCGCGGCCAGCGCATCGTTGAAGACCACCCGGGCACAGCCGAACGTACGAGCCAGCGCGATGCGCTGACCCGGCGTCGGCTCGATCCGGAACGAATACCGCAGATGCACCCGAGCAACGTAGCGGCCGCCACTGACAACCCCGGTCCACCCGACGGGCGAAACAGCTTTCCCCGCCCTGCTCCGCAGGACCTTCACTTCCTCCCCCGGCCTGAAGGCCGGGGTATCCACGAAGGAGACCTGCTGATCCGAGTCCCCACCTGTGTCCTCAGCAGCTTTCAGGCACCCCAGGTCTCCCACGGCCACGACCCCGATCTGTTCGTGCAGATCGGTTCGTTGACCAAGCCGCTCACCGCGACCGTCCTGACCGCCCTGGCCGACGACGGAGTCCTGAGCCTGGACGACCCGCTGGAGCGGTTTCTGCCGGCGCCCGGCGGCACGGGAATCACCCTGCGCCACCTCGCCGAGCACACCTCGGGCCTTCCCCGTCTGCCCCCCGGCATCAACGGGCGCGATCCCTACGCGGCCTTCGACGCCGCCGCACTGGACTCGGTCGTACGGACCCTCGACACCCTGGCCACGGCTCCCCCGGGGACGGCCGAGGAGTACTCCAACCTCGGATACGCGCTCCTGGGTGCCGCGCTGACCGCGGCCACCGGCACCCCGTACGAGGAACTGCTGCACCGCCACGTCCTCGACCCCCTCGGTGTCGCCGACGTCGCCGTCGATCCGCCGCCTGGCAGACGGCTGTGCCGCGCCGGGCTGTTCGGCCGGCCTCGTCGGCCCTGGACCATGGGCGGCGCGATTCTTCCCGCCGGCGGGCTGTGGGCGACCCCCCGGGCCGCCGCCCGCCTCCTCACCGGCCTGCTGGTCGAGCGCGGGCTGGGTGAACCGGCACCGGCCTGGCAGAAGGCGGGAAGCCTTGTGTGGCACAACGGCGCGACAGGCGGCGCGTCCGTCTTCGCGGGAGCCTCACCGCAGGGCTGGATCCTTGTCCACCGGCTGTCCGGTCGAAGCGCCGTGACGGACAAGCTGGCCCTGGACACGCTCAGACTCTTCATCAGGCCCGGTGATTGATGCGGGGGGGGACGGGCAAGGAACCGCTTACGGCACGGCCCCGACCGGGACGGACACGGCCGCGGCCTCGGTGGCGTCGACGGGTACGTCCGCCTCGGTGTGACGCAGGTCGAGCACGATGAGGACGGCCGCGGCGACGACGAGATAGATGAGCAGGTTGATCAGCGCCTGGCTGGTTCCGTGGCCGTCGAAGTAGATGGTGTGGTGGAGCAGGATGTAGCCGTTGCGGGGTGGCAGATAGGGACCCAGGTCGCGCCAGAAGGCGGGCAGGTAGGGCACCCCGCTCGCGCCGCCGGAGGACGGGTTGCCCAGCAGGATGATCACGACGACCGTCACGAGGGTGCCGATGGGGCCCAGCAGTTTTTGGAGGACCGCGGCGACGAAGGCGACCACGGCGACGATCAGTGAGCAGATAGGCCAGGTGATCCAGAACTTGCTGCTGGGGAATCCCTGGAGCCAGTAACAGACGATCAGGTCGATGACCAGACCGCTGACGACGGCGAACCCGGCGAGCTGGGCGGCGCGCCAACGGCCGGCCGCCTTGCCGGTGGCGGTCATGAGCAGGGTGGAGGACATGTAGCCGCCGATGAGCAGCGGAACGAGCATGAGTGCCTGGACCAGGCCGAACGGGTCCCTGGGCACCAGAGGGAGCGGGGCGTACTGCTGGACCGCGAGCTTCTGCCCGGTGCCGCGGGCCGCCTCCTCGAACCGGACCGCGAGATCGAGCGGCGCCAGGTCGCTCATGGAGGGCACCACGATCAAGGTGTTCGTCCCGCCCGACGAGACCAGCGCGCCGAAGACGCGGGCCTGGTCCATGGCGGACTTCGCCGCCGCCTCGTTCGGATACTGGGTGACCTTCAGGGAGATCTTCTTCTGGGCCTCGGCCAGGACCGGCGACGAGCCGACCGCGCCGAACGGCAGGTTGGAGGCCTTGGGGGCGTGCCCGGCGCTCATGTAGGTGGTGGCGAACAGGCACTGCATGACGGCGCAGATGCCCAGCGCGACGAGCATCCCGATCACGGCACGGCGGCGACCGGGGGTGCTGGCCGCGTCACCGGAGGGCGACGGAGCCCGCGTACCGGAGGGCGACGGAACCTGCGTACCGGGGGCGACGGGGTCTGCGCACCGGGAGGCGACGGAATCTGCGTACCGCGGGCCGCTGCGGCCTCCCTGGCGGGGCGGACGCGGCCGAACCAGGCGATGACGGCCGTTCCGGCGGCGGCGTAGAGGAACAGCACGGTCAGCGGGGTCGAGATGTCGTTCCCGCCGAAGTAGAGCACGCGGTTGACCAGGGTGACCGCGTTCTGCGCCGGGAGGATCACCCCGATGTTGCGCCAGTAGACCGGCAGCAGGTACGTGCCCAGTCCCCCCGCCGGCGGACCGCCGACGGCGATGAACAGCACCGCCACCAGCAGCGTGCCCCACTTGCCCACCAGCGCCTGGAGCGCGGCGGCCGCCAGCGCCACGGCCGAGGTGATGAGCCAGAAGCACGGCAGCAGCGGCCAGAAGTGGCTGCTGGAGTACGCGCCGATCGCCAGTCCGGCGATCAGGTCGGTGAGCAGCGCGCCCACCAGGGCGTACCCGATCAGGATGGCCGCCCGCCACGGTGCGGCGGCGACGCCGTGGGCTGCCTTGAAGACGAACACGGCGGCCAGATAGCCGCCGATCAGCAAGGGCAGCAGCAACAACGACGTCACCGCGCCGACCGGGTCGCTGGAGGCGAGGGGGGCGACCTGCCGCACGGTGACGGGCCGGTGCAGCTTGTGTGCCTCGGCCACGAACGCCGGCTCCAGCTCGGTCTGCGCGAAGAAGCTCTTGGCCGGGACCACGACCAGGGTGTCGGCCGAACCCGTACTGAGGTACGCGCCGTACAGCTCGCCCCGGTTCGCCGCCTCCATGACCGCCGATGTGTTCGGGTAGGAGGTCAGGTCGAGTCCGGCCCGGGAGGCCACCTCGGCGACCACCGGGGAGGGGGGTCCGGAAACGCCGAAGGGCATGTTCCGCGGTACCAGGAGCTGTTGGGCGCTGACCAGGCACAGCGCCAGCAGGGCCTGCCCGACGAGGACCACGGCCAGCGTGACGACGACCTTCAGGACGCCGCCGCGCCCCTGCGCGGTGGAAGCCGCCTGGGCCGGTCGCCTCGCCATCGCGGTCCTCCATCAGCGCAGCCCGACCACCCGCGGCAGTCCGTCTCGTTCTTCCGGCCATCACCCCATGGGCTCGGTCGGGCGGCAACTCGGAAGGGTTCAGGCGGATGAAGCGGATGTGCCCTGGGGAACACCGTGGTTCGCTCGGCCCCGTCGCCTCACGTCGCCCCACGTCGCCTCACGTGGGGGCCGGGTGCCCGGCGCTCTGGGCCGAGGCGCGGAACGCCGGGCCGGGTCCGCGCGCTGGGTCAGCGGTCGCGCGGAGCCCTGGCGCGCACTAGACGGCGCCCTCCTGCACGGGGTCCAGGGATTCCGGCTGGTGCGGGTCGTCGGACGGGGCGGCGGCACGCAGTGCTGCCTGGACGTTGCGGTTGCTGGTCATGGTCGCCGTGACGGCGGTCATGGCGAGCAGGAGGCCGGCGGCGGTGTAGAGCGGGGTGCGCACGTCGTAGGTGGTGGCCAGCCAGCCGCCGAGGAAGGCGCCGAACGGGGCCGCGCACATGGCGAGCATGCGGGAGGTGGAGGCGACCCGGCCCATCAGGTCGGCGGGGACGACCGCCTGCCGCAGGGAGGGGCCGAGCACCATCGTGGCGCCCATGCCCGCTCCGCAGAGAGCGAGCGCGAGGCCGGCGACGTACGGGTTCGGGGCGGCGGCAAGACCCAGGATGGCGAGCCCCTCGACCGCGGCCGTGCAGGTGAGGGCGGTGCCGGTGCCCAGGCGCCGGCCGAGGAAGGAGGCGATGCCCGCGCCGAGCAGTCCGCCGGTGGCCTCCGCCGTCAGGAGCAGGCCGAAGCCGAAGGTGGCGAGGCCGAGACGGTCGTGCGCGAAGAGGGCGAGCACGGTCTCCACGGCGAGGAAGGCGATGTTCCCGACCGCCGGGCGCAGCGCGAGCCCGAGCAGCAGCCGGTCCCGGAACACATACGAGGCTCCGGCCCGCGCCTGCCGCAGCAGCGACTCGTGGGCCTGCGGTACGGGCCGGGGCGCGGCGGGCAGCGATCGTACGAGCACTGCGGAGAGCGCGAACGAGACCGCGTCGGCGAGCAGCGGGACCGCCCGTCCGAGCGCGAGCAGGGCGCTGCCCGCGGGCGGCCCCGCGAAGCCGGACGCTGCGGTCTGGGCGCCGCGCAGACGGGAGTTGGCGCGCTCCAGGACCGCGGGGTCGCGGCCGAGGAGATCCGGCAGGTAGGCCGTGGCGGCGGTGTCGAAGAAGAGTCCGCCGATGCCGAGGAGGAAGGCGACGGCCGCGAGCAGGGGGATGCTCAGCACGTCGAGCGCGGCCGCTGCCGCCGGTATCGCGAGCAGCACCGCACGCGCCGCGTCCGTGACCCACATCGTGCGTCTGCGGTCCCAGCGGTCCACCAGCGCGCCGCCGAGCACCCCGAAGAGCAGCCACGGCAGGGTTCCGGCGGCCGTGACGACGGCGAGGGCCATCGGGTCGCGTGTCAGTGTCAGGGCGAGCAGCGGCAGGGCGGCGTGCGTGACCCCGTCGCCGAGGGAGGACACCGTCTGCGCGGTCCACAGCCGTCCGAACCCGGTCGGCAACTTCTGGACATCGGAGGTCACTTGGCGTCTCCTTCGGCCTGGCGGCGCGATGCCGGGTGGAACAGTGCGAAGAAGAAGGACGTGTCCGGCAGCGACGGGTCGGACAGCTTGCGGTACTCGTCCGCCAGTGCCTGCAACCGCTCCCCCAGTTCCGCGAACTGCTCCTCGGTGAGCCGCAGATGCGCCATCCCCACGTGCCGCTCGGCGTCCGCAGGCGCCGCCTCCAGGTCCGCCACCGCGTGCCGCATCAGCACGTCGGGGCCGCCCTCTCCGGGGTCCGGCAGGACGATCGCCCGCGCGGCCATGGCGTAGTACCGCTCGGTGACCCCCCGGACCTTCCGGGTTCGCACCACCTTGACCAGGCCGGCGCGCTCCAGCAGCCGTACGTGGTAGCTGGAGCTCCCCTTCGCGAGGCCCACGCGCTCGGCGATCTGCGTGATCGTCGCGGGCTCGAAACGGAGCACGGCCATGATCCGGTGACGCGTGAGGTTGGAGACGGCGCGCAGCTGTTCGTCGGTGGTGACGTGGAACGTCTCGGGAAGGTCGTCGGTAGGCATGGCTCTAATGGTCAACACTTCTTGACCATTTGGCAAGAGGGTTTGTGCTGCGGGTGTCGGCGAGGACCGCCGCGAGTGCCGGCGAGGGCGCTGAGAAGGGTTCGTCCCCCAGCGCCCCAGGGGGCTACGCCTTGGCCGGGTCGCTCCCCGGCTCCTTCACGATGCGGTCGCCGACCGCGATCGACTTCCACAGCCTGCGGTCGATGCGCACCTTGATGGACCGGCCGTCCGCACACCTGACCGTGGCGAAGTGGTACATGTTCGCGCCGTCGAGCATGCCCCTCGACTTGTCCTCGACGGTGCCTTCCCAGGCATCGTCCGGTCCTGGTTTGTGAGTTTTGAACATGCCGCGAGCCTACGAAGGCCGACGGGCTTGGGGCAGTGCCAAGAGGCACACATACCGCGGTACGGGTGTCACACGAGGAGCCCTACAAATGTCCGAAAGCCCAGCCAGGGGGCATAGCTCCACCCCCGTTGCGGCCCTCGCCCCGAGCGCCTTCGGAATACTCCGGCCTCTTCTCCCGTCGCCGGTCAGGCCACGCGTTCCAGGCCCGCCTTCACCTGCTGCCGGGTGCCGTCCCGTTTGATCGTCTCGTAGGCGAAGTCGACCGTGTCGCCTGGGCGCAGTGTCAGGGTGATGCGGCCGTTGGTGACGCAGTCGCCGGACTGGATGTCCTCCCCGAGGGTCACCTGGTCGGTGCCGCTGACGGCGGTCAAGGTCACGGTGCCATAGCAGTCGGAGGACTCCATCGCGTAGCGGACCCTGCCGACCTGCTCCCGCAGGGCGGTGACGCGGTAGTGGTCGGTGCGAGTGGCGTCGACCTCCTCGGCGTAGCCCTGCCAGCGTCCGAGGAACTCCTGCGGCAGGCCGACGGGTGTCACGGCGGCGGGGGTCGGGACGGTGGAGGCCGGGGCCGTGGGGGTTCCGTGGGGTCCGCTGGATGCTCCAGGCGCCGCGGGCGTGGTCGGCGGGGCCGAGTTGAGGGGAGCGACGGAAGCGGCGGGCACGCCGGGCGCGTTGGAGGAGGGGGACGCGCCGCCGAGCGAGGGACCGGAGGCGTGTTGCTCGGCATCGCCGCTCAGCTGCACGAACAGTCCGATCAGGGCCGCGACGATCGTGGCCGCGGCGCCGATCAGGGCCACGACGAGCGCGCTCCTGTGGGAGTCACTGGGGACCGGGCGCTGCGGCCTCGCATAGGGATCCAGCGGCGATTGAGGTCTGGTCATGGCGCGGCCTCTGATGTGTGGTTCAGGGAAGATCAGGCCATATTGCCGTCCAGACACCGCAGTTGTACGACTTTCGTGCAAATCTGCTGAAGGGATCGCGCTCATGCCGCCTCGCGTATGAAAGGGCGTCCATCCATGCCCGGCCGTGTCCGGAGGCGGCTGTGGGTCAAGAGTGCGTCATGTGGCATCGGCGGCTGAGAGGCCGGGAGTTGTCCGCCGTACTGAACGAGTAGGTGGACGGCGACTCAGGAAGAAGGACAACTCCGTGATCCGGCAACACATGGTCCTGGCCTCGGCGGCAGGGCTCGTCTCCGCGCTCCTTCTGACGGGGTGCGGCTCCGCGAACGACGCCTCCTCCACGGGCCCGGACAGCTCCGCCCCGGTCGCCACGGCCGCGTCGGATCCCGCGACCTCCGCACCGGCCGCCCCCGCCGCCACGGCCACCCTGCTGACGGTCAGGGAGATGAAGGGAACGGCCGGCGTCGTCACCGACGACAAGGGGATGACTCTCTACCGCTACGACAAGGACCGGCCGAATCCGTCCAAGTGGACGTGCGCCGGGCAGTGCACGAAGACGTGGAAGCCGGTCATGGTGCAGGACGGCGTACGGGCCGAGGGCATCGAGAAGAGCCTTCTCGGTACGGTCCACCGCGACGGGAAGCCACAACTCACGCTGGGCGGCTGGCCGTTGTACCGGTACGCGGGTGACACCGACGCCGGGCAGATGAACGGCCAGGGCAAGGACCAGCAGTGGTACGCCGTCAGCCCGACCGGCCGGAAATCCATCCCATCCGGCTGAGCCCGGCTCCGTCAAGTCACCCTCCCCACAACGCCGTTGCCCCTGCCTCCCGTACGCCCGTCATGGCCGCCGGGTCCACCGACCCGGCGGCTCGACGAGGGTCAGGGAAGCAGGGGCCGGGACGGTCAGGGCTTGGCGGTGTACACGACGCCCGCCTGGTTCTGGGCCGCTGAGCCCCATACCTGGTCGTACAGCGAGGAGTCGCCTCCGAGGGTGTAGAGCAGGTAGGAGGTGGTGATGCCCCGGGTGAGCTGCTGCTGGGCCGCACGGGTGATGGCTCCGCTGTCGCACCCGAATCCGGAGCTGTCCTCGAATCCGCAGTGGAAACCGCCGGTGATGACGCGCAGTTGGGCGGGGGCGGGCTTGGCGTCGTACATCTTCTGCTGGTTGCCGGCGACGCCCGCGATGGTGTCGGAGCTGCCTCCGACGTACTGGGCCGGCACGGTCAGCTTTCCCGAGGCGGTGACGGCGGACGGGTTGGTCTCCGCCGCCGCCAGCGTGGACACGCTCTTGACGGCCGGGTTGCGACTGGCGGCGAGCAGCGCGGCGCCGCCGCCCATGGAGTGACCGGAGACCCCGAGACGATCGGTGTCGACGGCGCCCGCGAAGCGTGCGCCGGTGGTGGTGTTCTGGCTGGTCAGCCAGGTCAGAGCGGCATTGAGGTCGTCGGCGAAGGCGGAGTGGTCGGGGAAGAGGCCGCCTTGGGACTTGGGCGCGACCGTGATGAAGCCCCAGGACGCGTAGTGCTTGAGCAGGCTCTCGTACTGGGTGATTCCCTGGAAGAAGCCGTGCCCGAAGGCGAGTCCGGGATGGGCTCCCGGTGCGACGGCCGCGTTGGCCCCGGCCGTGGTTCCCGGGTACCAGACGCGTGCGCTGTACGAGCGGCCGGAGGCCGAGACGGTCACGTCGGAGTAGGCCACAGGGAAGGACCCGGTGGTGGAAGGGTCCACGACCGCCGCGGGGCTCACGGCGGGAAGCGCGCTCGCTGCCGGCGCGACGGCGAAGGCGGCTGCCGCACTGAGCAGCAGAGCGATCACCAGCCGCGATAATTGACGTACCACGCGATCACCTCATTCATCTGGGTGCCGTCTGGTGCTGCACTGGGTGGGGGAAGATCGCCCCGGCGGCCGTCGGCAAGGACTCCGATCAGTCGCCGGAGCGCAGGCGGAAGTCCCGGCGGGTCCACCCGGTCAGGGGGTGCTCCCGAGTGTGACCGGGCGGTCATATGACCGCCCGGTCATCGTGGGGCGCGCCACGGGAAGTGTCAACGCGTGGGACACGAAAGCCTGTTGGGATCTCCCCGCAGAAGCTCGCCGGCATGAGCCCCTCGAGTCACCCTGTGTCGCGAGAAGCGCGGGGTGGGGAGTCACCGGACGGCGTCGGGCGGGCGCGGTCCGTGTCGTTGCGGGCGTCTGCCGCGCCCGTGTCAGGACGTTCTGCTGGCAGGTCGATCATGGGAGGCCGGTCTGGATCTGCGGGATTCGCAAGCGCATGTCCGCGGTGCCAGACTTGTCGTGAATGGTGGTGGCTGCCATGGGTTTCTACGCCGACCAAATCGTTCCGCGCATCGTCAACGTCGCTTGCGGCATGGGGGAGGCCAAGGAGCTGCGACGCCGGGTGTGCGAAGGCCTGGAGGGCGAAGTCCTGGAGATCGGCTTCGGTTCCGGGCACAACGTTCCCTTCTATCCGCCCGCCGTCACGCGGGTGGCCGCCGTCGACCCCTCGGATGTGGGCTGGAAACTGGCCGGTAAGCGTCTCGGCGCGACCGCCACCCCGGTGGAGCGCTGCGGGGTGGACGGCCAGTCGCTCCCGTTCGCCGACGACAGTTTCGATGCCGCCCTGTCGACCTGGACGCTCTGCACCATCCCCGACGCGGACGCCGCCCTGCGCGAGGTCCGGCGCGTCCTCAAGCCCGGGAAAACCCTGCACTTCGTGGAGCACGGCCTGGCCCCGGACGAGCAGGTACGCCGTTGGCAGCACCGCCTCGACCCGATGGAGCAGCTCATCTTCGACGGCTGCCATCTCACCAGGCCCATCGTCGACCTGCTCACTTCCGCCGGCTTCACCATCGCCGAACTCGACGTCTTCTACGAGAAGGGCGCCCCGAAGGCCATGGGCGCCGACTCCCTGGGGATCGCCGTATCTCCATGACGCCGCCGCCGCGGCCCATCCTTCCGGACCGGCCCGCGGGGAACCCGCCCACGGCACCGGGCGTGCCCCCGGAGCGCTGACCGGCCGAGCCCACGGTCACGGCGACGGTCGCGGTCACGGTCACAGCGACGGTCGCGGTCGCCGGGCGTCCCCGGCGCGGTCGCCCGGCATCACGCACGGACAGTCCTTGGCCGCAGCGCTCTCCGCTTCTCCTCGCTCCGTCCACTCCGTTCATGGGAGTTGGCGAGGTGCGGAAAGTGCGTGGCATCGCGGGAACGGCCCGGTCATCAGGTCTCCTTCGTGGATACCCCGGCCTTCAGGCCGGGGAGGAAACGAAGCTCCTGCGGAGCAGGGCAGGGAAAGCCGGTTCGCCCCTGGGCGGAGCGGCGTTGTCAGTGGTGGCCGTTAAGTTGGTCGCGTGTATCTGCGGTATTCCTTCCGGCTCGAGCCGACGCCGGGCCAGCGCATCGCGCTGGCCCGTACGTTCGGCTGTGCCCGGGTGGTCTACAACGATGCGCTGGCCGCGAGGAAGGCCGCCTATGCGGGGGACAAGTCGCGTATCCCGACGGGTGTTCTGGCACGGCAGGTGATCACGGAGGCGAAGAGGACGCCCGAGCGGGCGTGGCTGGCGGAGGTGTCGGTGGACGCCTTGCAGTCTTCTCTTCGTGATCTGGATACGGCGTACGCGAATTTCTTCGCGTCGGTGTCGGGGAAGCGGCCGGGGCGCCGTATGGGGTTTCCGGTGTTCAAGTCGAGGAAGGACAGCCGGCAGGGCGTCCGTTTCTCCAGGAACGGGTTCCGGCTGCGGGGCAACGGGCGGCTGAACCTCGCGAAGATCGGGGACGTTCGGGTCCGCTGGTCGCGTTCGCTGCCGTCGGCTCCCTCCTCGGTGACCGTGATCAAGGATCCGTCGGGCCGGTACTTCGCGAGTTTCGTCGTGCAGGTCGAGCCCGAGCCGCTCGCGCCCGTCACGTCCGAGGTCGGCATCGATCTCGGCCTGACGCACTACGCCGTGCTGTCCGACGGGCAGGTGATCGACAATCCCCGCTTCCTGCGGCGTGCCGAGCGTCGGCTGAACAAGGCGCAGCGGGCGTTGAGCCGCAAGGCGAAGGGGTCGAGGAACCGGGCCAAGGCCCGCATCCGCGTCGCCCGGGCGCACGCCCGGGTGGCCGATGCGCGCAGAAACTGGTGTCACCAGAGTGCTTCGAGGCTGGTCCGCGACAACCAAGCGGTCTACCTCGAAGACCTGGCGGTCTCCGGTCTCGCACGCACCCGCATGGCCAAGTCCGTCCACGATGCCGCCTGGGGCATGTTCCGCCGCGTGCTGGAGGAGAAGGCGGCCCGCTGTGGCCGTCACGTCGGCATCGTCTCCCGCTGGCTGCCCTCCTCGCAGACGTGCTCGGTGTGCTGGGTCGTGGACGGGACGAAGCCGCTGCACGTGCGTATCTGGCGGTGCGATGGCTGCGGTACCGAACATGATCGTGACCTCAATGCGTCGCGTGTGATCCTCGCCGCCGGGCAGGCGGAGAGGCTAAACGCCCCTGGAGGGCCGGTCAGTCCTGGAGTGGAAATCCCACGCCAGGCACGGCTCGTTGAACGGGGAACCCATCCGAAGGCCCAGCCGGTCACCACCGGCAGCCAGGCGGGAATCCCCGTCCTTTAGGGCGGGGAGGATGTCAAGAACCACTGCACCACCAAGTGTGCGCTGTTCCTGATGAGCCTGAAGTCCCTGGTGGAGACGGGCACCGGCGCACCGCACCCGCACGACGTGCAGATCAGCAACTGGCACTGATCCCGTCCGGGGCCGTCACCGAGGCCGTCCGAGCAGCCGGCGGCACGGCCCCCGCAACAGCAAACCGAACCGTCTACGGCCCGTCCGGCTCCCGGGCGGGCCGTAGACGGCGACCGCCCGGGCACCCCTCGGACAGCACTCCGGGTCCGACAGGTCGGGACTGAAGCCCTCATCGGCACGCGCCGCTCGCGGCCTCTGCGCGCCAGTGTCGGGGAGCGCCCACCCTGTCGTCCCGCTGCGGGCTGGGCGAACAGGAGGAAGCAAGGTGGGCGGTTGGCTAAAAATGCGCCAACTCTTCCTTTATTCAATCAACTTACCCCATAAAGATACTTAATTCGCTTGTCCGTCAGCACATGTGTGCGAGAGCGTCGTCTGTGACTGAGCCCCGGTACCGGAACCTGACCAGTCCGGGCACCCCGGGGCGTCACATGTGAACAGGGGGAAGATCGGCATGGGACTTGCTCAGCGAGCCACTGCTGTTGCGGCGGTGCTGGCCGCGGTCAGTTCACCTGTCGCCGGGACTGCGAATGCCGCATCAGCGGCGAACCCGTGCGCCGGGCGGTCGGAAGCACATATCGTGAAGAACTACTACCAGGGTCCACTCGTCATCCCGCTTCGATGCGGCTCGAACACCTGGGGATACCGTCACCTGGTGTATCGCGGCCGATGGAGCGCCGACTTCGACAAAAAGATCAGTCATGCCATCTGGCGCGGCACCGTGGTGCCGATTCCCGGAGGCCGATGGCACTACTACATGGAAGCCATGCCTCCGTGCAGCAAGTACTTCGGAGTACTGGACAACCCGAACGCTTACGGACGCACGCCCAGAATCAACCCGCAGGGCATCATCACGGCCTACTCTATGGACGACGCACCGGGCTCCAGCCGTGCCTCGTCGGCCGAACCGCACCATCCTGTCTGCTGAGGGAGCGCCATGATCCTCACGCCTGACACACGGGCCCGGCTGGGTGATCTGCTTCGCGAGTACGAGCCGACGTACACCGTCCCGATCCGTGTCGAGCAGTTGCAGTTGACGCGGCGCAGATTCACTAAAGGAGCAGCCGAGACCGAACGGACCTTCCTCGAAGTCGAGGTCTCGGTGGCTCAGCCGGAAAGCGAGCCACAGCACTGGCTGCTGAGCCTGGACTTCGACGAGGACGCCGGAAACCTCTTGGGCGAAGGTGCGCAGGAGGCGGATCTGCGAACCGCTGCACTGATCATCTCGGCGAACATCGACGAGTGGTGGCAGTGCAAGGACCACGAGGCCGCCACCGCAGCCATCGGCAAGAGGCTCTCGTAAGAAGCCGCCCTCGGTCAGCGGGTCCGGAATCTTGTCGCGCCTGCGACTCCGGAGACTTCGGCGGCTCGGACCGGAGGTACGCCGTTCAGGGGTTGTTCCGCATGATCCGCCGAACCGAACGGCCCGTAGAGCAGCGCGCCCGGCCGGGGTTTCCCGGCCGGGCGTTCTGCCTGGTCAGCCGTTGGGCCAGGGGGCGCGGATCCGACCGGGAGCCGCAGCCACCGAAACGCACCGCGGTACGCCGGGCGGGCGCGGCGGGGAGCCCTGGGACGGAGGGGCGGGTCAGCGCAGTCCGGAGAAGAGGTCGTTCTCGGGGACGGGCGCGCCGGTGGTGTCCTGGACCCGTACGAAGGTCTCCATGCCCATCAGGTCGCCGAACCTCTCCTTGCCCATCTTGAGGAAGAAGATGTTCTCGCCCTGGCTGGCGTGCGCGGCCAGCGCGTCGAACTTCTGGCCGCTGAACGCGGTGGTGTCCACCCACGTGGTGATCTCGTCGTCGGGCAGGCCGATCTCGGCCAGCGCGGCGGCCTCGGCGGGATCGGGCTCCGGCATGTCCTCGTGGAACTCGCGCATGACCTCCCCGAACCGCTGCATCATCGAGCGGGGCGCCGTCGTCCAGTACACCTTCGGCGTCAGCTCGGTCATCTCCAGCGCCGCCATCGTGATGCGGTGGGCCTGGATGTGGTCGGGGTGACCGTAGAAGCCGTTCTCGTCATAGGTGACGACCACATCGGGCCGGTAGTGCCGCATGAGGTCCGCGAGCCGGGCGGCGCCCTCCTCGACGGGGGTCCCCCAGAAGGCTCCGGGGGCGTCGTTGCTCGGCCAGCCCATCATCCCGGAGTCGGCGTAGTCCAGCATCTCCAGATCACTGATCTTCAGGACCTCGCAGCTCGCCTCGAGTTCCTGACGCCGCATCGAGGCGACCGCCGCCGGATCGTGTCCGGGGTCGCCCGGCTTGACGCCTCCCGGTCCGTCACCGCAGCCGCCGTCGGTACACGTCACCAGAACCGTGCGGATTCCTTCCGCCGCATACCGCGCCAGGACCCCTCCGGTTCCGGTGGCCTCGTCGTCGGGGTGGGCGTGCACTGCCATGAGCGTCAAAGGGCGGTCGGTCATGAGAACAGTCCTCCAAATAGAAATACGCCGTGGTCCCGGACCGCGGCAGGCGTGCGCGGTCCCGAGGCCCGGATCCCGGCGGGCGTACGTAGGGCCGTGTGGCCTCCGTGTTCCCCGCCCGTACGGCGCCGGGCCCTCCGTCGGTGCAACCGCGCGGGCCGGACCCGCTGTTCCCGGCCCGGCCGGGTGATCCTGCCGGCCATCGGCGTTTCGACCCGAACGAGGTACGGACGCGACCTGCGGGGCTTGATCCCGGGGACGGGTCAGGCGGCGAACCCGACGTTGGTGACGTACTCGTACTGGCCCCACTGGCTGCCGAGGTCGACGACCTGGTCCACCCACGCCTCGTCCAGCCCACGATCGTCACCGGCCGCCCACGCGGCCACGATGCGGTCCCGGCGGCGCACGTTGAGGGTGCGGAACTCCAGGCACCGGAACGTGGTGAATGCCTAAGACTTCCCCCGCAAACTGCCTGCTCAGAGGCCGGTGACATGATCGAAGCGTGATCAGTGAATCCGGCCAGTCCGGTGCGACGAGGTATGTCCTTTTTGATGTTGATGGCACGCTGATCGACGCCGTGGACAATCAGCGCCTGGTTTGGCGAACGTGGGCAGAGCGATACGGGCTGGACCCCGATGAGGTCTACGAAGTGGCGCTGCGGACAAGGCCGATGGAGACCTTCGCGCAGGTTGCTCCGGACCGGGATCCCGGGGAGTGTCTTGCCGTACTGCACGCGTTGGAGGATGAGGACGTCCGCTCCGGTGCCTACACGGCCTTCGGTGGCGCCGCGGAGCTGCTGAATGCTCTGCGGCCCGGGTCCTGGGCGTTGGTGACTTCGAACTATGAGCACCGGGTGCGTGGACGATTCGCACGGACGGGCTTGCCGGTCCCGGAGGTCCTCGTGGATGCGGCCGCCGTGGAGGAAGGCAAGCCGTCGCCTGTGCCGTATCTACAGGCAGCCGCGCTACTGGGTGCCACACCGGAGGACTGCCTGGTCATCGAGGACGCTCCTTCCGGGGTGGAGTCCGGGCTGCGTGCCGGGATGACGGTGTGGGGTGTCAACACCCCTGTGGCGGTGGACGGCGTGCATCGTCACTTCGGCAGCCTGCGCGAAGCGGTCCGCGACATCCTTGCCTTCGTGTCCGGACCCCGCCCTCACCGGCTGGAGGGACCAACCAGTGACGGCGCTTCAACCTCAACTTCGCCGGATAAACGAATGGGCCCCCGGTAGCCGACCCAAGTCTTGGCGACAATGGGGACAACAATGACAGCCCTGCCCGGCAGGGCAGCCGAAAGCCGATCTGAGACCCTTTCTCTGGACGGGATGACACCCCAGCGAAAGGCCATCAAGACAGCAGTGAACGAACATCCCGAGGCGATGGCATTGTTCCGCCAGTGAAGGACATCGGCGGGCGGGACGCAAACCGGCGCCCTCTGCCCAGGCATGAAAAATCGCTCCGCGGAAGCCGCGGTCGCCCCGGTTCGGGGATGTCAAAAGATTCGTTTCATCTGGTAGCGGGTGGCAATGGATACCCACGGTGAGATGCAGCCTGTCGTGCCGGAGGGGCACTCGCCGTCGGCGGGGGCGATTGAGCGAGCCTCCAGGGCGGAGAGGTAGAGCCGTCCGGGGCAGGTCAATCGTTTCTCCGGGCTGCCCATGATCCACGTGAATCTTCCCAGGTGGCGCCTGGGATCCGGGACCGCCAGCCATCCGCCCCGGGACACCACGCGCAGATCGAGCGAACGCAGTAGATGCGACCATCCCGGAGAGATCAGGAAGTACACCTGCCGGCATCGTGAATCCCACAGCATGGGGCCGACGGGACCCACGGCGCGGAGCAGGTCGACGTAGGCACGGTAGCCTCGCACCTCTGAAAATCTGACCGCGTCCCAGGATGTTCCGGCCGGGAGTATGGCTATTCCGCATCCGCTCGCACGCCATTCTTCGAATACTTTTTCCCGGTCGCCGGACATCTCCGCGAGCCATCCGGCCAACTCCGAGGCAGTTGAGATCATCAATTCCTCCCGGGTCATACCGCCTTCTGGATTTCGGGCTAACGGACGGTAGCATCAGGAATGCGCGGATCGGTAGGGGCACGGCGACGTCTTGCGCATTTTCCCATTTCCGTTCCGTTCCTGTTTATCGACCGGGAATGACAGGCGTTCTGTTCACCGTCGAGCGGCTGGAGGGTTCGCGATCGCGCGGCCGGCGTCCGGCGTCCGTCGCGGCGCGTGCGGCCAAGTGCCCTGACGCTCCTTGCCCCGGGCGGCCGCCTGCTCGGTGTCACGCGATGGGCGGCGGCGGCCGGGGGGACGGACCCGTCCTGCCCTGCCGCCTCTACTGCCGTACGAGAGCCGGCTGCGCCGACGGCGGTCCGGCGTCCGTCCGGCAGCCGGATGCCAGTCGGATGCCGGTCGGCGGTGCCGACTTGCGCGAGCAGACCGCCCATCCCGGCGCGCCACCTCATCGCGATCGCGCCGCGCGGATCACTCACCCGCGCCATCCATACGTCAACGGTGAGATCACCTGCCCGAGACCGCGCCCATCGACACCGCGATCTCCCCGAGCGCCACCTCGCTCCTACCAGGGCAGCACCACGAAGACATCAAAACCGTCGGGAGCCGCGGAGTTCACCCCACCGAGTGAAGGTCATCAGCAGTTCAGGAACCCGGGGCCCGGCCCGCCGAGGGACGCCGGCCACGCGTCGGCGCGGTGCCCACCGAGGGCACCGCGGGACAGGTACCGGGAGCCGGCACCGGCTACGGCCGACGGGCCCTGAAGCCAGCGACTTCACGAAGCGGCCCGGAACGGATACGAGAAAGATACCGAAAAACTCTCCAAAAAAATCGAGGCATTCAAATCAGGCGAATGTGAGACTCTCTCGACATAGATCCTGGTGTATGCGACGGAAGCAAACGGTCCGCCTCTTTTAAAGGCTGGGCAGATTGCACCGGAAATCAACGGGTGAGGCCCCCGATAGATGCCTTTTCGGCTTGCCAGAAGCCTTGCTCATTCGACCCGCACGACCCGTCCTCCGGTCGAGTGTATTCACTGATCTGTTTTCCGACGAAACGGAAGTGCCGGGCCGCTCGCCCATGCCCTCCGACCTGCTGTTTAGATCCTTGAGATCACGCCGGCCGGTCGGACACGGCGTCGGTTGCCTGCATTACCGGTCCAAAAGTTGCGGGTACTGTCGCTTTCCGGTTCGAGATTGCCCTGAATTCAAGGAGGATCAATCAGTGAAGCGCATGGCTGGAACTTTGGCTGCCGCAGTTCTGACGGCCGGGGCCGTCGTTCTGCCGCTCGCGGGTTCGGCGGCAGCCGCTCCGGCTCCCGCCCCCAGGGGAGAGCTCGTGGCCACGAGCTCTCCCCTGGAGCCTCGCGACCACGGCGGAGACCACGACGGCGGCCGGGGCCGCGGTGACGACCGGGGCCGCGGTGACGACCGGGGCAGGGGCGACGACCGGGGCCGCGACTGGGACGGAGACCGGGGCCGGGACCGCAGCTGGGACGGGGACCGGGACCGAGGCCGGGACTGGAACGGGGACTACTACCAGGACCGCGGCTGGAACGAGGACTACGACCAGGGCCGACGCTGCTACTGGAGCCACCACCACGGCTGGGGACACCACCACCACCGCGGCCACTGGGTCTGCGTGCCCAACTGGCTCCGGTAGCAACCGGATCGCCACATGGCACTGCCCGCCGTCCTGGGAAGTCCCGCGGCGGGCAGTGCCGTTCCGTCGGCGCGGCACACGGCTCCCCCGCCCTGTCCAACATCCGTCCAAGGCCGGCGGCAGGGGCGGGTACACCACGATCGGACACTTGGACCCTCGATCGCGTGACCGCAGGAGGGCTCGTCATCCGGTATGAACAAAAGGATTTGCCGCTTCCACCCGCCCCGCCCTCGCGGGACCGTCAAAACCGTACAGTCTCTCGTCCCGGCTGGCGGATCGTTTCTTGCGAGAATTGGGAGAACCTGCGGATCATCTCCTGAAGATTGTCAGGATCGCTCCGCTCACTTCAATGTGGCGCTCCTCCAGCTCTTCACCGCAGCACAAGGCTGTCAGGCACGATCTGAATAGGTTCATCTCGTCTCCACTGAGAACCGCCAAAGCCATGTTCATTACATCATCCAAGGCCGCCGCTGTCAGGCACTCCGGTAGCTCCCCGGAGAGCAGAATCACTGGCTCCCCTGTAGTACCGCGCACAACAGCCGTGGTGGATGACCCTTGGACGACGAACAAGTGGACCCCTCCAACGACACTCCATCAGGAAACCCGCTCAGCCCGGGTGGAACAAGAGGATAGCGACAAAAGGCCCCTCTTTCGCACTTATTGGTCCACCTTGAATCCTGGCGGGCTCCGGGAAAGCGCACGGCACACGGGCTGTTCTTATGCGCCGAAACAGGCACCCGCCGGCGTACCGCTTCATCAGAACCGACCCATAATTGCTGGTCACCGGCGGCATGGTCTCGGTACGGCCGTTCACGGCGCCGGGGCCACGCCCTACGCTCCCGGGCGCCGGCCCGGGTCCGTACCGCTTCGGTGAAACGGCGATCGTGCCGCGTCATGAGGAGGCCGACGAGGCGCGGCAGGGTCGGCGGGCTGTGCGGCCCTCGAAGGGCAGGGCCCGAGAGCCGCCCTCGCGGCGGCGCCTGGCCGCGCTGTCTCCGGCAGCCTTCAGCGAACCCTGGCGACCAGCGCATTCGACACATGTCGCAGCTCCCGCGCGTGAGCGTTTGATGCCGTCCGTCGTGCAGCCGTACGTGTCGCTACCGCCACAGCAGGCTTGCCTTCGGCATCGAGAGGAGCAACGGGCACCCGTCGGCCGCGGACACGCCAAGCACTGCGTCCCGACCGACACCTCTCCATGACGCACCCGAAGAGTCCTGGAGAGATGGTTCTCTTCTGAATTTACTGAAACATTCCACTAATAACTAAAGATGCACATTCCCATGTGCCAATTTGACGCTATTGCTCAACTTCTCTTCCTGTGGGCGGAGTTCGGAGCGGGTGTCGCGCGCCTCGCGCCGGGTGTCCTGCTTCCGTCGTGGCTCGTTAGCCGGTGCGTGACTTCTGCTGCCGGCACGTCAGTCCCCCGTCGCGGCCCCAAGCTGGAGCCGTTGCTGCTCTCCGCGGACGAGCGAGCGGTGCTGGAGCGTTGGGCAGCGCAGGACCGGCCCCTGGCCGCGCGTGCGCGGATCGTGCTGGCGTGTGCGGGGCCCGGGGTTCCGCCGATCGTGTCGGTCGCCCGGGACCTGCGGGTGGCCGCGGACACGGTTCGCACGTGGCGACGGCGTTTCGTCGCCGAGCGGCTGAACGGGCTGACCGGCGAGCCTCGGCCGGGCCGGCGAACCGCCCTCGGCGCCGAACAGGCGGAGGCGGTGGCGAGCGCGCCCGAGGCGGCCGGTGACGGCTTTTCCGATCTGGGGGCGGCCCTCCGGCGCATCGCCGAACTGGACGCCGAACTGGCCATCCACCGGCGAGCCGCGGAGCTGCTGGGCTAGGGCACACCTCACCGAGCACGACCGGCGCAGGCGTGGGGAGTTGCCCGCACGTCGGCCCGCCGCGGCCGGCACTGTCCGAGGCGGACAGGGCCCTTCGCATCGACCCGCCCGCTCCCGCCGGCCGATGTCACCCCCGACCCCGGTCCGTCACGGGCGGAGAAGGCCCAGGCGACGGCAGCCGCCAGCACAACCATCAGGCAGCCAGAGCGAACTGACGTGCGTTTTGCGTATGAAGGTTGTGTCTGAGGGGTTTGCGAACCATCTCCCCGTCCGCTACTGTCCGGTGTCTCCGGACAAGTTGTCCGGAGGCTCCGGACAGCGACTGTCGTCCGAGGCCCCGAATTTCCCAACGGGCCTTGTCGCAACAGCGCTTCGAGCGCCAGAGCTGGGTTCACTCCCTGTCCCGGCTCTGCCGGGAGTTGCTCGTCCACGACCAGGCCCACCGGCCCGATCGCAGGCGAGGAACTTCTGCCGGGCGGGGCGGCTGACGGGTCACACCTGCCTGGCCCCGACGCACCCGTGCTCTCGCGTTCGTCCGGATCCGCTGGAAATCGACACGTTTTCACAACACTGAGAGGTTTTCATCATGAACAACGAAATGCTTGAGGCCGAGTCCGCCGAACTGCTGCCCGGCCGTGAGGCCCTCGGGAAGTTCTCGTTCAGCTTCGCCAAGACGACCAACATCTCGCACAAGGCCGCCGCCGTCGGCGCGCACAACGAGTCGCTGGCGGCGAACGAGTTCTCCCCGTTCGCGGTCGCCCAGTCGCAGGCCACGCAGGCGATCAACGTCCACCAGTAGTCCCGGCGTTGTCGTCGGCCTGCACCATCCGTCAGGCCGGCGTCGTCAGGCCGGGCCGGCCCCACCGGCCCGGCCCTGCGGGCTGGAACATCCGCACAGCGGACGGCTCATGCGGCGGGGGGACACGTCCTCGCGGGCATCGAGCGGTCCGAGGGAGAGCCGGCGCGGTTGCAGCCCGCGCACTCGGGCCTCCCCCGGCCGGGCAGCCGTCCGTCCGCAGCTCTCATGCCCCAAGTGATCGCGCCGGATGCGGGGTTGCCCGCATCGGAGGAGGAACGTTGGCAGTGTCCGGAAATCAGATCCCCGACGCTGCCGGCCTGTCGGACACGCAGCCCTTCGACGGCGACGGCATGACCGGCGTCCGAGACGACACCACGGTTCCCCTCCAGCCGAGGTGGAACACGGTGCCGCTGCGGGCGGCGGCCGCCCCGCCGCTTCCGGCCCTTCCCGTTCCACGGCTGAGCAACGGCCTGGAGCGCATCGGGGAGTACAAGGGGTCAGGATCCACCGAGCCGAAATACCTTGTCCGCCGGGGTGACGGCCAGGTGATCCAGCTGTCCAGACTGCTGTATCTGGTGGTGAGCGCTGTCGACGGAGTGCGCGATGCCGAAGGCATCTCCCACTTCGTCAGCGGCCGCCACGACGCCGAGCTGACCGCGGACAACGTGGTCTACCTTCTGGAGAAGAAGCTCACCCCCCTCGGCGTCGTGGCGGCCGACGGAGCCGAAGCGGACCGGACTCCGGAACCTCGTACGGACCTCCTGCTGGTCCTCAAGGGCCACAAGGTCGTCTTCCGCGAGGAGCAGGTCGCGTGGATCGCCGCCCGGCTGGCGTGGCTCCACCGGCCTCCCATCGTGGCCCTCGCACTGATGTGCACGGCGGTCATGGACATCTGGCTGTTCGGCGTCCACGGCGCCATGACACCCGTCCTGCGCGTCCTGGAACAGCCGATCTGGATGCTGATCGTCTTCGTGCTGACCGTCGCGTCCCTGGTGTTCCACGAGTTCGGACACGCCTCGGCGTGCCGGTACAGCGGAGCGACACCGGGAAAGATCGGCTACGGCATCTTCCTGATCTGGCCCTCCATGTACACCGACGTCACCGACGCCTACCGGGTGGGCCGTGGCGGACGTCTGCGGACGGGCCTGGGCGGCGTCTATTTCAACGTGCTGTTCATGCTGGTCCTGGCCGGCGCCTATGCGGCCACCCGTCAGCCCTACTTCCTCGCGGCCATCTACATGGCGCACTTCG
This sequence comes from Streptomyces sp. f51, assembly GCF_037940415.1. Lineage (NCBI taxonomy): Bacteria > Bacillati > Actinomycetota > Actinomycetes > Kitasatosporales > Streptomycetaceae > Streptomyces > Streptomyces sp. f51. The sequence goes on along the minus strand of NZ_CP149798.1, from coordinate 7,759,399 downwards.
AGGTGCTCGAACAGCTCATGCCGGCCGTGCGCCTCGACGGTTACTACATCCTGGGCGACCTGGCCGGCGTTCCCGACCTGTACGGCAAGGTGAAACCCATCCTGCTGAGCATGCTGCCGGGGCGCCCCGTGCACCCGGAGGTGGCAGGCCTCAAGCGCTCCGCCCGGACCGTGGTCACGGTCTGGGTCGTCACCATGATCCCCCTGCTGCTGGCGGAGACGGGCTACGCCCTGTGGAATCTCCCCCGCCTTCTCTCCACCAGCCTGCGTTCACTGGTCGAGCAGCTGACGGGGACCTTCTCGGCGTTCGGCGACGGACAGATCGCCGCCGGGCTGGTCGGTGTCATCGGCAGCCTCATGCTGGTCTGCCCCATGGCCGGCGGAGCCTATCTGACCGTACGGCTCGGCGGCCGTCTGGTCCGGGGCGCGGTGCGCGTCACCGAGGGCAACACCGCCCTTCGCGCGGCGATCGGGGTGGCGGCGCTGACCGGTGTGTCCATCCTGATCGGCGCGTGGATGCACGGCGCGACCCCCAAGCCGCTGCCTCCCGCCCCGCCCGTCGCCCCGGTCCTCCAGCCGGGCGTGCCCACGGCGAGGCCCCTGCGCGACACCCCGCGTCCGTCCCACGACGTCACGTCGGTGCCGGCGGGCGTGCCCGCGCTCCCGCACCGGCAGCACGCCCTGCCCGCCTCCCCCGCCCCCTCCCTCACGTCCGGCGAGAAGTCCGCTACCCCGGACACGGCGAGCCCGGCCCCGGCCTCCCCCGGCCGTCGCTCGCCGGCTGCGGACGGAGAGGCCACCGGTGCACCAACCCCCCTGCACAGCACGCATGTTGAAACTCCGTCAGCGGCCTTCTCCCCCACCTTCCCCACACCGTCGGAGTCCGTGCCGACCACGGCCGCTCCCACCTCGCCGACGCCTGCCCCGACGGACTCCGTGTCGGGAACGCCGTGACGCGGGCCCACCAGACCCGCCCCCCGCTCCCCTCTTGCCCCTCGCCCCTCGCCCCCTCAGGAGGAATCGAATGACACACCGCAAGCCGCGCAGCAGCGCGGTCGCCAAGACCGCTGTACGACTGGGCATGATCGCAACGACCGGGATGGCCGTCGCGGCGACGACGACGGTGGCCAGCGCGAGTTCCGGCGGCCCGCACCTCTTCAGCTCGTCGACCGCGGTGGACATGGCGCACACGCACGCCGACCGGACGCACGTCAACCAGTTCGACGAGTCCTTCCAGATCCACCAGTTCGGTCCGCTCGTCGCGGTGACGGCGAACAACCGGGCGATGGCCGAGTCCGCGGGCTGTTCCCTCCAGGACCCGTGCCGGTCCATCGCCTTGTCGTACCAGATCGTCACCGCCGCCGGCCGTAACGCGCGGCTGATCAACGCCACCAACATCAGCCGGTCGGCCAACGACCACTGCCCCGGATGCGAGACCTTCTCGGGTGCGTACCAGTTCGTCGTCGCCACCCCTCAGGAGCTGGCGCTCAGCCGGTCCGCGCGCGGTCAACTCGGCCGTGTCCACCGGGAGGTGGCCGCGCTGAGGACGTCGAGTCTGCCGATCGACACCGTCAGGAAGCGCGCCGACGAGCTGGCGAACGAGGTCAAGACCATCCTCGACCGGGAAGCCGCCTCCGCTCCTCGCGGCAACGCCGCGGACCCGCTCGACCGCTTCCAGCCGACCGTCACCATGCACCGCCACGTCCACTGACGGGGCGGCCTGTCGGGTGGTCCGGCTCCATCGCCGCCTCCGGCCCGACAGCCTCACGACGCCCCGAGCGCCCCGCCGGCCCGGACCACCGAGCCGGGCCGGCGGGCATCCCCGGGCCTGAAACCTGAAGGACCATGCCCAGACAGCATCCCTCTTCGCTGCACAACCGAGCCCTGGACCTGCTGGCCGAGGGCCGGTCCGTCAAGGACGTCGCAGCCGAACTGCACCTCAGCAGGCCCACCGTGTACCGATGGCGCCACGCCTACGCACACCTGACTGCCCATCAGTTCACGGGCGGGCAGGCGTCCTCGGAACTGAGCGCCGCCCGGGCCCGTATCGCGCAACTGGAGAGCGAACTGCTCACCCACCGGCGCCTGACCGAGCTGCTGAACGATGTGGTGCCCCCAAAAGGCGGTTCGAGGCCATCCAGATGATGGCGGCGGAAGGACATCCGGTCCGGTCGACGGCCACGCTCCTGCGGGTCTCCGAATCCGGGTACTACGCCTGGCGCCGGCGTGCTCCCTCGGACCGGCTCCAGCGCCATGCCCGGCTGACCGAACTCATCGTCTCCATCCACCAGTCCTCCAGGGCCGCGTACGGCTCCCGCCGCATTCACCACGAGTTGCAGGAGCGCTACGGCGTCGGCGTCAGCCGCGGGACCGTGGAACTGCTCATGCGGCAGGCCGGCATCAAGGGGCAGACCGGCCGCTCCCGTTGGACGGCACCGCAGGCTCCCGGCGGCCAGAGCCCGCGGCACCTGTGGGTCACGGACGCCAGAGCACACCCCACACCGACGGGCACCGTCTACTGCGCCGTGGTCCTCGACGTCGACCGGCGTCGGCTCATGGGCTGGAGCACGGAGCGGACGGCGACCCACGAGCTGGTGCGCAGGGCGCTGAACACCGCTCTCACCGGGGACGGCGCACGGCCTCCGGCCGTCCGGGACCAGCACACCCGGTGGACCACCTACGCGTTCACCGAGCGCGTACGGGCGCTCGCGCTGTCGCCGGAATCCGCTCCCGTCTCCGACCGGCACGTCCAGGCCTCGGTGGACCGCTTCTGGAGGACGGTCGACCACCACCTTCCTCCCCGGAAGACCTGGAACAGTCCCTGGATCCTCGAGGAGGAACTGAAGCGTCTTCTCGAAACCTTCACATCGCACGAATGCCGATTCGACGAATCGTGCGCGTGCGGAACGGATGGCCTCAGAAGATTTTTCCTTTACTCGACGCCATCGGTACCGGAAATCCCGGAGGCGAGACGGCTTGCGCAATCGTGAAAGAGGATATGCAGAGAACCCAGGAGACTCCCCCCTTGCCCATCGCGCCGTCCCTCGGAGGTGACCTGAAAGTGGGCGAGGACCTGCCCGCCACCCGGGCCCATGAAGTCCTGCTCCACTGCGCCATGGACGCGGCCTGCGTCCCCCCGTGGCTGCGCGAGGCGGGGGCGACCACCCGGATCGCCGAGCTCGACTACCAGACGGTCGCCACGGTGATCTCATGGCTCAGGGCGGCGAGTTCACGAAGTTTCTGACCGCGGCACCCGGCGCGGCAAACACCCTGTCCCGGCCGTCTAGTGGCTGGGACGAGCCTCTTCCTCCGATGCGGCGGTGCGCAGAAGGGATTCCACCAGCGCGGAAACGTGCTTACGGTCGACAGGGCTGAGTTTCTGGACGCTGGCGATCAGGATCTCGACCTCGGGGTCTCCGGCCGCGAGCGTGTCCTCGCGGTAGAGGTTGACCCCGCACGCCTCGGCGGCGGCCCGGTGCACCGGGGCCACGGGGATGCCAAGGCCCTTGGCCAGCCCCTCGAGCGTGCTCTGCTGCGGCATCTGGGCCAGCCGCTCCGACGTCGCCAGATGATGGACGGTGGAGCGTGAAATGCCCCCGCCGCGCGCCACGTCACTGTACGACCAACCGCGCTGTTCAAGTTGGTGCTTGATCAGTACTTGCAGTGGGTTCGGCACGGCTGGTGTCTCCTGCTTGGATGTCGCTTCCCGCCTCGTTGCCAGTGAGTTTAAACGAATCGGATCAATGATCGTCCTCCCCATCCCTTCTCTCCGCCGGAACGGTTAAAACGCCGCGCCGGTCGACTCATTGGGACCGTACCGGCCTGATCGGCGCAGCGCGAACCAGGGCTTTCGCCCGGATCACCGGCGAACCGGAGGAAGACGGCAGCAGGATAGATAATTGCGTTTCTCTCATGGCCGGTGGCAATTGCCGCACACTGATTTGAGGCGGTTTATGCCCGGATGGCCGGTGCCTGGCCATCCGCTCCAAAGCGTGCGCCCTCTGCGCGGCGGTGAGCACCGTTTACTCAAGTGTTCACCTCTCCGGGCGAGAGCGTCCGACTCCCAGCCCCGGCTCCTGCCGGGGCGGGCCTGGCTACCCTTGCTCCGTGATCATGCCGACTCTCACGCCGATGGGATTCACGCCGGACGAGATCGCCGAAGCCGTCGGCATCTACGCGAGCAACCCCGAGTACTGCCGGGCCAGCGGTGAGTACGACCCCGAGCACATCGCGGCCGGGCGGGTCGAGGCCGATCTGCGCGAGGAGGCCGGGAGCGAGGGCGGTCATGTCCTGCTCGCCCGTGACGCCGGGGGCCGGACGGTCGGCCTGGTCTGTCTGCTGGACCGGCATCCCAAGGACGGGTATCCCTGGATCGGGCTGCTGATCGTGCACGGGGACCAGCGCCGCAAAGGCGTCGGCCGACTGCTCGTGGCGGCCGTCGAGGAGCGGTTCCGGCGCCAGGGTCGGGACGGCCTCAGGATCGCGGTCCTAGGGAACAACCCCTCGGCCTTCGCCTTCTGGAGTTTCCCTCGGCTGGCAGGAGATCGACCGCCGCCCCGACCTCCAGTTCAACCGGCCCTGCGTCGTGATGCACAAGCCGCTGTCCTGAGCCGGACGGCCGTCGGCCCGGCTCGCGTTCACGGATCTTGGGGGCCGTCACCGATCCACGAAGACGCCGCCGCGGTGACACCGTGCGCAGCGGCTTCCGCACCCCGTCTACGACGGGACGATCCCCAGCTGGCGCATGATGCCGAGTTCGTCGGGCCGGCCCCACTTCTCGACGATGCGTCCGTCCCGGATCCTGAAGATGTTGGTTCCGCGCAGGGTCAGGGGGTGGCCTCCGGCCGGGGCCGGTACCCCGAACAGTTCACCGCGCTGCGTCCCGCCGGCGGTGAAGTGCTCGACGACCAGGTCGCCCTCGGCGATCATCAGCTGCGGCTCGCTGTGCCAGTCGGGACACACCTCCCGGAACAGCGCGCCGGCGGCGCGGAGGCCTTCACGGTCGCCGGGCGCGTTGAACGGGGGGTCGTGGTCGACGAAGTCCTCGGAGAGGTACTTGTCGACCGCGCCGAGATCGCCCTTGGTGAACAGCGCATCGATAAACGCGCGTACAAGGTCCTTGTTCTCGGCGAGGGTGGTGTCCGGGGTGCTCATGGCCTCAGTCTCGCCGTGCACAACCTGGCACAAACCGGGCGCCCCGCCTGTTCGCTCCGCTGCATCGCGATGGCCCGCCACCGGGCCTGCCGGGGTTTCGGGCAGGCGGAGCCCGGCATCGGTGGGTCGCGCGGTCCGGTGCTTCACCTGGGCGGCGGGCGGAGCACTGGCGCCGGCGGGTGCCGGGGGCGCCGGCCGGGCCACGGTGATCGACGCGAGGGGAGCCGCGAGGAGTACGCCGGGCCACCGCAGCGGTGAGGGCCGCTGCCGTCCGGGGGCCTGCGCATGGCCGTCTCTCCAGCCGGCCGCCGAGCGCGGGCCGGATCTATCGTGGGCTGCTGTGACTGGCTCTGTGCGGCTTCCGCTGCTGTTCCTCGATGTCGACGGACCGCTGATCCCGTTCGGCGGGGAGCCGGGGCGGTATCCGACGTATCCGCTCGCTCCCGGTCTGCCGGGGGCGGCGGCGAATCCGCTTCTGGCCAGGATCGATCCCCGGCACGGGGCCAGGCTGGGCGCGCTCGGCTGTGAGGTGGTCTGGGCCACGACGTGGATGGACGAAGCGAACGAGTGCATCGCTCCGCTGCTCGGTCTTCCGCGGCTCGCCGTGGTCGACTGGCCGGAGCCGTCGGAGACCGACGACAGGGACGAACGCGACGGGCTGCACTGGAAGACGCGCGCCCTGGTCGAGTGGGCGGCGGGAGAGCCGTTCGTATGGGTCGACGACGAGGTCACGGAGACGGATCGGGCCTGGGTCGCCGCCCACCACGGACGACACGCCCTGGTCCACCGGGTCGACGCCCGCCGCGGTCTCACCGATGACGACTACGCGGCTCTCACCGCGTGGCTGCGGCAGCTGTTCGAGGCGAAGGACCGACAGCCCCTGGACGGCGGCCCGTTCGGCGGGAACTGAACCGCGCGCAGCCGCCGGCCGGGCGGACGCCTGTCCGTACGATCAGACGCTGTTCATGCTGAACCGGGCTCCCGCGGCCGGTCCGGACGTGGGCATCGCTCTCGCCGAGGACGGCCTGCGCGCCCTGCTGCTCGGCGCCCTGCCCCGCCGCGCCGGCCGCCCATGACGGGGTCGAGGTCAGCGGCCGCGTCGGGTGTCTTGCCGAGTTGCTCGGTCATCTCGGGGCGCCCGGCCCGGACTTCGCCGTCGTCACGCCCTGATCCGGCCGTCCGGGCCTTTCCGCGGATCGTCGATGTGTGGGGACCCGCGGCCCGGGAACCCGACTCCGCGAGGACGAGATCACCGAACCCGGTGGCGCCTCGATGGATTTCGCAGTTCGGCTGCGGATTGCAGAGGATTTCGACGAGGGAGTCTTTCTTATGAGTGACAGCATCTGGGGCTACCAGCCGGCCACCGGCCACATCGCGGGCACCGACCTGATCGGATTCAAGGTCGAGGCCACCGACGGCAGCATCGGGAAGGTCGACAAGCACTCGGACGAGGTCGACTCCTCCTATCTCGTCGTCGACACCGGCGTGTGGATCTTCGGCAAGCAGGTCCTGCTTCCGGCCGGCACCGTGCGGTCGGTCGACCGGGACGAGCAGAAGATCCACGTCGCGCTCTCCAAGGACCAGATCAAGAACTCCCCCGAGTTCGTCCAGGAGCAGCACGTCGGCGACGCCGACTATCACGAGCGGGTCGGCGGCTACTACACCGGCCTGCGCACGTTCTGACCTCGGCGCACCCGCCCCCATCTGTCGTACCGTCCGCGCAGCGACGGGTCGGTCCCCGGGCCGGCGGCGGCTTTCGGTCAGACGGAGCCGGAGACCGGGGTGCGGGGCGGATGGAGGCGGGCGGCGAAGACGATGATGTCGTCGCTGGGGTCCTCGCCGAAGGCGTCCACCAGGTGGGCGCACAACGGCTCCGGCTCGTCGGGCCCTTGTGCCACGACGGTGCTCAGGAGTTCGAGGCGCTCGCCGAGGTCGGTGTCGCGGGTCTCGACGAGCCCGTCGGTGATCATGACGAGCCGGCTGCCCGGTGCGAGGCGATGGCTGACGGCCACGGGCTGCGGCAGGCCCAGCCCCAGCAGCGGGCCGTGTTCCCTCAGATAGCGCGGTGTCTTTCCGGGCTCCAGGAGCAGGGGCGGCAGGTGGCCGGCGTTGGCGACGTGCAGGCGCGTACGGTCGGCGTCGACCAGGACGATGCACACGGTGGCGGTCCATCCCGGCTGGTGCAGGCCAAGGAGATGGTCCAGGTGTTGCAGCAGGACGTGCGGGGGGAGGTTCTGCGCGGCGTAGGCGCGCAGGGCGTGGCGGATCTCGCCCATGACCATGGCGGCCTGGAGCGAGTGGCCGACGACGTCCCCGACGGCCAGGAGCAGTCCCTGCGCGGTGGTGACGGCTTCGTAGAAGTCCCCGCCGATCTCGGTCGTGGCGGCGGCGGGGAGGTAGCGCACGGCGAGTTCGGCCCCGGGGCTCTGGGGCAGGCCCGCGGGCAGGAAGGTGCGCTGGAGGGCCAGGGCGAGTTCGTGTTCCTGCCCGAAGCGTTCGACGACGTCCTTGTGTTCGACGGTCAGTTCCGCGTAGAGGGCCATCACCCCGGCGTTGGTCTCGGTGAGTTCCTCGTTGAGACGTTCGAGTTCGTCGCGTTGGGCGTGGGCTTCCTGGAGTGCGTCGATCAGGTCGCGGGACTGTGCCTGGAGGTCGTCGATCGCGCTGGCGGGGCCGTCCGACTCCAGGAGGGCGAGGACCTGTTCCACCTTCAGGTCGCGGGCGGCGAGCTCGGGGATGGGGCAGACGATCTCTATCCGGCCGCCGTCGAAGTGGTCCGGGCGGCCGGGGGCCGGTTCGTGGCGGGTCTGCGGAAGCAGCCGGGTGACGGCGGTCAGCGACTCGCCGCTGGGGGCGCGGCCGTCGCGCCATTGCAGGAGGGTGCGCAGCGCGGCCGGCTCGTGCTGGAGGCTGAACACGGCGGTCATCGCGGCGGGGCGCAGCAGGTCGCGTCCCAGCTCGCTGACCGCGGTGGCCAGGCGCACCTGGTCGCGGTCGTCCAGGCCGACGGCCGAGGCGATGGTCTTGGCGTGGCGGCGCAGGGCGAAGATGTCGTGTTCGGTGCTCAGCGGTGTCACCAGCAGGGCGCTGACGCCGGCGGTGGCGCGCGGGGCGGGTACGTTCACCGTGCCGCCTGGGCGATCACCGCGCTGGCGTCGTCACGGCGGGTCCCGGCCTGGCGCATCAGCGCGGCGGCGATCAGGGACGGCGGGTGGTGGAGCAGGCCCGCCAGGTCGCTGTGGGTCCAGCGTTCGCTGAGGCCGTCGGAGTGCATCACCAGGATCCCGTGCCGAGGCAAGTGGTGTTCGTAGGTGCGCAGTTGGTGCATCTGGTGGCCGACGATGCCCGGGTGGGAGAGCAGCGTGCTGCGGCTGGTGCGGGTGACCAGGGCGGCGGTGATGTTCCCGACGCCGCAGAACAGCAGGCGGCCGTCCGGCTCCAGGCGGGCCACGGCCACCGCCGCGCCGCGTGTTCCGCGCAGGGCGCGGTGTATGTGCTCCACGGCTTGTTCCGGGGTGCGGGCGGTGCCTGTCCTGAAGGCGTGGACGGCGGCCTGGGCGGCCACGGCGGCCATCGGGCCGTGGCCCAGCCCGTCGCAGGACATGACCAGTACGCCGGTGCCGGGTCCGGCGACGGCGGCGCGCACCGCCGTGGGACGGCCGGGGCGGGCGGGGCGGGCGGAGGATCCCGGTGCGGTGGCTGTCCGCGGGTGGGGCGGGAGCGGGCGGGTGCCGGTCAGGGCGGACCAGCTGGTGAGGCCGGATGCGGGCGGGGCGGCCGCGTTCCCGGGGTGCGGCGCGGGCGGCTGCTCGCCGGTGTCCTTACGGGCGGCCCAGGCGTCGCCGCAGACCTGCTCGCCGCCGATCGGCCGGGTGACGCCGCCCACGGCGGGTTCCCCGGCGGTCGAGGGGTGGGCGGGACGCGGCCAGAAACGGGCGAGTTGCACGGTTCCCAGGCCGGGCTGGGAGTGGATGTGGAAGGAGTCGGCCAGGCGTCCGACCGCGCCGAGGCCGATACCGAGGGTCCCGGTGGTCGACATGCCGTCCTCGAGGGCCGCCGGGACGTCGGCGATTCCCGGGCCGCCGTCCACGGCCAGCACCTCCACCCCGGCGACGGCCTCGTTGCGCACCACGCGCAGGAGCAGGGAGCCGTCGACGGCGTGCTTGGCGATGTTGCCCGCCAGTTCGGCCACCGCCAGCACGAGCTGGGAACTGCGCTGCTCTCCCAGGCCGATCCGCCGGCCCAGCGCGGCGGCCGCGCCGCGGGCGGCTTCCGGCTGGTCACGGAACCAGGCCACGTCCTCGCAGTCCAACAGCCGCACAGCCTCCGTGTCCATCATCGGGCCCACTTGGTGACGGTCACCGTGGTCCCCTGTCCGGGAGTGGTCTCCAGGACGAAGTCGTCGACCAGTCGTTTGGAGCCGGAGAGCCCAAGGCCCATGCCGGCGCCCGAGGTCCAGCCGTCGGTCAGGGCCAGGTCCACGTCGGGGATGCCCGGTCCCCGGTCGCTGAAGACCAGGCGCACACCGCGCCGGCCGCGTTCCTCCACCAGGCCGGCGGTCATGGTGCCGCCGCCTCCGTGGATGAGGGTGTTGCGGGCCAGTTCACTCGCGGCGGTGATCAGTTTCGTCTGCTCGACCAGGGAGAAGCGGCATTCCTGTGCCAGGGCGCGCACCCGCTGGCGCGCCTGCACCACGCCCGCGTTGGCCGTGATCTCCAGCGACTCCGAGGCGCTGGAGGCCCCGTTCACAGGCCTGCCGCAGCATCCGGCACGATGCCGTCGGCACCGGGGCCGGCCGTGGCGTCGGGTTCGGACTCCCCGAGGGACTGGGCGCGGGCCTGTTCCAGCAGGCGCAGTCCCTTGTCCAGGGTCAGTGCGGTCCGTACGCCGCCCAGGGACAGGCCGAGTTCGACCAGGGTGATGGCGACGGCCGGGCGCATCCCGACCACGACGGTCTGTGCGTCCAGCAGACGTGATATCGACGCGATGGTCGCCAGCATCCGGCCCACGAAGGAGTCCACGATGTCCACCGCGGTGATGTCGATGACCACCCCGTAGGCGCCCGTCTCGACGACCCTGGCCGCCAGGTCGTCCTGAAGCAGCATCACCGACTGATCGTCCAGGTCCGTCTGGATCGACACCAGCAGGACCTGCCCGATTTGCAGGACCGGAACCCGTTCGGTCACCGGGCACCGGCTTGCGGCGCCGTGCGCGAGAACGTGACACCGGAGCGGCGCAGCGCGTGCCGCAGGGCGTCGGCCAGGGTGGCCTTGGTGACGATGTCGCCGAAGTTGATGCCCAGCGCCACGATCGTCTGGGCGATCTGCGGGCGGATACCGGAGATGGTGCACTCGGCGCCCATCAGCCGGGCCGCCACCACGGTCTTCAGCAGGTGCTGGGCGACCTCGGTGTCCACCGCCGGCACACCGGTGATGTCGATGATGGCCTGCTCGGCCCCCGTGTCGATGAGGGCCTGGAGCATCTTCTCCATCACCACCATCGTGCGGGCCGAGTCCAGGGTCCCGACCAGCGGGACACCGATCACCCCGTCCCACAGCTTCACGACCGGCGTGGACAGCTCCAGCAGCTGCTCGGCCTGCGCCGATATCAGCTCCTCGCGTGTACGGGTGTAGACCTCGATCGTGAACAGGCCCAGAGTGTCCAGCAGCGCGGAGAACCTCAGGTACGCCTGAAGGTCGCCCCCGTCGCCGGACACGGCCGGCTCCAGGACCTCCTTGAGGGCGAACACGCTCACCGCGGTCTCGGTGGGGGTGAAGCCCTGGTGGGCGCGGTTGCGCGAGAGTTCGGTCAAAAGGGCGCGGACCTCGCCGAACGCCTCCCCGCGTCCGTCCAGACTGCCGTCGGCGAGGGCCGCCACCAGGGCCGTGTAGATCTCCTGGAGTTCCCGCTGGACCTCGGCGCGGCTCACCCGGCCGCCCAGGGAGCCTGTGACCTTGTCCGCCCATTCGGCGCCGAGGTCTTCACCGCGAACCGTGAGCAAGCCGACCAGACGATCTGAAACGCCCTCACCAGTCACAGAGCACATCCTTCTTCGCAAGAGACCAGACGGCCCATCGGGAACACTAGGCCATCCGAGTGACCTGCGGACTCTGTACCAAAACAGTGATGTCCGACACCTGAAATCCCCTCAGACGCCTGCCGTCGCACCGGGTCCCTGGTCCTGTGCGGCCTCGGCGAAGACCTGCGAGGCGATCCGGTAGCCCTCGAAGGCGCGCGCGGCCCCCGCGTACGCGGCGATCCGGATGAACACCTCGGCGCCGGGTTCCGCCGGCGCGCCGACAGGCCCGGTGGCCCCGGCCTGAGCCGTCCGGGGACACCGGGCCCGCGTTCCGCGGCTGCCGGCGCTGCGGCAGGGCGGGGTCAGTAGCCGGTGCCGCGCTTGACCTGGGTCCGTTCGGTCGTGTGGGTCGCGCCCTTGGCGTCCAGGGTGCGGCAGGCGTCGGCGATGTCGCGGCCCAGTTGGTCGATCTGCTCGCGGCTCATGGTCTCCTTGACCAGGGCGCGCATGATCTTCACCCGCTCCGCGTTGGGCGGGAGCGTGTAGGCCGGCACCATCCAGCCCCGTTCGGCCGAGAGCTGCCAGGCGATGTCGGACTCGTCGTAGGCGTGCTCGCCGGCCAGGCGGAAGGCGACCAGCGGCAGTTGTTCGAGGTCGGCGCCGATCACCTCGAAGCGGCCGCTGTCGCGCAGGTTGTCCGCCAGGGCGTGGGCGTTCTGCTGCATCATCTTCATGACGTAGGTGTAGCCCTGACGGCCCAGCCGTACGAAGTTGTAGTACTGCGCGAGCACCATCGACGCGCCGGTGGAGAAGTTCAGCGTGAACGTCGCGTCGGTCTTGCCCAGGTAGTTCTCGTAGAACACGAGGTCCTTGGCCAGGTCGGACTCCTCGCGGAAGACCAGCCATCCGATGCCGGGGTAGACCAGGCCGTACTTGTGCCCCGAGACGTTGATGGACCGCACCTGCTCCAGCCGGAAGTCCCACTTCGAGTCCGGGTAGAGGAAGGGCCACACGAACGCGCCGCTGGCGCCGTCGACATGGATCGGGATGTCGAGGTCCCGCTTCTCGCGGATGTCCCGCAGGAGCTTGTCGATCCCGACGACATCGTCCTTGTGGCCGGTGAACGTGGTGCCCAGGACGGCGACGACACCGATGGTGTTCTCGTCGAGGTGGGGCTCCACGTCCTCCGGGCCGATCGTGTACTTGTCCTCGGCGAGCGGCACGATCCGCGGCTCGACGTCGAAGTACCGGCAGAACTTCTCCCATACGACGTGGACGTCACCCCCGAAGACCAGGTTGGGCCGGTCGGTGGACAGGCCGGCCGCCTGACGGCGCTCGCGCCACTTCCACTTCAGCGACAGCGCGCCGAGCATGATCGCCTCGGACGATCCCTGCGTCCGGCATCCGGCCGTCGGGCCGGGCGCGTGGAAGAGGTCGGCGAGCATGCGCACGCAGCGCTGCTCGATCTCGGCGGAGATGGGGTACTCCGCGTGGTCGATGAAGTTGCGGTGGAGGTTCTCGGCGATCAGCCGCTGCGCCTCGGGCTCCATCCAGGTGGTGACGAACGTGGCGAGGTTGCGCTGCGGGTCGCCTTCCATGGCGAGGTCCACGTCCACGAGCCTCATCGCATCCGTCGCGGCCATGCCTTCCTCGGGGAAGTGGTCCGCGGGGGCGGGCACGGTCAGGAACCGGTTACCGAAAAGAGCCTCATCGTCACTCTTGGTCATGTGGCGATTCAAGCAGCGCGGGGGCCCGCCGCGGGCGAGGGACACACCAGAGCAGCCGGGCGCCCACCGCGGCGGGTCTCCCCGGGGACGGCACGGCCGGCGCGCAGTCCCGCGCCCGCGAGCGCGGAAATCCCCGGCGGCCCCTTCGCGACGCGCCGGTCCGGTCGGTCGGTCGGTCGGTCGGTCCGGTCGGCCTAGTCGCCGAGTTCGTAGTCGAACCAGATGCGGTGGGTGCCGTCCGCGTCGACGGCCATGCCGCCGGTCCCGGTGATCCCGGCCAGCGCGCCCGTGCCGCTGGTCGGCACGATGACGAAGAACTCGCTCTGCCTGTCCTCGCCCAGGGTCGTCGCGGAGTGCGCGAAGTTGAAGGCGCCGGCCCGGCCGTGGAGCGTCCCCTCGAAGGACTCCATGGCGACGTACGTCCCCACCCCGCTGGACTGGTCGAACGCGGCGGTGAACAACGTGGCGGAGCGCCCGGCGATCTCGCCCTCGTACTGCTTGTCCATCGTGGCGACGCCGACGGGCAGTGCCGTCTCGATCGCGGGTCCCGGCACCGGTGCCGGGGTGAATCCGGCGACTTTGAACGTTCCTGAAGCTCGCATCCCCGGATCGTATGCGGCACCTCTGACATCACGACCCGGACGGCGCCGGGCCCGGTCCTCGCCGAGTGATCAGACCGCCGGGGCGGGCGGTCACGGAACAGCACCGTACGGGCGGCGAGTTCGACCGGGGCACTACCGTGCCGCATGGCAAGCAACCGTCAGCCGTTCTGGCACACCCTCGGGACACCGACGCACCTCGTCGTGTACCGGACCCCTGACGGATGGAGGTACGCGGTCTACTTCACCGGACCGGACGGCATCGCCGACGGCGCGCTCGCCGGTCCCCCGCCCTCGTCCGAGCCGGGCATCGCCCAGGCGGCCCTCCTGCACAAGGCGGAGGAACCGACCCGCCGACAGCTCGAGGTCCTCTGGCGCGCGTCCGACCGACCGGACTGCTGGACCGCCACGGTCACGGAACGAAGGCCGGTTCGAGAGAGGGAGTCACGTCGATGACGTCACAGCCGGACGACTTCGTCGCGGTCCAGTTGCTCGCCATCCTCAACGCCCCTGACGCACCCGAGGGAGACCAGCTCGACGCCGCCATGGACCTGGAGGACCACTCGGGAACCTGGTTCGAACAGGAGATCTTCAAGATCCTCCGGCGGGAACAGTTCGAAAGCGTCCTGGCCCAGCACTGCGCCGAGTCGCTCGCCGGCATCTGGGCCCGCGAGGACAGGATCGACCAGGACTTCTTCCCGGACCTCCACGGCCCGGCCCTGCGAGAAGTCCTCGGCATCCTCGGAGCCCGCGCCCCGCACCTGATCCCGGCCGGAGACAGGGAAGGCTGAAGGTCCTTCCTCCGGCGACCTGGCCTATCGGGCCCAACGAGGCACGCCGGTCGGGGTGTTGAAACTGCGTGGCTGCCGGGTTCACGGTGCCGGTATCGTCCGGGCTCCCGACCCGCCGTACTGGTGGGCTCCCCTCAGAGAGCGATGCGGATGACCGGCCGGCGAGCGACGACGACCCTGTGGCGCCCCACCGGCCCCAAGGAGCTGGACCTGGTCCGGGAGTTGAACTGGCGTGCCTGGCCGCCCCGGCTGCCCGAGCAGCCGATCTTCTACCCGGTCCTCAACGAGGACTACGCGGTCAGGATCGCGCGGGACTGGAACGTGAAGCACGACGGCGCCGGCTTCGTCACGCGCTTCGAGGTCGACTCGGAGTTCCTGAGCCGGTATCCCGTCCAGCAGGCCGGCGGGCGGACGATCCTCGAACTATGGGTTCCCGCGGAGGAGTTGGACGACTTCAATGCCCACATCGTCGGCGGGATCCAGGTGGTCCACGAGTTCCGCTGAGACGAAGAAGCACGCCGCCGGGAGCGCACATTTGCCCGTGTCGCGCCGCATATTCGGCGGTATCCGCCCCCGCATCGCATCCGGGCGGTAGGTTCACCCCTCGACCGCGTATCACCGGCATTGTCCGGTGCGCGGGCGTGCTGTGGGCAGAGGACGACGGGGGAACTGCGGTGCGTGGACGAGGGGTGTGGATCGGCCTGGTGGCCGTGGCCGCCGCGGTGGCCGGATGCTCGGCGGGAGCTCCTGGCACGCGGACGAGTGCCCCACCGACCTCGCCGGCTGCCGGCGCGGGCGGCGGAACCGCCGCCTCGCCGGGCACGACCCCGCAGCAGCGGGCCGCGCGCGCCATCGGCCGGGCGATGACCAGCCGTTCCGTGGCCGCCTTCGACATCTCGGCACGCAATACGAGCGACCCCGCCCAGTTCTACGGCCAGGGCCGTATCGGCATGTCCTCGGGCGGCAGCACGGCCGCCGCGACGCATGTCGGGTACGACCCGGGCGAGGACCCGTGGTTCCCCCCGGACGTCGTGGTGATCGGGGACCACGCCTGGGTGACCCCGGACAACTCCCCCGCCACCGGCACCGACGCGTACGGGCCGACCGCCTACGTCGGCGATGCCGCCGGTGCCGCGAGGAACAACCTCGACGTCAACAACGCCCTCCAGACGCGCTGGCTGGCCTCGCCGGAACATCTCACGGCGCTGGTGGAGCACGCCGACCACTACCGCGAGACCGGTGACGCCGGACGGGTCATCACCGGCCAGGTCCCCCTCGCCACCCTGGCCTCCGACCCGGCCGGAGGCTTCTTCTACCGCCCCTACGCCAAGGCGAGCCCGGGCCAGGAACTCACCTTCACCCTCACCACCGGCCCCGACCACCTGCCGGTGTCCGTGCAGCTGACCGTTCCCTTCCACCGCACCGAACCGGACTACTTGTCCAAGTTCACCTCCGACCCCTTCTCGGTGAAGTACCGCGACTGGGCCAAGGGCGCCCCCATCACCACCCCCGCTCCCTCTCCCTCCCCGCAGTGGGGCGGCTTCCCCCCGCAGAACAACACCGCCACCGCCCAGCCCTCCACCTGAGCCCGGCAGTCGCCGCCACCAGGCCCGCGGACCCGCGCGCCCCGGGGCCCGTCGGGGCCGTGCGAGTGATCTTGGCCGCCGGGAGTACGTGGTCGCGTCGTGGGGCCCGGGCCGCGAGGGGCCTGGCCTGTCCACTGTTCGTGGTCCCGGGTGTCCGTGCGCAGGCGAGGAGTGGTGGCGTGTCTGGTTCTTCCGGCCGGTGGTGGTCCCGCACGGCGTTGGCCTTCGTGGTGGCGACGACCTGTTCGACCGCCGTGCCCGCCCTGACGGCCGGGGCGGTGAGCGCGTCCTGTGTCCGTCCGCAGCGAGCGGGGACGGCCGGCTCGGCGAACGTCCTCGGCCCGGCCGCCGCGGCGGCCGTGGAGAGGGACTTCTCCCGGCGCGTGGCCGCCGCCTCCTCCGTCGCCGCCGCCCCGAAGCGGGTCCAGGTGAGCAGTCCCGCGCACGTGAAGCGCGGCCCAATGAGCAGTCCCGTGCACACAAGGCGCGGCCCGGTGAGCATCCCCGTGTACTGGCATGCGATCGGCAAGGACGCCACCGTGCAGGGCGGTTCTGTCCCGGACTCCGCCGTCCAGGAGCAGATCGGCGTTCTCAACCGGGCGTTCTCCGGCACGGGTCTGTCGTTCGCCCTGGCCGGCATCGACCGCACCCTGAACCCGGGATGGTTCGACGCGCCGACCGGCTCACCGGTCCGCTCGGACATGGCCCGCGCGCTCCGCCAGGGCGGCCCGGCGGACCTGAACGTCTACTCCCTGGGCGCGACCAGCCCCGAGGGCAGGGGCCCGTTCGGCGACGCGGCCTTCCCGTGGGACTACGCCCAGAACCCGGTCGCGGACGGCATCATCGTGCGTCCCGGAACACTCCCCGGCGGTGACCAGAGCGACCGCGCCCTGGGGAAGACCGCGGTGCGCATGGTCGGGCACTGGGCGGGTCTGTTCCACACCTTCCAGGGCGGCTGCACCGACCCCGACGGCGACTACGTGAGCGACACCCCTGCCGAGGCCTACGCGTCCACCGGCTGTCCCGAGAACCGCGACAGCTGTCCGAGCGAGGGAACGGACCCGATCCGCAACTATATGGACATGGGCCTCGACTCCTGCGCGACCGAATTCACGCCCGGTCAGATCGCGCGCCTCCAGCTGATGCTCCGCGTCTACCGGGGCATCGAGGTCTGAGCCGGTGAGCCGGTCGCTCTGAGCCGGCCGCTCGGCCGCGCGCCGCGTCGCCACCCGGCTTCGGAGCTTCGGGGCCTCCCCCGGCAGGAACAGCCCCGCACATGTCCGGAACTGTGGCTTCCATCATGGCGAATATGATCTTGTCCTGATGAGATCGCCGGATGCTCGGTTTCCTCCTGCGCCTTCTGCCGTTCTGGGTCCGTGAGCCCCTGCTCATCGTGCTCGGATCCGTCCTCGGCGTCCGCCTTCTGTATCTCGCCTTCCGCGATGGCCATCTGGTCACGGCCGGCCTGGGCCTGCTGTTTCTCGTGTTCACCGCGATACGGGTTCACCTGGTGGTACGGGCTCTGCGCGCACGCCGGAACCCGCAGCCGGCAACCTCCGCCGACGGGGCGGCAGTCGGCGCCGCCGCCCCGCCTCTCCCCCCGCCCCAGGTCCAGGTCCAGGTCCAGCCTCCGGCCGGAACCGGTCCGCGGCCCGGCCCGGACACCGCGAAGAAGAAGGAGCCCGAGAAGCACAACGCGTGGGCCCAGGCCTTCGCGGCCCTGGCCCTGTTCGGGGTGCTCGGAGCCACCGTGTGGCTGGGGCCGCGCTTCATGCCCTCCGACGACATCACCCCGCGGCCCGAGACCTGTTCGGACGCAACGCACGAGAAGCTGCCGAAGGCCTACCAGCGGACGCCCCGGCCCGTGACCGGCGAGGAACTGTGCGAGGCGCTCAACCGGCCCGACCTGGCCGAGCTCCTGGGAACACCGGGAGAGACCGCGACCACCGTTTCCAGCAACAACAACACCGCCGCCCTGACCGACGGAAAGGTCGCCGAACCGGACGCCGAGATCGCGTTCGACACGTACACCGTGCATGTCTCGGCCACCTACAACGACATGACGACCGATCAGTACGTGAAGCTGATGAAGTACGGGAACGAGCAGGACATCAGGACGCTCAAGGTCCTCGGCCGGCCCGCGGTCCTCTTCTCGGACCACACCATGGAGATCAAGATCGATCTCGGGAGCGGCGGATCCGGTGGACCGGTCGGGCAGGGTCCCCTGGCCAGGACGCTGTCCGTGGCCCTGGACCGCAAGGACCACGGCGGCTCCTTCGACATCACCGTGTGGAGCCAGAACGGGGCCCTGCCGGGCGACAGCGCCCTCCTGGCCATCGCCGAGAAGGTCCTTCCGAGGATCCCCGAACGATCCGCCCGATGAGCCGATGAATCGATAACTCGATGATCCGGCGGACCTGTCGGCGGGACATGGTCCGGCGGTGTCAGGCCGGTGGTGCCGGGGGTGTCAGGCCGGCGGGTCTGCCGAGGCGTACGGGGACTCCGGGCGAGTACAGGACGCTGACCGGTGGCCCGTCGGGGGCCGGGAGTCCGGCCGCCGTGAGGAGGTTCTCCTCGCAGCTGATCAGCTCCGCGCGGTGGAGCGGCCAGCGCGGATGGTCGTTGGCGAGGTAGCCGGTGCCGCGGGAGAAGGCGTTGTGCATGCCCCAGCGGGCCGTGAGGAAGTGCTCCAACTCCGTTGGTTCCGCGATGGGCCGGCCGACCCTGACGACGATGCGGCTCCGCGCGCGGGAGGTCCGGGGCAGGTGCCGGGAACTGCTGTACGTGACGGTGTCGCCGTCCGTTCGTACGTCCATGCGGGACCACCGGTACGGGAGCCGGAAGCCGAGGCGTCCCAGGAGCACCGGCACGAGCCGTGAGGCGTACATGGACCGGAAGACGACCCCGCGGCGGCCGTAGGCGTCGACCGAGTAGAGGCGCACGTTGGTCTCCGGGAAGGAGCCGAAGTACGGGACCCCGGGGAGCCGGAGCCAGCCCACCTTCTCCATCCGGAAGGCGACGAGCCCGGCGTAGGTGACCCCGTCGTGGGTGTCCGCGGTGAGCCCGTGCGGCAGCAGCGGGGCGACGTCCGCGGGATCGACGGCCCAGTGGACGAAGGCGAGGTCGAGCCACCACTGGGTGAGAAGCGGGCTGCGCACCGCGGCCGGCGCATCAGGCGTGATGGGCGTGGGGTGCACCTCACCAGGGTGCCAGATCGCGTACGGGGGCGATCGCGTACCCCGGAGGGGGTGGGCGGTGGGGTCTGCCTAGAGTGCGGGCATGCCGACGTCGCCGTATCTGCAAGAGATCACCCCTGACAACTTCGAGGCCGCTGTCGGCCTGCGGGTCCGCCCCGACCAGGAGCATCTGGTGGCGCCCGTGGTGAAGTCGCTGGCCGAGGCCTACGTCCATCCAGGGGTCGCGTGGCCCCGGCTCATCCGCGACGGCGTCGAGGCCGTCGGGTTCCTGATGGCCTTCTTCGACATCGACTGGACCGGCGGGGGCACCGACTTCCGCTCCGGGCTCTGGCGTCTCAACATCGCGGACAAGAAGCAGGGCGGAGGCTACGGGCGCTTCGCGGTGGAGTCCGTGGCCGCCGAGATCCGGCGCCGGGGAGGCACACGGCTGACGACCACCTGGCATCCGGGAGCGGACGGTCCGGCGGGCTTCTATCTGGCGCTCGGCTTCCGGCCGACGGGAGAGACCAGCGGGGACCAGACGGTGGGCGTGCTGGAACTGGGCTGAGCCCGGGTGCCCGCCCTGCTTGTCGCTCAGCCGTACAGCGGGATCCTGTGGCGGCCGGCCGGGGAGGGCGGCCAGCGCAGGTGTGCGCCTGTCGTGCGGGCGATGAGGCGCAGATGGGCGCCCGTGTTGCCGACGTACCAGAGGGGGCGCTCGGCCCTGGTCCAGACGTACGCGGGCACGCCCGCGTCCAGGAGGGTCATCAGGCGGGGTTCTTCGAGCGTGGCGGCCGCGAGCGCGTACAGCGCCGGGAGTCTGGGGGCGATCACGCCGTAGTCGAGCATCCGGGCCAGGGGGTGTTCGTCGAGGATGGTGTCCTCGGTGGTCAGGGTGACGGGGTACACCGACGGGAAGGACCGGCCGAGGTCGAGGAACCACTTCACGGTCCCGTGGCGGGGGTTCACCAGGCGGGGCCCGAGCGGGGCCAGCCGTCCCAGCATGAGCCGGGGCCGCACGAGCATGGCATGGGTGAACAGGACGCGGAGCAGGGCGACGTTCATCATGAACCGCTCCACCTGCGATTCCGGGGCGGCCAGGTCCTCGTGGCGCAGGTAGCCGGCGACGATGCTGGCGTTGTGGGCGCGGTACCAGGCGGCGGGGGACGGTTCGCGGACGCAGTCCATCCAGTACTCGACGCTTCTGCCGCTCGCCTCTCCCGGGGCGCCGGCGCAGAGCAGGCCCGCCTCCACCTTGTCGCGCAGGAGCCCCTCGTTCACCGAGCGCCACCAGGGGCTGCCCGGGTGTTCGCCGGAGACCGGGGCGAGGACTCCGCGTGCGGCGGACCAGCGCAGGAAGCTCAGCTCGGCGTGGCCGTAGCGGCGCAGGGGTTCGGAGGAGTGGGTGTAGAACTCCTGCGCCAGCGCCAGGCGTGCGGCCACGTCGTCCCGGACCAGCGCGATCCGCCGCTCGGCTCGGGAGGCTGCATCGGACATGAGGATCCCATCGGGCTGCTGTCGCACGAGAACCCGAGGAACCCCGGGGCCCCTCTTCCCAGGATCCGTGGTGGCGGCGCGTTGTGCTAGTCATCCCGGAGCGGTGGCCTTCGGAGGTGCTGGTGCCGGCAGCCGGGGAGGCGGGCCTCGTCGCGGCGCGGGGATCGCGTTGTCGGTGGGTCTGCGTAGGGTGACCGGCAAGATCACCGGCTGGGGTGCCGGGGGGTGTGGGGTGTTCGGAGTGATCGCGGTGATGTGTCGGTGAGCTGGTGGACCAGGAAGCCGGACGAGCAACGGGCGCGATGGGTGCTCGACCCGCTGGCGGGGGTCGGGCCGCTGCGGTTCGGGATGGGCCCCGACCAGGTCAAGGCGGCGCTGGACGGGGCGGTGCCTTCTGTCGCGCAGAGCTCGCAGAGCAGGCTGCGCTGGCAGCGGTACTCGGAGGTGGGCGTGACCGCGATCTACGGGCCGGGGCCCGTTCTGGTCGCCGTGGCGGTCGACGCGTTGTCCGGACCGCAGGTGCGGCTGGAAGAGGTCGAGCTGATCGCCCGGGTTCCGTCCCGGGCACGTGCGGACATCCACGAGCTCGCCCGGCGGGTGGGTGCTTCGGTCCGGGTGAACTGGAGCGGTGATCCCGAGGTAGCGGCCTGGGGGCTGTCCATGGGGGCCGCGCAGGACCGGGGGCTGTCGCCCGACGGGTACGCGGAGCGGGGGGACGCGGTGATCACCGATGCCCTGCTGGTCTGCGCCGAGCTGGCCGAGGACCCGTACGCGACGGCGCCGGTCGTCCAGTGGCACGACATCCGTGACGTGGAGACGAACTCCGGTTCGTGGCCGGTGGCTTCGGACCGGGACCGGCCCCGGTGGGACTGGACGCCGCTGGAACAGGTCGGCCCGCTGCGGTTCGGGATGACCCCGCACCAGGTGGCCGCCGCGCTGCACGGTGAGGTGCCGGTCGGCCGTCGAGGGGGGCACCCGTGGTCGAGGCAGAAGGCCGGACGGTGGCACCTGCGCGAGGAACGGTTCGACGAGGCCGGGGTGAGCGCCCACTACTGGTCCCAGGCAGGCGTTCCCACCCTGGCGGCCGTGACCGTGCGGGGGCGCAGCGGGCCCCAGGTCGCATGGGACGGCATCCCGTTGATCGGCCGCAGGGTCTCCGAGGTCGACGCGGAGGTGGTCCGGCGCATCGAGGACCGCGGCCTGGGCTGGCTCGTCCACTGCGACGGCGGTCCGGGGCCGGAGGAGCTGAACATGTCCGTACGAGCCACCCGGGCCGGGGACACCGTCATCAGCGAGGCCCGTTTCTTCGCCCCCGACTGGGAGAACCACGGCTGACACCGCAGCGGCGTCTCTGTCCCGGTCGCGTAGCGCCGCGTCATGACACCGGGTGTCGCCCAGCCGGTGCTTCAGGCCGTGTCGTCGCACGGTTGAGGACGCGGTGCCGGACCGAAATACGGTCGTACCTGGCGGAAGACGTGCGGCATGATCCGTGGATGATCACTGTGCGGCCCGTCCTGGAGATACCGAGCCATGACTCCTTCGGTCTGTGGCCGGTCTCCGATGTCCCCTCCTACGACTTCATGGCGCTCGACGGAACGCTGACGCCGGACGCTGTCGGTACCGCGGTGATGGCGCTGGCCATCGGCAATGACGTCGATCCCGGGGACGACCGGCCGCCGCGTCCCGGCGACCCGCTGGGCGGTTTCCTTCATGGGCTGCTGACCGTGGACCCGCTGTTCGCGGCGGGTGGGCTGGAGGTGACCGACACCGTCACCGGCACCCGTCTGGTGCCGGGCTGCTGCGCCGGGCTGGAAGACCGCGGCGACTGGTGGCATGTTCTCGATGGTGACGGCTCCGCCGTGTGGCTCGGTCACGATCCCTCGCCCTCCGCCGAACGCCGTGGCTCCACGGTCCGTCTGACCGTCGATGCCGACGCGGACGCCGGCCAGTGGATCGACGTGCCCGTAGCCGAACTCCGCCCTCTGCTGGCAGCCGTGGAAGAGGACCTCGCCGGCTTCCTTTCCCTGGCCGCCCGCTGGGCCGCCGAGCACCTGCTGGACCATGCGGAGCGCGTCGGTGATGCGCTGGCCCGTGCTGTGGCGCTGACGTCCCGGGACTGAGTGCTTGCCCGGGTGCGGGGCCTCTGCGCAACCGGCCCCGGTGCGGCGGGGTTTCGCTGTCTGCGGAGTCCGGCCGGGTGGGTCTACCGGCGGGTGACGGTGACTCCGCCGAGCAGGCCCCAGGCGTCGATGCGGACCGTCGGGCCGCCCGGCTCGATGGGGCCGGCGTCACTGACCCCGCCGAGGCGGATGCCGTGCACCTTCACGACGACGTCGGGGCGGACCTTGAGGCTGACGCCGCCGATCAGGCTCAGCTTGGTGATCCGCAGTTCGGCGCCGTCGGGGATCTCGACGCCGGTGAGGTCGATGTCGGCGCCACCGACGAGCGACACGGTGAGCGTGCGCTCGTGCAGGGTCTCACCCTTGAGCCGGTGACCGCCGATCAGGCTCACCTTGACGTCGGTCTTCTGCTGCCCGTTCCCGTCTGTCTTCGTCATGGGAAGAAAGTAGGCGCGGGGCGGCCCGCTCCCCCAGTGCCCGGTGTCCGCCCTTTGGCATGACAGGTGTCACGGGCCCCGCCCCGTACCGCCTTGCCCGCGTGGCTACTTGCTGACCGCGAAGCGCATCAGGGCGTGCTCGTCGCCCTGCTTGATCTTGCCCGTCGTGTTGATCACTTCGAGTTTCCAGCCGGTGTTGGTCCGGATCGCCTTGGCCACGGCGCAGCCGTTGTCCTGGGTGAGCAGGCTGGGCCAGATGTCGGCGACCTGCTGCGAGCTCCCGCCGGTCGCGTCGTACACCTTGAAGCTGATGTTGCGCGCCTTCTCGAAGGCGCTGCCCTTCTTGTACGCGGCGGCGACGAACACGATCGAGGTGATGTGGGGCGGGATCCCGCCGAACTCGACGGTGACCGTCTCGTCGTCGCCGCTGCCGTGCCCGGTCTGGTTGTCGCCGCTGTGGACCAACGAGCCGTTGCCCATGGGGTCGAGGGAGTCGAGGCCCGCGAGGCGTACCGGGTCGCGGCCCTGCATGGCGATGGCGATCAGGTCCAGATCGGTGCCCGACTTGCGGCGGAGTTTGCCCAGCACCCCGCCGCTGCTGCCGGCCGTGGGGTCCCAGGACACACCGATGGACAGATGGGTCACCCCGTCCAGGTCCGCGGGGCCGTCTTCCTTGGTGAGCGTGATCATGTCTGAGCCATCCTTCCGATCCGGACTACAACACGCAGAGTGTGCCTGTGCCCTGGTTGGTTCCACATCGGGGGGATCCGCTTTCGCCGGCTCCGGCAGGCGGCCGCCTGCCGCCGGTCCCGATCCCGGGTCCGATCCCGCTTCCGGGCAAACGGAAAAGGCCCTGCCCCGAGTGACTCGGGACAGGGCCTTCAACAGAGCGCCGGGCAGGCCTTGCACCTGCATTTCCCCGCAGGAAGCGGGGCGTCTTTCCTTGGACCACCAACGCATCGCCATCCGGCTCGACTTCTGCCGTTCAGCTCAAGATCAATCATAGCAGGCGTTGCGGCCTGGCCTCCAGACCTGCGGAAACGTAGAGAAGCGGGCGAAATTCGCGGCGGTGTCACGGTCAGGCCGCCCGGCAGAGTACCGCCGGGACGGCCGGTGCGGTGGCGCGGGCCGCGGGCACGGTCGGGGTCGCGGTCGCGGTCACCCGCACGGGGCGGGTGGTGCGGGCGAAGACGACCAGGCGCAGCGCCGCGAACCGGGCGACGCCGGCGAGTGCGGAGGCCGACAGGTAGACGCCCTGTTCGAGCATCGCACCGGAGGCCGGGGCCAGTTGGTGCAGGACGAGCATCGCCGCGCAGGTCACCGCGTAGCTGGCCGCGGCGGATCCGGCCGACTGCACATGCTGGCGCCAGGTCGCGTGCCGGCCGGCGCCGAAGGTGAAGCGGGCGTGCAGTTCGGTGGCCAGGAGGGTGGACAGCGCGGTGATCAGGGCGTTGGCCAGGCCCCAGGAGATCCAGGCGGCGAGCGCCGCCACGGCGAAGCTGGAGGCGAGCCCCACTCCCCCGCCGCAGAGAACGAAGCGGGCGAAGGCGGTGCGGGCGCCGGGTGCCGCCTGCCGACCGCTCTGTGCTGTTTCCATGACCCCACCCCTTTGACCGCTCGCCGTGGACTGTGCGTTGTGGACCGTGCGTTGTGGACCGTGCGTTGTGGACTGATCGGCGTTAACTGCCTGCTTGGTACTGCTTGTTGGGCTGTGCGTCCCCTGTACGCGGAGAGGGGCCGCCCGTCAGTGGGCGTCGCCGTCGAGGGCGGCGACCTCGCGTACGGCCTCGGCGACTGCCGCGTAGTCCTTCTTGAGGATCGCGTCGTGGTTGCTGGCGACCTTCGCGGCGACCTCGATGTTCGGGTTGCGGGCGGCCACCGCGTCGAGGGCGGCGCGGATCTGCTCCTGTTCGTCGCCCTTGCTGCCCAGGGACGCGCCCGAGGCGACCACGTAGCGCACCGGGACGGTGATGTCGTCCAGTACGGGGGCCAGTTCGCGTTCGCGGGCGAGCCTGCCGAGTTCGATGTTGGTGTCCGCCATCTGCCGGGCGTTCATCTTGGGGGTCAGGCCCGTGGGGCGCAGCAGCGGCAGGAACCAGCCCATGCGCCGGAACAGTTTCCGGATGCGCTGCTCCATGGCCTCGTCCAGCCAGTCGTAGGGCTGGGCGCCGTCGACCAGGACCGCGCCCAGGGCGCGTCCGGGGTTGCGGGCGGCCCAGTGGGCTCCGACGAACGCTCCGTAGGACCAGCCCACCACCAGTGCCCGGTCCACTCCGCGGGCGGCGAGGACGGCGTCGACGTCCCGGACGGCCGCTTCGAAGGAGTAGTCGGCCGAGCGCTTCGACTTGCCGCGGGCGCGTTCGTCGTAGGTGATGTGCCGCCATCCCGGGCCGAGTTCGGAGATGACGCGGCGCCAGTATCCCTGGGTGGCGAACTGGCCGTTGAGGTAGACGACGGGGGTGCCGGGGCCGCCGGTGTCGGTGACGGCCAGGGCCGTGTCGTCCACGGAGACCGTGCCGGTCCAGGTCGTGCCGGTCGGGAAGGCGTTGTTCTTCTTCATGGGGTCCTCCTGGTCGCAGTGGGGGTGCCGGGCGTTCGCGTCGTGCTGTGTCGCCACCCGCCCGCTCTTCGTTTCTGACATTGGAAACGCTACGTTGCTTTCCAATGTTGGGCAACATAGTCGTTGCGACAGATCGCCATTTACGCAGGTGCAAGTCGCGAAAGTGTTGCAACAGACTCGACGGGAACGCAACGTTCCCCGGTTCGATCATTGCAATGGGTGAGGAGTGAACGCTATAGTGGGGCGCTCAGGGACCGTTGCGAGATCACCGAGGAGACGCGATGCCGGGAGGCAGACTCACCCAGCAGGAACGCCAGCAGATCGCGCTGGGACTGGCCGACAGCCTCCCGTACGCCGAGATCGCCCGCGGCCTCGGCCGTCCGACCTCGACGATCACGCGTG
This sequence comes from Streptomyces sp. f51, assembly GCF_037940415.1. Lineage (NCBI taxonomy): Bacteria > Bacillati > Actinomycetota > Actinomycetes > Kitasatosporales > Streptomycetaceae > Streptomyces > Streptomyces sp. f51. Next base: position 7,733,332 of record NZ_CP149798.1, on the reverse strand, counting down.
AGGTGATGCGCAACGGCGGTCCCACCGCCTACCGCGCCAACCTGGCCCACCGCGCCACCGAACGCCGTGCCCACCGGCGCAGGACCGCGCCCGCCCGGGGGCCGGCCGCCGCTCCGCAGCCGCACGGCCGGGACGCCGAGGCCGTGACGGAGTACGAGGAGACGTTCACGACCGTCCTCATGGGTTCGGGTCTGCCCAAGATTCCGGCCCGGGTGCTGACCTGTCTGTTCACCTCGGACACGGGCAGCCTCACCGCGTCCGGGCTCGCCCAGCGTCTCCAGGTCAGCCCGGCCTCCATCTCCAAGGCCATCACGTTCCTGGAGAGCCAGAGTCTCGTACGCCGGGAACGCGACGAGGGCCGCCGCGACCGCTACGTCGTCGACGGCGAGCTGTTCTACCAGGCGACGATCGCCAGCGCGCGGGCCAACGACGAACTCGTGAAGACCGCGCGCCAGGGCGTGGCCGTCCTCGGCCGTGACACCCCCGCCGCCATCCGCCTGGAGAACGTCGCCCGCTTCCTCGACTTCATCAGCGAGAGCATCACCCGCGCCGCCGAACAGGCCCGCGCGGTCCTCCACACCACGTCGACGTCGAACGACACCAACGGGTCCGACCCCGACCAGGACCCTGACTCTGACGCGGACCCTGACTCCGACTCGGATTCAGACCAGGACCAGGACCAGGACTCGGACTGAGCCGGGGCCGGGGCCGGGGCCGGGGCCGTCCGAGGGGTACGTCACTCGACCGGTTCGGCGCCCGCCCTCAGCAGGCCGTAGGTGTACGCGTCCTCCAGGGCCTGCCAGGACGCTGCGATGACGTTGTCGGCCACGCCGACCGTGGACCACTCCCCCGTGCCGTCCGTGGTGGAGATCAGGACGCGGGTCGTGGACTGGGTGCCGTGCCTGGCCTCCAGGATGCGGCCCTTGTAGTCGACCACGCCGAGGCGGGCGAGCTGGGGGTAGATCTGTTCCAGGCCGACGCGCAGGGCGCGGTCCAGGGCGTTGACCGGGCCGTTGCCCTCCGCTGCGGCGACGATGCGCTCGCCCTTGGCCCACAGTTTCACCGTGACCTCGTTGACGTGGCTGCCGTCGGGACGTTCCTCCAGGATGGCCCGCCAGGACTCGACCCGGAAGTAGCGCAGCGGCCTGCCCTCGACCTCGGCGCGCAGCAGGAGTTCGAAGGAGGCGTCGGCGGCTTCGTAGGTGTAGCCCTTGAGTTCGCGTTCCTTGACGCGTTCCACGACCCTTCCTACGAGTTCGCGGTCGCCGCCGAGGTCGATGCCGAGCTCCTTGCCCTTGAGCTCGATGGAGGCGCGGCCGGCCATGTCGGAGACCAGCATCCGCAGCCGGTTGCCGACGAGTTCGGGGTCGATGTGCTGGTAGAGGTCGGGGTCGACCTTAATGGCGGAGGCGTGCAGGCCCGCCTTGTGCGCGAAGGCGGAGACACCGACGTAGGGCTGGTGGGTGGAGGGGGTGAGGTTGACGACCTCGGCGATCGCGTGGGAGATGCGGGTGGTCTCGCGGAGCCTGCCCGGAGGCAGGACCTTCCTCGCGTACTTCAGCTCCAGCGCGGCGACCACGGGGAAGAGGTCGGCGTTGCCGACGCGTTCGCCGTAGCCGTTGGCGGTGCACTGGACGTGGGTGGCGCCGGCGTCGACCGCGGCCAGGGTGTTGGCGACCGCGCAGCCGGTGTCGTCCTGGGCGTGGATGCCGAGGCGGGCGCCGGTGTCCGCGAGCACCGTCTGTACGGTCGCCTGGACCTGGGCGGGGAGCATGCCGCCGTTGGTGTCGCACAGCACGACCACGTCGGCTCCGGCCTCGTGCGCGGCCCGGACCACGGACTTCGCGTAGGCGGGGTTCGCGCGGTAGCCGTCGAAGAAGTGCTCGCAGTCCACGAACACCCGCCGGCCCTGCGCGACCAGGTGGGAGACGGTGTCGCGGACCATCTCCAGGTTCTCCTCCAGCGTGGTGCGCAGCGCCAGCTCCACATGCCGGTCGTGCGCCTTGGCGACCAGCGTGATCACCGGGGCGCCGGAGTCCAGGAGCGCCTTGACCTGAAGGTCCTCGCTCGCCCGGGCGCCGGGTCTGCGGGTGGCGCCGAAGGCGACGAGCTTGGCGTGTCGCAGGTCGAGTTCGCTGCGGGCGCGGGCGAAGAACTCGGTGTCGCGGGGGTTGGCGCCGGGCCAGCCGCCCTCGATGAAGCCCACCCCGAAGTCGTCCAGGTGCCGCGCGATGGCCAGCTTGTCGGCGACCGTGAGGTTGATGCCCTCGCGCTGCGCGCCGTCGCGCAGCGTCGTGTCGAAGACGTGGAAGAGATCGTCGAGTTCGCCGGTGCCGTTCCCGGTGTGTTCGCTCGCGCTGATGCTCATGCCGACCATCTCCTGTTCGGGATCTCGGTCCACCGGGACGACCGGCTGCACCGTCCATCTATGCCCCCTCACGCTCGGTTCCCGGTCGAGGATGGGCACAGGGGCCAGTGGGAGGACCGTGGGCGCCCAGGGCACGAGCTTCTCTGGTGCTCTTCGAGCGTTCCTCGTTCGCGACCGTCCACCATGGCCGCCAACGCCCCTGGTCCCGCCGACCCTTGAGGCCGCGGGCGGCAACCGTCTGGAGAACCGTGCCCCTCGTCCGTCCGCCCCGGAGTCCGGCGTCGCCTGCGTCGCGGGCGAGGTGGCCGCTACGGCCTCCGTTTCGATCGCGGAGCTGGTACAGCGCCGTTCCCGGCGGCCGCTGCGGATGCTGCGCCGGGCGTTTCGTCATCGTGTGGGGCGCGGTCCAGCCGGACGGATGCCGGGGCGCGGGTGCCTCGCCGAGTGAGATAGAAGGGCGGCATGGATGCTGCCGCACTTGAACAGATGCTTGACGAGATCTTCGATCACGCTGTCGTACACCACGGATACACCAACTACATGCGCGACTACGAAGTCATCGTCTACGTGACGGCTGATCCCCGTACCGGCATCACGCCGTCCTACCTGCGGTACCTCTTCAGGTGCTGCGTTGAGGCGCGGTGCGAGACGTCAGTGCCGGCGGAAACCTGGCGGGTCTCTTTGGACGACCGGCTCATCGACCACGAAACCGGTGTCGACCTCGACGGATACGTCTGGGGCGTGAAGTGGCACTGCCTCTGCCCGGGAGCCAATCTTCTCCCCGAGTCGGAGGCCACCCGACGCTGGTCGAACGCCCTCGGGATCGAATTCCACGAGGTACGCATCGAGACCAACGCGCACAACCTGACCTTGCTCTTCTCCGACCTTCAGGTGAGCGAGGTCCCCATTGGATATGCGCCGTTCGTCACCGAATAGGGATCAGAGTTCCTGTGCTTGCGACGGGAATGCCGCCGCTCCTACGCGACCCAGCAGTAGACGCCCTGCCCCTGACGACAAGCACTGCTGACGAGCGTGGCCAGATCGCTCATGATCCTGTCGGCGATCTCCACGTCGATGATCTCGCCCTCCTTCGCACGGAGCTGAACCCATGAGGCAGCGATCTCACGCAACCTGGGGCGCTCGGCATCCGCCAGCGCGGTCGACAGACCGGGCGATATCGCGAAGACGACGCATCCGCCGTGGTTGTCTTCGGCGAGGATGCGCGGCTCGCCGGCTTCGACGAGATCCTCGAAGTCGCCGCCGGCAAGAAGGCATTCCCACTCGACCACCGCTTCCTCAGGATCGAATTTACCAAAGGAGAGCGACTCGAAGGCCGGGCCTGGTCCGGTCTGGAAGGTCGAAGTCGCTGCTGTGTCGTCCGGCGCCACGAAGAACTTGACGATGATGCTCACCCGGGCATCATCCCCGGCTGCCCGCACGCATGATCGGCCGGGCAGGTCCTGGTTGTGCCGTCTCATGGCAGCGGTTCCCCGCGGTCAGGTCCGGCGGGCGTGGGAGGTGAGGCGGGCGGCCAGTGCGGTGACCAGGTCTCGTAGTTCGTCGGGGCGTTCGATGACGAACGGCCGGTCGAGTGCGGCGAGCAGTGGGGGCAGCCAGTCGAGGCGCTCCGCGCGCAGCTCGACGCGCATCCAGCGCTCGGCGGCCGGGTCCTCGACCGCCGCCGGCTCGTACTCCTCCAGCTCCTCCAAGCTCGCGACGCTGGCGGGAAAGTGGGCGCGGATCTGTTCGGTCGTCCCCTGGATCCGCAGGGTCACCTCGTGGCGGTACTCGGCCGTGGCGAACCCGGACAGGAGGCGCTGGGCCGGGCCGGGGCCCGCGGGTGCTTCGAAGGAGCCGGGCAGGGTCCGCGCGTCCTCGATGCGGTCGAGGCGGAAGGTCCGGTCCTCGCCGATCCCGGCGTCCTCGCCCGTGACGTACCACCGGCCCGCGTGGGCGACGATCCCGTACGCGTGCAGGGTGCGTTCGCCGCGCCGCCCGTCGCGTCCGGTGTAGCGGATCGAGACCGGCCGATGGTGGCGCACCGCGTCGGCCAGGGTGAGCAGGACCTCGGCGTCCGGGGTGTCCGCCTCGCCGGGCCGGTCCGTGAAGGCGAGCGCCTCCGCCAGGGCGTCGAGCCGGCGGGCGAGGTGCCGGGGCAGCACCCGCCGGATCTTCGCCGACGCCGTCTCGCTCGCCGTGCGCTGCGCCGTCGTCATCCCTGCCCGGCGGCCGGCGACCAGGCCGAGCAGGACGGCCAGCGCCTCCTCGTCGCTGAGCATGAGCGGCGGCAGGCGGTACCCGGGGGCGAGGCGGTAGCCGCCGTAGCGGCCGCGCACCGACTCCACGGGCACGTCCAGGTCGATCAGCTGGTCCACGTACCGCCGCACGGTGCGCCCCTCGACGCCGAGCCGGCCGGCCAGTTCGGCCACCGTCCGGGTGCCGCCCGACTGCAACAGCTCCAGGAGTGTCAGCACGCGGGCGGTGGGTCGGGACATGTGCCCAACCTAGCGCGCATACCGGACCGGTTCTGTCCCCTATTCGTCCTAGCCTGCGCAGTGCACGCCTCCAGAACGGCCAAGGAGTGATCCCCATGGACTTCGTCTCGATCCGCATCATCACCGGCGACGTGGCACGCCTCGTCGCGTTCTACGAGCGGGCCACGGGGGCGCGGGCGACGTGGGCCACCGAGGACTTCGCCGAACTCAGGACCTCGGGCGCCACCCTCGCGATCGCCGGCACCCGCACCGTCCCGCTGTTCGCCCCGGGCTCCGCGCGCCCGGCGGACAACCACAGCGTGATCACCGAGTTCCTCGTCGACGACGTGGACCGCGTCCACCGGGACCTGGCCGGTTTCGTCACCGACGTCGTCGCCGGTCCCACGACGATGCCCTGGGGCAACCGGTCGCTGCTGTTCCGTGACCCCGACGGCAACCTCGTCAACTTCTTCACCCCCGTCACCCCGGCGGCCGTCGAGAAGTTCGCCCGCTGAGGGGAAGCCGGGGGGAAGGGCTCACTGCGGCTGGTTGCCGTGTTTGCGGGAGGGCTGGTCCACGTACTTGGTGCGCAGCATGTCGAGGGCGTCGATGAGTCTGGTCCGGGTCTCGGCGGGGTCGATGACGTCGTCCACCAGGCCGCGTTCGGCGGCGTAGTAGGGGTGCATGAGCTGTTCCCGGTACTCCTTGATGTGCTGGCGGCGGGCGGCCTCGGGGTCGTGGGCGGCGGCGATCTCGCGCCGGAAGACGACGCCCGCCGCGCCCTCGGCGCCCATGACCGCGATCTCGTTGCCGGGCCAGGCCAGTGACAGGTCCGAGCCGATGGAGCGGGAGTCCATGACGATGTAGGCGCCGCCGTAGGCCTTGCGCAGGATCAGCTGGATACGGGGGACGGTCGCGTTGCAGTAGGCGTAGAGGAGTTTCGCGCCGTGCCGGATGATGCCGCCGTGTTCCTGGCCGACGCCGGGCAGGAAGCCGGGCACGTCGACGAGGGTGACGAGCGGGATGTTGAAGGCGTCGCACAGCTGCACGAAGCGGGCCGCCTTCTCGCTGCCCTTGATGTCGAGGACTCCGGCGAGGGCTGCGGGCTGGTTGGCGACGATGCCGACCGCGTGGCCGTCCAGCCTCGCGAGGGCGCACACGACGTTGGGTGCCCAGGCCTCGTGCACCTCGAAGAAGTCGCCGGTGTCGACGAACTCCTCGATGACCGCGCGCATGTCGTAGGCGCGTTTCTCGTCGGCGGGCACCAGGTCGAGCAGGGCCGGGGTGAGCCGGTCGGGCCGGTCGGCGGCGGGCTCGGAGGGTGGCTGTTCGCGGTTGTTGGCGGGCAGGAAGGACAGCAGGTAGCGGACGTCGGCGAGGCAGCTCTCCTCGTCGTCGTAGGCGAAGTGGGCGACTCCGGACAGGGTGGTGTGGGCGTCGGCGCCGCCGAGTTCGTCGTGGCTGATCCTCTCCCCGGTGACGGCGTGGACGACGTCGGGGCCGGTGATGAACATCTGCGAGGTGCCGCGCACCATGAACACGAAGTCGGTCAGGGCCGGGGAGTAGGCCGCGCCGCCCGCGCAGGGGCCCATCATCACGCTGATCTGCGGGATGACCCCGGAGTTGCGGACGTTGCGCTGGAAGATGCCGCCGTAGCCGGCGAGCGCGGTCACGCCTTCCTGGATGCGTGCTCCGGCGCCGTCGCACAGGCCCACGATCGGGGCCCCCGCCGTGGCGGCCATGTCCATGATCTTATGGATCTTCTCGGCGTGCGCCTCGCCGAGGGAGCCGCCGAAGATACGGAAGTCGTGGGCGTAGGCGAAGACGGTACGGCCGAAGACGCGGCCCCAGGCGGTGACCACACCGTCGGTCCAGGGGCGCCTGTCCTCCAGGCCGAAGCCGCTGGCCCGGTGTCTGCGCAGTCCCTCGACCTCGGTGAACCGGCCGTCGTCGAAGAGGAGTTGGAGGCGTTCGCGGGCGGTGAGCTTGCCCTTGGCGTGCTGCGCCTCGGTGGCCTTGTCGCTGGGTCCCCGGCGCATCTCGGCGCGTACGGCCTCGAGTTCGGCGACCGTGCCGCGCCGCTGCCCGACCGGCGTTTCGTCCAGGGCGGTCATGAGAGTCCCTCCGGCCGTCGTGATCAGCCATCCGAGCGATGGGCCGAACGCCAGCGTCCGGCAGGCGACTTGAAGCCGGTTGGAGCGCCGGACGACGGCCGCCGAGGATGGGGCCGGGCGCTCCAGCGGCGCTCGAGGCCGCGTCGAGTGGAGCGTGTCAGGGTCGGGGTCGTGAGCTCCGATGCGGATGGTCATGAGCCTTCTTGGAGCGCCGAAGGGCCCCGCCGGTGTCCCCACCCATCCCCCGAGGGCGCCGGCGGGTTTCCTGCCGGTGCGCTGTCCAAGGGGGTTGGTGCGGCAGCGGCGGTCGTGGGGCCGCAGCGGGCGAGGCGACCTAAGCGGGCGCGGTGGCCGCAGCGGTTGCGGTGGCCGAAGCGGGCGTGCGGCTGAAGCGGTCGCGGTGGCCGTCGCGGGCGCGGTGGCTGCCGGACTCGCAGCATGGCTCATTTCGGTGCCATCAATGGCCCACCCGTGATGCCATGTACATGCCATAGTGGTGTCACGTAAACGGAGCGACGCCGGGTACGGCGTACGACACGAAGGAGCCCCCCACCATGTCCGTCACCCTCAGCGACCAGGACAAGCTCACCCTGCGGACCGCCGCCTACGGCGCCGTGACGCTGATGGCCGCGGCCGCCGGCGCCGACTCCCCGCACAAGGTGGCCACCCAGGGCAGCATCGCCCTGACCACCGGCACCGGCCTGGTCGGCCATGTGCTGGCGGAGAAGTCCTCCCCGGTCGGGGACCTGAGCGGCAAGTCCGCGGCCGAGATCGCCGACCGTGTCCTGCCCGCCCTGACCGCCGCCGTGCAGCTGCTGAAGAAGCAGGCGCCCGAGGAGGCCGACAACTTCCGCAGCACCGTCCTGGTCGCCGTCGAGGCGTCGGCCCGCAGCCCCAAGGGCGGCCCCGGCCCCACCCTCACCGCGACCGCCGGCAAGATCACCGCCGCCCTCGACGCCGCCTGACACACGACCCGGCACCGGTTCACCCGGGCGCCGCTCCCCCGTCCTGCACCCTGGCTCCGCCGGAGAACCCTCCGGCGGAGCCAGGGTGTCTTCGCGTGCCGCCGTACGCCCCGTTCGCCGTACGCCTCGCCGCCGTACGTCCCGCGTACCTCCCGCGCATGTCCCGCCGCCGCGTGTCCCGTCGGCGCATGTCCCGTCGGCGCGTGTCCCGCCGGCGGGACATGGCAAGCGCGACCGCCAACAGCCGCGCACCGGTGATGAGTTGCCTTGAACCGCTCCTTCGCGTGGGTGAGCGTGGAGGCAGCCAATGCCGTGACAGGCGCAGCGGATTGAGGGGGCACACGTGGGACACACCGGCACGGACACGGATGTGGTGATCGCGGGCGCCGGGCCCACGGGCCTGATGCTCGCCTGCGAACTGCGGCTGGCGGGCGCCGACGTGATCGTGGTCGAACGGCTCGCACAGCGCTCGGGCGAGTCGCGGGCCGGCGGGATCCACTCGCGCACCCTGGAGGTGCTGGACCAGCGCGGGATCCTGGACCGCTTCCTGGACGAGGGGCAGCTCCAGCCGGTGGGCCACTTCTCCGGCCTCTACCTCGACTTCGACGAGTCGGAGTCACGCCACCCCTACCCACTGATGATCCTCCAGTCCGCCATCGAGCGGCTCCTGGAGGAGTGGGCCGCCGAGCTCGGCGTGCAGGTGCGCCGCGGGTGCGAGGTGAGCGGGATCGGCCAGGACGAGAACGGTGTGAGCGTCGAGACCGGCGGGGAGCATGAGGCGCCCGCGACGCTGCGCGCCCGCTATCTGGTGGGCTGCGACGGCGGGCGCAGCACGGTGCGCAGGCTGGCGGGGATCGGTTTTCCCGGCACCGAGGCGACGATGACGGCGCTGATCGGTGACGTCGAACTCCCCGATCTGCCCGAGGACTACGTCTGGGTGCGGCGCACGCCCGCCGGCGACTACTCGGCGATCGCGTTCGAGCCGGGCTGGCACCGGGTGATCACCTCGGAGTTCGACCGGGTCGCGGACCGCGAGGAGAGCGTGACGTTCGAGCGGCTGCGCGAGTCCCTGATACGGGTCGCGGGCACCGACTTCGGCATGCGCAACCCGCGCTGGGTCTCCCGGTTCAACGACGCGGCACGGCAGGCCGACCGGTACCGCAAGGGGCGGGTACTGCTCGCCGGGGACGCGGCGCACATCCACTTCCCGGCCGGCGGGCAGGGGCTGAACATGGGGGTGCAGGACGCGGTCAACCTCGGCTGGAAGCTCGGCTCGGTGGTGCGCGGGCTGGCGCCGGAGAGTCTGCTGGACAGCTATCACGCCGAGCGGCATCCGGTCGGGGAGCGGGTGCTGCACAACACCCGGGCGCAGTCGGCGCTGGTGCGTCCCGGGCCGCAGACGGACGCGCTGCGCGAGGTGTTCGGCTCCCTGATGGTGTTCGACGAGGTCAACCAGTACCTGCGGCACCTGCTGACGGCGCTGGACATCCGCTACCCCGTCGACGGCGACCACCCGCTGACCGGGCGCCGGGTCCCGGACGCCGACCTGAAGGGCGCCGACGGCGCCACCCGGGTCCATGAGCTGCTGCACGCCGGCCGCCCGGTCCTGCTCGACCTGACCGGCGGCGCGCGGACGGCTGCGGCCGCCGCGGGCTGGGCCGGCCGGGTGGACGTGGTCGAGGCGCGCAGCGAGGACGACACCTGGATCGTCCCGGCTCTCGGCGAGATCCCCGCGCCCGCCGCGCTGCTGATCCGCCCCGACGGCCACGTCGCCTGGGCGGCCGAGGACGGCACCGCGCCCGTCACCGGCGGTCTCCGGGCCGCCCTGGAGACCTGGTTCGGCCCGGCCCCGCGGGGCTGAGCGGCCCTCTGCCCGAAACGAACACCGGCCGGATCCCGTCAGTGGACGGGCCGGCCGTGACGACCCCGACGAAGGGACAACCGACAGTGAACAGCACGTGGTTGCGACGCTTCACCACGACCGCGGCGGACGGGCCGCGGCTCGTGTGCTTCCCGCACGCGGGAGGCTCCGCGACGGCGTTCAAGGACCTGGCGCGCGCACTGCACCCGCACGTCGACGTGCTGTGCGTGCAGTACCCGGGGCGCCAGGACCGTTACCGCGAGGAGCCGTTCACGGCGCTGGCGCCGCTCGCGGAGGCGGTGACGGACGAGCTGGCCGGTGAACTGGCCGCGGACGGGCGGCCGTACGCCCTGTTCGGGCACAGCATGGGCTCGCTGGTGGCGTTCGAGACGGCCCGGCTGCTCGCCCGGCGTCAACTGCCCGCCCCGCAGCGGGTGTTCTTCTCCGGCCGGGGCGGTCCGGACCTGCGCGACAGCGCCTACGACCTGTACGACGACGCCGACATGCTGGCCGAGGTGCGGCGCCTCGGCGGTACCGACCAGTCGATGCTCGACGACCCCGACATCCTGGAGCTGGTGCTGCCGGCGCTGCGGGCCGACTACCGCATCCTGGGCACCTATCGCGCCCCTGCGGGCGTCCCGCTCACGGCCCCGGTGACCGCCCTGATCGGGGACAGCGACCCGATCGCGTCGGTCGAGGACGCCCACACCTGGCGGGAGCACACCACCGGCGACTTCACGGTGAAGGTGTTCCCCGGCGGCCACTTCTACCTCTTCGACCAGCTCGACCGCGTCGCCACCGCCGTCACCGAGGACCTGCTCACCAGCACCACCGTCTCCTGACCGGCGCCCGGCGGACGCCGGGACACGACCAGGGAGGAGGGGCCCGGGGTCGACCCCGGGCCCCTCCTCCCTGGTCGTGTCCCGGTGCACGGGCCGGGCGGGCGGGTTCGGGTTATCGTCGCCCGATGCCTGAAGCTCCCGAGAAGTTCGACGCCGCGATGACCACCTGGCAGGAATGGCAGGACGCCCCCTGGGGCCGGCTGCGGTACGCGGTCGTCGAGGCGAACCTCGCCCGTCGTCTCGACAGCCTGGGCGGCGGCCCGTTGCGGATACTCGACCTCGCCGGCGGTGACGGCGGCGACACGATACGTCTGGCCGCCCACGGGCATCACGTCACCGTCGTCGACTACGCGCCCGCCATGCTCGCCGCCGCGACCGAGCGGGCCTCGGCGGCCGGCCTGACGGAGCTGGTCACCTGCGTGCACGCCGACGTCACCGCCCTGCCCGCCCATATCCGCGAGGGGGCGTTCGACGTGGTCCTGTGCCACGGTCTTCTCCCGTACGTGGACGACGTGCCGGGCGTCCTCGCCGCGGCGCTGGCCCCCCTCAGGCCCGGCGGGCTGTTCTCGGTGATGGCCATCAACCGTCACTCGGCCGCCCTGAACATCGCCGTGCGCGAGACCGACCCCGCCGCCGCGCTGGCCGCGCTCGGCACGGACCGGTCCCGGACCCGGATGTTCGACTCGGCGATGACGCTGCATACGGCAGAGGAGATCATCCCCGTGCTGCGGGGCCTCGGCTGCGAGGACGTACGGCACTACGGCATCCGCAGCTTCTGCGACTACATCACCGACGACGCGCGGAAGTACGACCCGGCGTTCTACGCCGACCTGGAACGGCTGGAACTCGCCACGACCGCGCGGCCGCCCTACATGCACACCGCCCGGCTCTTCCAGCTGACCGCCCAGAAGCAGGACGACTGAACCCGGGCCGTGAGCAACGGGCTCAGGTGTACGTGGGAAAGCCCCGGCCGGTCTTCCTGCCCGGGCGGCCTGCTTCGACCGGGCGGAGCAGGAGGGGCGGGGTGCGTGGATCGTGAGGGTGAGCGGGGCGTCCGAAATCGTTCCGGGGGGAGCGCTCAGCGGCCCTCTTCCGGTGCCGACCTGCGGTCGGAGAGGCGGTCCTGGTCGGTGGTCTCGCCGGTGCGGGCCTCGGTGCGGTGGCCGCGTGCCAGATAGTCCCGGACGATCAGCTCGACGGCGTCCTGCGGACTTCTGGTACCGGCCAGCAGCATGACCTCGATCGCCAGATCACTGTCCAGGCTGATCGTCACCTTCGCCATGGCACCCCCCGCCGTCCCCTGAAGAACTCCCCGCGCAGCCTAGCGTCCGGCAGCGCCCGGGAGACTGGAGAACGGGTTCAGGCGTACGTGTGGAAGCCCCGGCCGGTCTTCTTGCCGAGGTGGCCTGCTTCGACCAGGCTGAGCAGGAGGGGCGGGGGTGCGTAGAGGGGTTCCTTGAACTCCTCGTACATGGCCTGGGCGATGGAGACGGTGGTGTCCAGGCCGATGAGGTCGGCGAGGCGCAGGGGGCCCATCGGGTGGGCGCAGCCCTGGGTCATGCCCTGGTCGATGGTCTCGGCCGTCGCGAGGCCGGACTCGACCATGCGGATCGCGGACAGCAGGTAGGGGAACAGCAGGGCGTTGACGAGGAACCCGGCCCGGTCGGGGGCGGCGATCGGCTGCTTGCCCAGGGTGTCGCGGACGAAGACCAGGGCCCGTTCGGCGACCGTCGCCTCCGTCAGGACGGAGGGGACGAGCTCGACAAGGGGCAGGGCGGGCACGGGGTTGAAGAAGTGGATGCCGAGGACCTGGCCGGGGCGCCGGGTGGCGGAGGCGAGCCGTACGACGGGCAGGGAGGAGGTGTTGGTGGCCAGGATCGCGTCGGGGTCCTCGACGGTCTTGTCGAGGGTGGCGAACAGGTCCCGTTTGAGCTGCTCGTCCTCCTTGACGGCCTCGACGACCAGTTGGCGGTCCGCGAGGTCGGCGAGGTCGCGGGTGAAGGACACCCGGTCCAGGGCCGCGTCGCGTTCCTGCCCGGTCAGCCGGCCCTTGGCCACGGCCCGCTCCAGGGAGGCGGCCAGGCGCTGCGGCGCGGTGCGCAGTGAGGTCTCGGAGAACACCGCGACCTTCACGTCGAGCCCGCGTTTGGCGCACAGTTCGGCGATGCCGGTGCCCATGATGCCGCTGCCGGCGACGCCCACCCGCTCGATGCCGGGCGTGGCGCTGTGTGTGGACGTGGTCATGCGGGGGTCCCCCAGTTCAGAAGTGTCGCTCCGATCGACATGCCGCCGCCGAATCCGGCGAGCAGGACCAGGTCGCCCGTTTTGAGGGCGCCGGTGCGGTTGGCCTCGTCGAGGGCGACCGGTACGGAGGCGCTGCCGACGTTGCCGTACCTGATGAGCGTGCGGTGGGTGTGCGCGGCGCCCAGGCCGGTGCGTTCGACGACCTCGCCGAGCATCACGCCGTTGGCCTGGTGCGGTACGAAGTGGTCGACGGCGCCGATGTCGACGCCGGCTCTGCGGGCGAGGGCGAGGAGTGCGGGCGGGACGTGCTCGGCGACGAAGTCCCGTACGCCGCGGCCGTCCATCCTGAAGTAGTGGGCGCCCTCGGCGACGGTCGCGGCGGAGGCGGGCCTGCGGCTGCCGCCTGCCTCGACGCGGATCAGGTGGTGGGCGTCGCCGCGGCTGGAGAGGTCGGTGGCGATGATCCCGTGCGGTTCGGGGACGGTGCCGACGATGGCGGCGCCGGCGCCGTCGGCGAACAGGATCGCGGTCCTGTGGTCGGTGAAGTCCAGGATCCGCGAGTAGACGTCGGCGCCGATCACCAGGATGCGGGCGTCGGGGTTCACGCCGACCAGGCTGTGGGCCAGCGCCAGGGCGTAGACGAAGCCGCTGCATACGACGTTGATGTCGAGGCAGGCCGCCCCGTAGGCGCCGAGGCCGTGCTGGACGAGGTAGGAGGTGGGCGGTTGCGGGAAGTCGCCGGTGGAGGTCGAGACGATGATGTGGTCGATCTGATCGGCTGTCAGTCCGGCCTGTTCCAGGGCGCGTTCGGCTGCTTTCACGGCGAGGTCGGAGGTCGCCTCGTGGTCGGCGGCGTAGCGCCGGGACCTGATCTGTGTCTTGCGTTCGATCCATTCCGCGCTGACGCCGACGCGTTCGGCGATCTCCTCGTTGCCGACCTCGTGCTTGGGCAGGTAGGAGCCGGTGGAGAGTATGCCGATCCCCATGTCAGGACACCTCCGCCACCGGATCGGGTGCGCCGGGGCGCAGCGGGTTGAGGCGGGCGACGCCGAGCTGTTCGCGCAGCGCGGGGTCGGTGACGCCGAGTCCTTCCTCGGGGGCCAGGCACAGGACGCCGACCTTGCCGATGTGCTGGTTGTTCTGGACCCGCCGTGCGGCCTCGCCCACGTCCTTGAGGGGGAAGACCTCGGACAGGACGGGTGAGAGGTGGCCGAGCTGGAAGAGCCGGTTGCACTCGGCCTGTTCCTGGAGGTTGGCGGCGTGGCTGCCGATGACCCGTTTGAGGTTCATCCACAGGTAGCGGTTGTCGAAGTGGTGGTCGTAGCCGGTGCTGGAGCCGCAGGTGACGACGGTGCCGCCCTTGCGGACGACGAACACCGAGATCCCGAAGGTGGCCCGGCCGACGTAGTCGAAGACGACGTGCGGGTCCTCGCCGACCTGCCGGCGGATCTCCCGTCCCAGCCGTTTGCCCAGCTCGATGGTGCGCTCGGGGGTGAGCGCGTCGTCGCCGCCCAGGCCGATGTCGTTGCGGTTGATGATCACGTCGCAGCCCAGGCGGCGCAGTGCCTCGGCCTTGCGCTCGGAGCCGACGACGCCGATGGCGATGCCGCCGGCGTTCTTGACCATCTGGACCGCGAACGCGCCGAGGCCGCCGGTGGCACCCCAGATCAGGACGATGTCGCCCTGCTTGATCCGGGCGCCGTTGGCGCCGACGAGCATCCGGTAGGAGGTGGCCGCGGTCAGCAGCACGCCCGCCGACTCCTCCCAGGTCAAGTGGGCCGGTTTGGGCAGGAGTTGGCTGGCGCGGACCACCGCGTAGTGGGCGAGGGAGCCGAAGTTGGTCTCGTAGCCCCAGATCTTCTGTCCCTGGCCGAGCATGGCGTCGGCGTGGGTCGCCGGTTCCTGTTCGTCGACCTGGACGCAGCTGACGACGACGTGGTCGCCCGGCTTCCAGTGCCGCACGCCGGCGCCGGCGCGGACGACGACGCCGGAGGCGTCCGAGCCGACCTGGTGGTGGGGCAGGTCGTGGCGGGCGGCCCAACCGCCCTGGCGGGCACCGCGCTTGAGGAACTCGAACGTGGGCACCGGCTCGAACGTCGCCGACCACACGGTGTTGTAGTTGATGGAGCTCGCCATGACGGCGACGACCACCTCGTCCGGCGCGATGTCCGGCATGGGGACCTGCCCGACGTGCAGCGACTTGCGGACGTCGTTGTCCGCCACGCCGTCGAACATGCCGAGGTCCGCGGCGAGCAGGTGCGCCGCCTCGTAGGTCGGGGGGAGTTCGTGCCGCCCGAGTTCTTCCGGGCCGGCCCCGGACAGCAGGGCCTGTGTCAGAGAGTCCATGATTCTTTTCCTTCGCCTTCCGCCGTGCCGAACCGTGCTGACCGGGCCGGGCCGTGCCCGGCGTCGAAGGCCCCTGGCGTCGAGGACCCCGGCATCCGGGGCCCCGGCGTCACAGGACCGCGCCCTCCTTCGTGCGCCTGCGCAGGCTCGGCCTGCTGGACCGGCCGAGGTCCTTCCACATGTCCGACAGGCCGGTGACGGTCCGCGCCGCGAACAGGCGGCGGATGGACACCTCCTGCTTCAGCTCCGCGCGGATCAGGCCGACCAGGCGGATCGCGCGCAGCGAGTTGCCGCCGAGGTCGAAGAAGTCCTCGTCGATGCCGACCCGGTCCACTTCGAGGACCTCGGCGAACGCCTCGGCGAGGATCCGTTCGGTGTCGTTGCGCGGTGCGCGGTAGGTGTCCGGCTCGGTGACGGGCTCGGGCAGGGCGGCCCGGTCGACCCGGCCGGCCGCCGTCACCGGCAGCCGCTCCAGCACGGTGAACAGGGCCGGGACCGCGGACTCCGGGAGCCGCTTCGCGGCGAAGGCGCGCAGTTCGTCGCCGGACACGCTGCGGCCGTCGGCCGGGACGACGTAGGCCACCAGGCGTGGCTGCCCGGTGTCGTCCGGCCTGGCGGCGACGACCGCGTGGGCGAGGGCGGGATGCCCGGACAGCACCTCCTCGGCCTCGGCCGGATCGACGCGGACACCGCGTACGTCGGCCTGGGTGCCGGCGTCGGCCACGTGCTCGATGAGTCCGTCGGCGCCCCGGCGCACCCGGTCGCCGGTGCGGTGCATGAGTGCGCCGGGCGGGCCGAAGGGGCAGGGCAGGAAGCGTTCCGCGGTGCGTGCGGGGCGGCCGAGGTATCCGCGGGCCACACCGGGCCCGGCCACGTACAGCTCGCCGGTGACGCCGGCGGGGACGGGAGCCAGGCCCGGACCCAGGACGTAGAGGCGGGTGTTGTCCGCCGGGCGGCCGAGGGTGCCCGCGCGGTGCTGCGGCTCGTGGGCGCCCAGGCGGCCGGCCGCGGCGAACAGGCCGGCTTCCGCGGGGCCGTGGCCGGTCACGACCGTCAGCTCGGGGCAGGCCTCGCGGACACGGCGCAGCGCGGCCGCGGGCACACGGTCCCCTCCGGTGAACACCTCGCGCAGTCCGGCCAGGGCGGCGGGGCGCCCGGCGGCGATCGCGGCGAACAGCGCGGCGGGCAGCCACACGGCGGTGAGGTCGTGTGCGGTACGCGCCCGGGTCAGTGCGTCGGCGTCGAGTTCGCCGGGCGGGGCGACGACCACGCGGCCGCCGTTGAGCAGGGGCGCCCACAGTTCGAGGGCGAGGGTGTCGGAGGTGGGCGGGGTGTGCCACAGCACGCTGCCGCCGGTGGCGTCCCGCCAGGTGCGGTCCAGGGCGAGCCGGGCCAGGTTGCGGTGCGTGATGCCGACGGCGGCGGGGGCGCCGGCCGCCGGTGACGCGGGCGTCACGGCGAGGAGGGTGTCGGGGTGCGGGAGCGGGGCGGCCGGGGCCGCATCGCCGCTGGCCGCGGCGGCAGCTGTCCCGGCGACGGTCGCGGTCCCGGTGCCATCGATGACGGCGGCGGTCTCGGTGGCCGTCGGGGCGCTGAGGTCGCCGGTGGCCGCGGCGGCAGTGGCAGCGGTCCCGGTGGCGGCCGTCCCGGTGGCCGTCGGGGCGGTGAGGTCGCCGGTGGTCCCGGCGGCAGTGGCAGCGGTTCCAGTGGCGGCCGTCCCGGTGGCCGTCGGGGCGCTGAGGTCGCCGGTGGCCGCGGCGGCAGTGGCAGCGGTCCCGGTGGCGGCCGTCTCGCTGGCGGCCGTCGCAATGGCCGTCGGGGCGGTGAGGTCGGCCAGGACGAGTGCCGGGATGCCGAGGCCGGCGGAGAGTGTCTGGGCGGTCGTCGCGTCGGTGAGCAGGGTGTGCGCGGCGGCGTCGCCGGTCACGAGCTTGGCGTGGGCCGTGGGCAGCGCCGGGTCGAGGGGCAGGTAGGCGCCGCCCGCCTTCACCACGCCCAGCAGGGCGACGGCCAGGTCCACCGACCGTTCCAGTGCCACCGCCACGACCGTGTCGGGGCCGACGCCGTGGCCGCGCAGGACCTCGGCCAGCCGGTTCGAGCGCTCGTCCAGTTCCCGGTAGGTGAGGGTGCCGCCTCCGGACTCCAGGGCGACGGCGTCGGGGGCCGACTGGACGCGCTGGGAGAAGAGTTGAGGGACCGTCAGGAGGGGCAGCGGGGTGCCGGTGTCGTCCGGTGCCGTCAGCACCCGCTCCCGGCCGGCGCCGGTGAGCGCGTCCACTGCGCCGGCCCGCAGGTCGCCGTCGGCCGCCACGGCCCGGATGTGGGCGGTCAACTCCTCACCGATGAACCGCAGTTCGGCACGGTCGTAGAGGCGTGCGGGGGCGTCGAGGCGGATGTAGAGGTCGCTGTCTGCGCTGCCGTCGGTGTAGACGCCGATGGACAGTTCGTCGAAGGAGCCGGTGGTTCCGCCGAGGTAGCGGGCCGGCAGGTCGCCGAAGCGCAGCTGCTCGACGAACTCGACGACGTTCATGACGGCGCCGAAGCTGCCGCGGTCGCTCAGGGCGGTTCCGCTCGCGCGCTGGATGTCGGAGTAGTGGCAGGCGGTGTGGCCGGAGATCTCGTACGTCTCGTCGACGACGGCGTCGGCCAGGTCGGTGAAGGTGGCGTCCAGCGGGACCTTCACCCGCACGGGGACGACGTTCACCGCGAGGCCGGGTGTCCTGCTCGCGACGCCGGCCCGGTTGCCGACGGCCAGGGAGAGCAGGAACTCGGGGCGGTCGCAGCGGTGGCGGACGTACAGGGCCGCGGCGGCGGTCAGCATCGTGGACGTCCACACGCCCATGGCCTTGGCGGCCTCGGTCCAGGCGTCGGCCTCGGCGCGCGGGACGGTCAGGGTGCGGCTGACCATGCCGATGGGCTCGGTCAGTTCGCCCCAGCGGTCGGCGCTGCTCATCGGTTCGGCGAGTGCGGCGCGCTCGGTGTCGGCGAGTGCGACGCGCGGGAGCTGTGCGGGGGCGGGGGCGTCGGCGAGGTAGTCGCGCCAGAAGCCGGTGTCCTCGGTGAACCGCGGGGAGGCGAGGTAGTCGGCGGCCTCGGCGGTGAACGACTCGGCGTCCCACGGGTGCGGCGGGGCGGGGGCCTCCTCGCCCCGCGCCAGCGCCGTGTAGACCTCGGCGAGGCGCCTGGAGAGCAGGCCGCCGGTGCCGAAGCCGTCCGAGACGAGGTGGTGGTAGGCGATCACCACCAGGGAGCGGGCCGGTGCGAGGGTGACGACGCCCATCCGGAACAGCAGGTCGTGTCCGAGGTCGAAGGGCTTGCGGATCAGGTCGGCCAGCGCCTCGCGCGCGGCCTGCTCGGGGTCGGCGGCGGCGGACAGGTCGAGGTGGAAGGGCCGCCAGTCCCCCAGCTCGCGCGGTGTCAGGCGCAGTCCCTCGCCGTCGTCGGCGAAGGTGACGCGCAGGACCTCGGCCTCGTCCAGCACGTGCAGGAACGCGGATTCCATGACGGCCGCGTCGAGTTCACCGTCCACGTCCCACATGGTCAGCGCATGGTTCAGTGTGTCGGCAGACATTTCCTCCGCCAGCCACAGTCCTTTATGCGCGGACGAAGCAGCGAATGCACGCACACGGATCAACCCCTTGGAGAACAGGTCCGGGAACAGGTCCGGGAATCGGAGGAATTCGCGGATCACCTCACCTTCACGGAAGGTGAATCAGCAGGTCAAGACAACTTGGTACCGGGGCGGGACAAGCCGCTTTCTGGCTTGCGGTGTCCCGCCGGCGGGACATTTTCGAAAGGGCGGAGCCGGCCGGGTCGCCGGGCCGTTCAGCGTGTTGCGGGCTTGGCCAGCGAGGACACGATGTGCCGGGCGATGAGCCGCGGGGAGGGGTGGCGCAGCACCACGTTCGGCCGCAGCTTCAGGCCGGTCGAGGCGGTCAGGCGTTTGCTCAGGTCGGCCGACAGCATCGAGTCGAAGCCGATCTTCGTGAACTCGCCGTCGGGGTCGATGGACTGGCCGGAGGGGTGTCCCAGCACGACGGCGACCCGTTCCAGGACGTGGTCCAGGACGAGGGCCTGCGCTTCGTCGGGGACGAGTGCCACGATCCGCTGCGGCAGCGGAACGGCCTGGTCGTCGGCGACCGGCGGCTCCTGCACCGAGGTGTCGGCCGCCACGGCCGCGGTGGGCGCCGAGCTGAGCCAGTAGCGCTGCCGCTGGAAGGCGTAGGTCGGCAGGTCGACGCGCCGGCGCGTGGTGAACAGGGCGTCCCAGTCGACGCTCCCGCCCCGGACGTGGAGGGCGGCCAGCGAGGAGAGGACGGCCTCCACCTCGCCCCGGCCGCGCCGCGACGAGGACAGCACCAGCGCGTCGTCCAGGTCCTCGGTCATCTCCTGCACGGGGACGGTCAGCACGGGGTGCGGGCTCATCTCGACGAACACCCGGAACCCGTCTCCGGCCAGCTGCCGTACGGAGGATTCGAAGCGGACCTTCTCGCGCAGGTTCTCGTACCAATAGTCGGCGTCCAGCCGCGCGGTGTCGATGATTTCGCCGTACAGGGTCGAATAGAAAGGAAGTTCCGAGGATTTCGGTTTCACGTCGGACAGCGCGTCGATCACCGTGTCCCGTACGCGGGTCACTTGATGGGAATGCGAGGCGTAGTCGACTTTGATGCGCTGGGCCTGGGCGCCGTCGGCCTTCATCTTCTCGATGAATTCGTCGAGCGCGTCCGGTTCCCCGGACACGACCACCGAGCGGGGTCCGTTGACGACGGCGACGCTGATCCGTTCGCTCCACGGCTCCAGGTGCCGCTGCACCACCGCTTCGGACTCGGCGACGAACGCCATCCCGCCGTGTCCGATCAGTTCCACCAGGGCCTTGCTGCGCAGTGCCACGATCTTGGTGGCGTCGCGCAGGGACAGGGCGCCGCACACGTGGGCGGCGGCGATCTCGCCCTGGCTGTGGCCGATCACCGCGGACGGTTTCACGCCCCAGGACCGCCACAGGGCGGCCATGGACACCATCACCGAGAACAGGGCGGGCTGGACCACGTCGACCCGGTCCAGGGCCGGTGCGCCGTCGGCTCCGCGGATCACGTCGAGCAGCGACCAGTCGGTCCATTCGGACAGGGCGGCCGCGCACGCGTCGATGCTCCGCGCGAAGGCGGGGAAGGCCGCGTACAGTTCGCGGCCCATGCCGACCCACTGGGAGCCCTGTCCGGGGAACATGAAGGCGACGCCGCCGAGGTCGCCCGCGGTGCCGTCGACCACCGCGGCGGATTCCGTGCCCTCGCTCAACGCCGTGAGCGCGTCCAGGAGTTCGTTCTTGGTGCGGCCGAGGACCACCGCGCGGTGCTCGAAGCGTGAGCGGTGCGACAGCAGCGACCAGCCGGCCGCGGCGAGGTCCAGGCCGGTGTCGGCGGCGGCGAAGTCGCGGAGTTCGGCCGCCTGTTGGCGCAGGGCCTTGGCGGTCCTGCCCGACACCGTCCACGGCACCAGGCCGCCGACGACACCCGCCTCCGGGATGTGCCCGTCCGCCCGCTGCCCCGCCTGTTCCTGTGTCCCCTCCTGCGGGGCCTCCTCCAGGACGACGTGCGCGTTGGTGCCGCTGACGCCGAACGAGGACACCCCGGCCCGCCGGGGGCCGCCGGTACGGGGCCAGGGGCGGCCCTCGGCCAGGACCTGGACCGCGCCCGCGGTCCAGTCGACGTGGTGCGAGGGCTCGCCGACGTGCAGGGTCTTGGGCAGGTGGCCGTGGCGCATGGCCATCACGGTCTTGATGACCCCGCCGACGCCGGCGGCGGCCTGGGCGTGTCCGAGGTTCGACTTGAGGGATCCCAGCCACAGCGGCCTGTCCTGGTCCCGGTTTTGGCCGTAGGTGGCCAGCAGTGCGCCGGCCTCGATGGGGTCGCCCAGGACGGTGCCGGTGCCGTGGGCCTCGACCAGGTCCACCTCGGCGGGGGTGACGCCCGCGTTGGCCAGGGCCTTGCGGATCACCTTCTCCTGGGCGCGGCCGTTGGGGGCGGTGAGCCCGTTGCTGGCACCGTCCTGGTTGACCGCGGTGCCGCGGACGACGGCGAGCACCGGGTGGTTGTTGCGCCGGGCGTCGGAGAGGCGCTCCAGGAGGAGCACGCCCACGCCCTCGGCCCAGCCGGTGCCGTCGGCGCCGTCGGCGAAGGCCTTGCAGCGGCCGTCGGGCGAGAGGGCGGCCTGCCGGGAGAACTCCACGAACATCGCGGGCGTGGCCATCACCAGTGCCCCGCCGGCCAGGGCCAGGGAGCACTCCCCCGAGCGCAGGGACTGCACCGCGAGGTGGAGGGCGACCAGGGACGAGGAGCAGGCGGTGTCCACCGACACGGCGGGTCCGGTCAGGCCCAGTTCGTAGGCGACGCGGCCGGAGGCGACGCTCAGGGCGCTGCCGTAGAGCAGGTAGCCCTCCAGGTCCTTCTGGCCGCCTTCCAGGAAGCGCCAGCCGTACTCGGAGGAGCTGACCCCGGAGAAGACGCCGACCTCGGCGCCGCGGACCTCGGCGGGGACGATCCCGGCGCGTTCGAATGCCTCCCAGGAGGTCTCCAGGAGCAGGCGGTGGTGCGGGTCGACGGCCAGGGCCTCGCGGGGGCTGGTGCCGAAGAAGTCGGCGTCCCAGCCGGCGACGTCGGCCAGGAAGCCGCCCTGGCGGGTGTAGGCGTGGCCGGTGGCGTCGGGGTCGGGGTCGTAGACGTCGCGCCATCCGCGGTCCTCGGGGAAGCCGGCGATGACGTCGCGGCCCTCGCGGACCACGTCCCACAGTTCCTCGGGGGTCGTCACGCCTCCCGGGTAGCGGCAGGCCATGGCCACCACGGCGATCGGCTCGCCGCGGCCGGCCTTGAGGGCGTCGTTCTCCTGCCGGAGGCGGTCGCGTTCCTCCAGGAGTGTGCGCAGCGCCCGCTGGACCCGGTCCGCGCCGTCCGCCGTGCGTTCCGCGGAGTCGGTCATGCCATCCACCTACTTCTCTTCCAGGGCCAGGTCGACCAGTGCTTCGAGATCCAGGTCCGACAGTTCCTCCGCGCCGGCCGTCTCGTCGGCCGCCGGGGCGGGGGTGTGCGGCGTGGCGGCGCAGGCCAGGACCAGTTCGAGGACGCCCGCGCTGCGCAGGTGGTCGATGGGGACGGTCCGCAGCAGTTCGCGGATCGCCGCGTCCTCGTCCGTCCGGTCCGGTTCGCCGGCGGCTTCGGGGCGCAGCAAGTCGCTGATGTGGTCGCTCAGTTCGCGTGGTGTCGGGTAACTGAAGACGATGGTGGACGGCAGTCGAAGACCGGTGGAGGCGTTCAGGCGGTTGCAGAGTTCGACGGCGATCAGGGAGTCGGATCCAAGACGGGTGAAGGCCTCGTCGGCGTCGACCTTCGCGCCGGAGGTGTGGCCGAAGACGACGGCGACCTGGTCGCGGACCCATTCCAGGACGGTGGCCCGTGCCTGGTCGGCGGGCAGGCCGTTCAGGCGGGCGGGCAGTGCGGCCGGGCCGGTCTCCTGGGCGGTGGCGGCCCTGGTGCGGCGGGGGCGGCCGGTTTCGGCGAGGTCGCGCAGCAGTGGCGGCACCTGGGCGCTGTCGTGCTCGCGCAGGGCGGTGAGGTCCAGGTGGGCCGGGACGAGGGCCGCCGCCCCGTTGGTGCGGGCCGTGTCGAAGAGGGTCAGGGCGTCGGGGGTCGGCATGGCGGCGATGCCGGTGCGGCGCAGCCGGGAGAGGTCGGCGGCGTCGAGTTCGCCGGTCATGCCGCTGCTCTGTTCCCACCAGCCCCAGGCCAGGGAGGTGCCGGGCAGGCCGCGGGCCCTGCGGTGGGCTGCGAGGCCGTCCAGGAAGGCGTTGGCGGCGGCGTAGTTGGCCTGTCCCGCGGTGCCGAGGGTGCCGGCGAGGGCGGAGAACTGGAGGAACGCCGACAGGTGGTGGCCCCGGGTGAGTTCGTGGAGGTTGATCGCGCCGCCGGCCTTGGCGGCGAGGACGTGGTCGACGCTGTGGGCGGTCAGGGACTCGACGGTGCCGTCGGCGAGGGCGCCGGCGGCGTGCACGACGGCGGTCAGCGGGTGGCGGCCGGGCAGGGTCGTGAGCAGGTCCGCCACCGCGGCCCGGTTCCCGATGTCGACGGCGGCGACCTGGACGTGCGCTCCGGCGTCTTCGAGTTCGGCGACCAGGTCGGCGACGCCGTCGGCGGCGGGGCCGCTGCGGCTGGCCAGGAGGAGGCTGCGTACGCCGTGCCGGGTGACGAGGTGGCGGGCGACGAGGGAGCCCACTCCCCCGGTGCCGCCGGTGACCAGGACGGTGCCGCCGCCGAGGCCGTCGCCGATGTCGAGGACGAGTTTGCCGGTGTGGCGGCCCTGGCTCATCTCGCGGAAGACGGCGCGGGCGTCATCAATGTCGCGCAGGGACAGCGGGGTGAGCCGCACGTGTCCTTCGGTGAACAGGTCCATGACGGCGCGGAACATGTCCTGGATCGCGTCGGGGCCGGTCTCGTAGAGGTCGAAGGGCCGGTAGTGGACTCCGGGGTGGGCGGCCGCGATCCGGGCGGGGTCGCGGATGTCGGTCTTGCCCATCTCGACGAAGTGTCCGCCGCCGGGGAGCAGGGTCAGTGAGGCGTCGACGAAGGTGTGGGCGAGGGAGTTGAGGACGACGTCGACGCCGCGGCCGCCGGAGGTGGCCAGGAATTTCTCGGCGAAGTGCAGGTCGCGGGAGGACGCCAGGTGGGACTCGTCCAGTCCCAGGGCCTTGAGGGCGGGCCATTTGGCGGGGCTGGCGGTGGCGTAGATCTCGGCGCCCATGTGGCGGGCGAGTTGGACGGCGGCCATGCCGACGCCGCCCGCGGCGGCGTGGATGAGGACGCGCTGGCCCTTTTCGAGGCCGGCTGTGCGGACGAGGCCGTGGTAGGCGGTGAGGAAGGCGCAGGGCACGGAGGCGGCCTGGGCGTGGGTCCAGCCGTCGGGGACGGGGACGAGCATGCGGTGGTCGGCGACGGCGGTGCGGCCGAAGGCGCCGCTGAAGATGCCGGTCACGCGGTCGCCGGGGGCGAACGCGGTGACGTCGTCGGCGACTTCGAGGACGGTGCCGGAGCCTTCGCTGCCGAGTCCGGCGTCGATGGCGGTGCGCTCCACCAGGCCCAGCGCGATGGTGACGTCACGGAAGTTGAGTCCGGCGGCCTGTACGGCGATACGGACCTGACCCGACGTCAGGGGTGCCTGGACCTCGGGGCAGGGGATCCAGGTGAGGTTCTCCAGCGTGCCCCTGGCCTGGATGCCCAGGCGGTGGGCGCCGGCCGGCGCCGGTTGCAGACGGTGCTCCGCGGGGCGGGCCTCGGCCAGCCGCGGGATGAGCAACGTGCCCTCGCGCAGGGCGAGTTGGTTCTCCTCGCAGGCGAGTGCGGCGGGCAGGCGGGTGAGCGAGGTGTCGGTGCCGTCGAGGTCCAGCAGCCTGAATCGGCCGGGGTGTTCGGTGGCGGCGGAGCGGATCAGGCCCCAGACGGAGGCGCCGGGCAGGCTCTCGAGGTGCTCGCCGGTGCCGGTGTCGACGGCCAGGCGGGTGAGGACCACCAGCGTGGAGGCGGCCAGGGTGTCCTCGGCGAGGAAGCGCTGGACCTGTTCCAGGGCCCGTTTGTCGGCGTCGGCGACGGTGGTGAGGAGGTCGGGGCCGGGGGTGAGGAAGTCGTCCAGGGCCAGGACGATGTGGCGCGGTGGCTGCCCCGCGAGGACCTCGTCCAGCGAGCCGTGGCGGATCGCCCGTCCGCCGTTCGCGGCGGTGATCCGGGCGGCCAGGCCGTCCGGGGTGCCCAGGACGGCCCACTGCCCCGGGAGGGTCTCCTGCGGGTTCTCCTCGGCGGGGCGCCAGCGCAGTTCGTACAGCGGCTGCCGTGGTCCGCCGGGGGCGGTGCGGACCTGTGCGGCGCTGGCGGGGCGGAAGGCGAGCGTGCCGGCGGTGGCGACCGGGCGGCCGTGTTCGTCGGCGATCTCCAGACAGAGGGCGTCCTGGCCCGCCGGGGAGAGGCGGACCCGGACGGTGGGGGTGCACGTTCCGGTCAGGTGCACGCCGGACCAGGCGAAGGGCATGCGGCCCTGTTCGCCGGTGACCTCGATGATGCCGCCGGCCACGGACGCGTGCAGGACGGTGTCGAGCAGGGCCGGGTGGAGGGTGAAGGCGCCGCCGGCGGTGGGGTCGGTGGTGTCGGGGAGGGTGGCCAGGGCGAAGAGGTCCTCGCCGTGCCGCCAGACCTCCCGCAGTCCGCGGAAGAGCGGGCCGTAGTCGAATCCGGCGTCCGCGAACCGGTCGTAGAGGCCGCTGATGTCGAGCCGCTGTGCCCCGGCGGGCGGCCATACGGCGAGCGGGCCGGGGCCGGTGGCGGGGGTGGCCGCCGGTGGGGTGGCGGGGGCCAGGGTCCCGCTCGCGTGGCGGATCCAGCCGCCCTGGCCGGTGGTGTCCTCGCCCGGCTGTGCGTACAGGCCGAGCGAGCGGCGTCCGCTGTCGTCGGCCGCGCCGACGACGAGGCGTATCCGCAGGTCGCCGGTGTCGGGCAGGATCAGGGGGACGGCCAGGGTGAGTTCCTCGACGGTGCCGCATCCGGCGTGGGCGCCGGCCGCCAGGGCCAGGTCCAGGCAGGCGGTCGCGGGGACGACGACGGTGTCGAACACGCTGTGGTCGGCCAGCCAGCCGTGGGTGCGCTGGGACCACAGGCCGGTGAGGACCAGCTCGCCGGTGCCGGGGTGGTCCGCCACGGCGCCGAGCAGCGGGTGCGCGGGGGCGGTGAGGCCCGCGGAGGTGACGTCTGCGATGCCGGTTCCGGCGAGGAAGTCCAGCCAGTAGCGCTGCCGTTGGAAGGCGTACGTGGGCAGGTCCACGGTGCGGCGCGGGCCGGTCAGGGCGGCGAGGTCCACCGGGATGCCGTGCACGTGCAGGTGGGCCAGTGCGCCGAGCAGTGCCTGCGGGGCGGGGCGGTCGCGCCGTGACGCCGGGACGACCAGGGTGTCGTGGAAGCCCTCGCCGGCGAGGGCTTCCCTGGTGATGCCCGTGAGGGTCGCGCCGGGCCCCACCTCCACGAAGACGCCCGCGCCGGTGGCGCGGGCGCTGTCCACCGCGTCCCAGTAGCGCACGGGGTCGCGGACGTGGTCGACCCAGTAGCGGGCGGAGGTCAGCTCCTGGAGCGTGGCCGGGCGGCCCAGGCGGGTGGAGACGAGGGGAATGGTCATCTCGCCGTCGGGCAGGTCGCCGAGCTCCGCCGCGAACGCGTCGAGGATCGGGTCCATCAGCGGGGAGTGGAAGGCGTGGCCGACCGGGAGGAGCTTGGCCGAGATCCGGTCGGCGGTGAGCCGGTCGCGCAGGGCGTGGATCTGGTCGCGCAGGCCGGAGACGACCACGGACTCGGGGCCGTTGACGGCGGCGACGGCGATCCGGTCGTAGCCGTCGAGGAGGGTGGTGATGTGCTGGTGCGAGGTGCGGACGGCGAGCATGGCGCCGGGTTCGGTGACCGTCTGCATGAGGCGTCCGCGGGCGGCGACCAGGCGGGTCGCGGTGTCCAGGTCCAGGACGCCGGAGACATGGGCGGCGGCGATCTCGCCGACGGAGTGGCCGATGAGCCGGGCGGGTCTTGGGGCGTACTGGGTGAGGAGCCGGTAGAGGCTGACCTGGAGGGTGAACAGGGCGGGCTGGGCGATGTCGGTGCGGTCGGTGCCGGCGGGTTCGTCGGCGAGCAGGAGGGGCTTGAGGGGGTGGGGCAGGTGGGTGTCGAAGCGGGCGCAGATCTCGTCGAGGCTCCGCGCGAAGACGGGGTAGGTGTCGTACAGCCGGAGTGCCGCGCCCGCCCAGGGGGAGCCCTGGCCGGGGAACAGGTAGACCAGGTCGCCGGTTTCGCCGGCCGTGCCGCGTACGACGGCGGCGCTGTCCTTGTCCTGGCTCAGTGCCTGGAGCGCGTCGAGCAGTTCGTCGCGGTCGTGGCCGAGGACCACGGCGCGGTGCTCGAAGCGGGTGCGGCCGGAGAGCAGTGACCAGCCGGTGGCCAGGAGGTCGGGGTCCCTCTGGGCGGCGACGGCCTCGTGCAGGCTGCGTGCCTGGGCGCGCAGGGCCTGCCGTGAGCGGGCCGACAGCACCCAGGGCACCGGGGTGCCCTGGCAGTGGGGCGGGTGGTCCTCGTCGTCCTCGTCGTCCTCGGGGGGTGCCTGTTCCAGGATCACGTGGGCGTTGGTGCCGCTGACCCCGAACGCGGAGACGCCCGCGCGGCGGGGCCGGCCGTCGGCGGTGGTCCAGTCGCGGGCCTCGGTCAGCAGTTCCACGGCTCCGGCCGACCAGTCGATGTGAGTGGAGGGGCGGTCCACGTGCAGGGTCTGGGGCAGCACGCCGTGCCGCATCGCCATGAGCATCTTGATGACGCCGCCGACCCCGGCGGCGGCCTGGGTGTGCCCGATGTTCGACTTCAACGAGCCCAGCCACAAGGGGTCCTGGGTGTCGCGGTCCTGGCCGTAGGTGGCGAGCAGGGCGCCGGCTTCGATGGGGTCGCCGAGGGTGGTGCCGGTGCCGTGGGCCTCGACCGCGTCGACGTCGCCGGCGCTCAGGCGGGCGTTGGCCAGGGCGGCGCGGATCACACGCTGCTGCGCGGGGCCGCTGGGCGCGGTCAGTCCGTTGGAGGCGCCGTCCTGGTTGACGGCCGAGCCGCGGATCACGCCCCAGATGCGGCGGTTGTTGCGGCGGGCATCGGAGAGCCGTTCCAGGACGAGCATGCCGACGCCCTCGGCGAAGCCGGTGCCGTCCGCGGCGTCCGCGAACGCCTTGCACCGGCCGTCGACGGACAGGCCGCGCTGCTTGGACATCTCCCGGAACACCTGGGGCATCCCGACGACGGTGACACCGCCGGCCAGGGCCAGCGTGCACTCGCCCTGCCGCAGCGACTGCACCGCCTGGTGCACCGCGACCAGCGAGGACGAGCAGGCGGTGTCGGTGGACAGGGCCGGTCCCTCCAAGCCCAGTGCGTACGCGATGCGCCCGGAGGCCACGCTCAGCAGGGAGCCGGTCTGCGCGTAGCCCGCGATGGCCTCGGGGGTGGTGAAGTGGTTGCCGTAGCCGAAGTAGGCGAGTCCGGCGAACACTCCGGTGTCGCTGCCGCGCAGGGACTCGGGGTCGATGCCGGCCCGTTCCACGCACTCCCAGGAGGTTTCCAGCAGGAGGCGCTGCTGCGGGTCGGCGGACAGGGCCTCGCGCGGGTTGATCCCGAAGAATTCGGCGTCGAAGTCACCGGCGTCGTAGAGGAATCCGCCCTTGCGGGTGTAGCAGGTGCCGGGGTGGTCGGGGTCGGGGTCGTAGAAGGTGTCGAGGTTCCAGTTGCGGTCGCCGGGGAAGTCGCCGACGACGTCCGCGCCCTGGCGTACGAGTTCCCACAGGTCCTCGGGTGAGGTGACTCCGCCCGGGTAGCGGCAGGCGGCGCCCACGATGGCGATGGGTTCGCCGGCGGCGTCGGTCAGTTCCTGAAGGCGTCTGCGGGTCTCGATCAGTTCGATCGAGGTGCGCTTGAGGTAGTCGAGCACCTCGTCGTTGTTGTCGTTTGTCATCGCTTTTTTCCCCTAGCCGAGCTCTTTGTCGAGCAGCGCGAGAAGCTCTCCCGCCGAGGCCGCGCCGATCTGGCCGACGATGGCGGCGGGCGAGTCGTCGTCGCCCGCCGTCGGGCGGACTCGGCCCTGCAAGGTGCCGAGCAGCGTGGAAATGGTGGTCCGGTCCCGCTCCGCGAGCGTGCGCAGCGTGTCCTCGATCCGGGCGCCGAGTTCCTCGATCTCCTTGACCAGGTGATCGGCGGGTGACGGCTGTGCGGCGGCGGGGTCCGGGGTGATGCGCGTGCCCAGGAACCGGGCGACGGCGGTGGGGGTCGGGTGGTCGAAGACGAGGGTGGCGGGCAGTTTCAGGCCGGTGGCCGCCGCCAGTTTGTTGCGCAGTTCCAGGGCGGTGAGCGAGTCGATGCCCAGTGTCTTGAAGGTCGCCGTGGGGCCGACCCGGCCGGTGTCGGCGTGGGCGAGGACGCGTGCGGTCTGGGTCCGTACGGCGTCCAGCAGCACGGTGTGTGCCTCGTCGGCGGGCAGGGAGCGCAGCCGCTGTTCCAGCGGCACGTCGGCGATCCCGGGGCCTGCGGGGTCCTCGGGTCCGGGGGCGGTCCGGGCGAGGGTGCGCAGCAGCGGGGAGACCGTCTGCCCGGCCCGGGCGGTGGCGGTGGCGGTCGGGTCGAGCAGGGCCGGGACGAGGACCGGCTCGCCGGTGGTGACGGCCGCGTCGAAGAGGGCGAGTCCTTCCTGCGAGGACAGGGGCCGCACGCCCTGGCGGCGCATGCGTTCGACGTCGGCTTCGCCGAGGCCGGCGCTCATGTCGCTGCGTTCGGCCCAAAAGCCCCAGCACAGTGCGGAGGCCGTGAGCCCCTGGCCGTGGCGGGCCTCGGCGAGGCCGTTGAGGAAGGCGTTGGCGGCGGCGTAGTTGGCCTGTCCGGGGGTGCCCAGGACGCTGGAGACGGAGGAGAACAGCACGAACGCGGAGAGCGGGAGGTGGCGGGTCAGTTCGTGCAGGTGCCAGGCGCCGCGGACCTTCGGTGCGAGGACGGCGTCGAGGCGGTCCTCGGTCAGGGCCTGGACGACGCCGTCGTCCAGGACGCCGGCGCAGTGGACCACCGCGGTCAGCGGGTGCTCGCCGGGGATGTGGGCGAGCAGTCCGGCGACGGCGTCGCGGCTGGTGACGTCGCAGGCCACGATGTCGGCGTGGGCGCCGGCCGCGGTCAGCTCCGCGCGCAGCGCGGCCGCGGCGGGGGCGGCCGGTCCGCGTCTGCTGGTCAGCAGCAGCCTGCGGACGCCGTGGTGTTCGGCGAGGTGGCGGGCCAGGATCGCGCCGAGGCCGCTGGTGCCGCCGGTGATGAGCACCGTGCCGGAGCCGAGCGGGGCCTCCCGTGGTGCCCTCTCGCGGGGCGGGGCGGGGGTGGCGTGGGCCAGTTGGGGGGTGCTGACGTGGCCGGCCCGGATCTTGAGCTGGGCCTCGCCGGTGGCGGCGGCCGCCGGGAGCAGGGCCAGGGACTCGGGCCGGCCGTCGGTGTCGATCAGGGTGAAGCGCTGCGGGTTCTCGGACTGCGCGGTGCGCACGAAGCCCCAGATCGCGGCCGCGGCGGGGTCGGCGTGGGCGACCTGGTCGTCGTGGAAGGCGTCGCGGGTCACCAGGACCAGGCGGGAGGCGGCGAACCGGTCGTCGGCGAGCCAGTCCTGGGTCCGGCGCAGTACCTGGTGCAGGCGCTGTTCGGTGGCGGCGGGCGCGTCGGTGCGGCCGGCACCGGCGGTGTCGAGGCGGGCGACGACGACGGGGGGTGTCTCGGTGTCGGACGCGGCGAGTTCGGTGAGGCTGCTGAACCCGGTGCGGCCGGTGAGGTCGGTGAAGGCCGGTCCGTCCTCTGCTTCCGGCACGCTGTCGTGGCCGTCCGGCTGCCCGGGGGGCACGGTGACGGGGGCCCAGTCCACCCGGAACAGGGCGTCCTGGTGGTCGAAGGCCAGCGCGGTGAGCCGGTCGGTGTCCGCGGGTCGCAGACTCAGTGAGGCGATGGCGCCGAGCGGTGTCCCGCCGGCGTCCGCGAGGGTGACGGACAGGGTGTTCTCCCCCGCGGGGGCGAGCCGCACGCGCAGGCCGGCCGTCCGGGCGGAGCCCAGGCGCAGTCCCGTGCAGTGGAAGGGCAGCAGGGCCTGGGGCCGGGGGGCGCCGGGGGGCTGTGCCAGGGCGGCCGGGAGCAGGGCCGTGGCCAGCAGGGCCGGGTGGATACGGAAGCGGCTGTGCTCGGTGGTGTCGGCCGCGGGGGCTTCGACCTCGGCGAACAGGGTGTCGCCCTTGCGCCAGACCGTCCGGGTGCCGCGCAGCAGGGGGCCGAGGGTGAGGCCGAGGGCCGAGAGGGCGGTGTGCTGGTCGTCGAGGGGCACCGGGGTGGCGCCCGGGGGCGGCCATGCGGTGAGGGCGTCGGGGGCCGGTGCGGTGCCGGGCGTGATGGTCCCGGTGGCGTTGCGGGTCCAGCGGCTGTCGCCGTCGGCGCGCGAGTGGATGCCGATCACGCCGTTGCCGTCGGCCGTGACGCGGATCTCGCGTTCGGCGGTGCGGGAGAGCACCAGCGGGGTCTCCAGGGTGAGTTCGCCGACGGTGTCGTGGCCGGTGCGGTGGGCCGCCCAGGCCGCGAGTTCGGCCAGGGCCGCCCAGGGCACCAGGACGGCACCGTGGACGACGTGGTCGGCGAGCCAGGGGTGGCGTTCCAGCGACAGGCGTCCGCCGCCCACCACTCCCCCGCGACCACCGTCACCGTCGCCGTCGCCGTCGCCGTCATGGTGGGGCAGGTCGATGACGGTGTCGAGCAGCGGGTGGTCGGAGGTGCTCGCGGCGGTGGTCTCGGCGGGGGTGTTCAGCCAGTAGCGGCGGCGCTGGAAGGCGTACGTGGGCAGTTCGGCCCCCGGTCCGCGGGTGCCGGGGAAGGCCGCGTCCCAGGAGACGGCGGTGCCGGCGACGAAGGCCTCGGCCGCCGACCGGTAGAGCCGGTCGAGGCCGCCCTCGCCGCGGCGCAGTGACCCCACCACGTGTCCGGTGGCGCCGGGGGTGGTGTCGAACATCTCCTGGACGGTCATGACGAGCAGGGGGTGCGGGCTGAGTTCGACGACGGTGCTGTCGGGTTCCCGCTCGACCAGGCGTCCCATGGCGGTGGCGAACTGCACCGGGCGGCGTAGGTTGCGGTACCAGTAGCCGGCGTCCAGTTCGAGGGGGTCGATCAGGTGGCCGGTGACGGTGGAGTAGATCTCCACCGGGGTGGGCCGGGGGGTGATGGGGCCGAGTTCCCGCTGGAGGCGGCCGTCGAAGCGGTCCATCAGCGGTGAGTGGCCGGGGACGCTGGACTTGATCAGCCGGGCGCGGGCGCCCTGGGCCTGGCAGGCCGCGACGAGCTCCTCGACCGCGGCGGTCTCGCCCGAGACGGTCGTGGAGCTGGGTCCGTTCACGGCGGCGACGCCGATGCGGGACTCCTGGCCCGCGAGCAGTTTCTGCACGCGCTCCTCGGGCAGCAGGATGCCGGCCATGCTGCCCTGTCCGGTGACCGTGGCCAGCAGCCGGGAGCGCAGGGCGACGATCCTGGCGGCGTCGTCGAGGGTCAGGGCGCCGGCCACGTAGGCGGCGGCGATCTCGCCCTGGGAGTGGCCGATGACCACGTCGGGGCTCACTCCCAGCGAGCGCCAGACCTGGGCGAGCGCCACCATCACCGCGAACAGCACCGGCTGGACGACGTCGATGTCCTCCAGGTCGGCGGACCGGGGTCCGCCGCAGACGGTGTCGATCAGCGGCCAGGACACCCACGGTTCCAGCGCCTTGGCGCAGGCGCGCAGTTCGGCGGCGAAGACGGGTGAGGTGTCCATGAGTTCGCGGCCCATCGCGATCCACTGGGCGCCCTGGCCGGGGAAGACGAAGACGGTCCGGCCGACCGGTCCGGCGGCGCCGGACACCGCGCCGGAGGGGGGTTCCTGTCCCGCGGCGACGGCGGCGAGGCGGGCGAGGAGTTCGTCGCGGTCGGCGCCGATGACGACCTGGCGGTGTTCGAAGAGCGAGCGGGTCCGCGTCAGCGCGTGTCCCACGTCCGCCGCCGTCAGTCCGGCATCGGCGGCGACGTGCTCGCGCAGCCGCGCCGCCTGCTCGCGCAGGGCCTGCTCCGAGCGGGCCGAGAGCACCCAGGGAACGGCCGCGCCGGTGGCGGGCCGCACGGCGTCCGGGGCCGGGGCCCGGTCCGGCTCCACGGCTGCGGCGGCCAGGGTTTGGCCCGGTGCTGCGGCGGCCGGGGCCTGGTCCGGTTCTACGGTGGCCGGGGTCTGGCCCGGTGCTGCGGTCCGGTCCGGTTCTACGGTGGTGGTGGCCGGGGCCTGTTCGAGGATGAGGTGGGCGTTGGTGCCGCTGATGCCGAAGGACGACACGCCCGCGCGGCGGGGCCGGCCGTCGGCGGTGGCCCAGTCGCGGGCCTCGGTCAGCAGTTCCACGGCTCCGGCCGACCAGTCGACGTGGGTGGAGGGGCGGTCCACGTGCAGGGTCCGGGGCAGCACGCCGTGCCGCATCGCCATGACCATCTTGATGACGCCGCCGACCCCGGCGGCGGCCTGGGTGTGCCCGATGTTCGACTTCAACGAGCCCAGCCACAACGGGGCTCGGTCCTCGCGGCCCTGGCCGTAGGTGGCGAGCAGGGCCTCGGCCTCCATGGGGTCGCCGAGCCGGGTGCCGGTGCCGTGGGCCTCGACCGCGTCCACCTCGCCGGCCGAGAGCCCGGCGTCGGCCAGGGCGGCCCGGATGACCCGCTGCTGGGCCAGGGTGTTCGGCGCGGTCAGGCCGTTGGAGGCGCCGTCCTGGTTGACGGCCGAGCCGCGGATCACGCCCCAGATGCGGCGGTTGTTGCGGCGGGCGTCGCAGAGCCGTTCCAGGACCAGGACGCCGGCGCCCTCGGAGAAGCCGGTGCCGTCCGCCGCGTCCGCGAAGGCCTTGCACCGGCCGTCGGCGGACAGGCCCCGCTGGCGGGCCAGTTCCACGAACATCCCCGGGGACGGCAGCGCGGACACCCCGCCGGCCAGGGCCAGCGTGCACTCCCCCGACCGCAGGGACCGTACGGCCTGGTGGACGGCGACCAGGGAGGCGGAGCAGGCGGTGTCGGTGGAGACGGCCGGGCCCTCAAGGCCCAGGACGTAGGCCACGCGGCCCGAGGCGACGCTGAGGTAGGTGCCGGTGAGCTGGAATCCCTCCACCTCGCCTGCCGCGCCGCCGCCGACCCGGGGGCCGTAGTCGACGCCGTACAGGCCGGTGAACACGCCGGTCGGTGAGCCGCGCAGGGCGGACGGGTCGATGCCCGCCCGTTCCAGTGCCTCCCAGGTCGTCTCCAGCATCAGCCGCTGCTGCGGGTCCATGGCCAGCGCCTCACGGGGGCTGATGCCGAAGAACTCCGCGTCGAAGTCCGGGAGTTCGGGCAGGAAGCCGCCGGTGCGGGTGTAGGTCCTGCCGTGCGCGGCGGGGTCGGGGTCGTAGAGCGCCTCGACGTCCCAGCCGCGGTCGGCGGGGAAGTCGCCCATGGCGTCCACTTCGCCGGACACGACGTTCCACAGGTCTTCGGGGGAGGTGACCCCGCCCGGGAAGCGACACCCCACCCCCACGACGGCGATGGGCTCGCGCGCGGACTCCTCCAGCTCGCGCACCCGCTCGCGCAGTTCCTGCGCGTCGCCGACGGCACGTCGCAAGTAGGAGCGGAGCTTGTCGACTTCCTCCACCAGGGGCCTCCCTCAACGGTTGATTGGACGAACGGGTGCGGCTGGACGTGTCCGCTACACGTATCCGCGGTCGATCAAGGCGAAGAGATCGTCGTCGCCGCTCTCGGCCTGGACCGGCTGCTCCACCGGCTCCGCGGGGGCGGGGGCCGGCGGCTTCAGGAGGGCGAAGAGGTGGTCGGCGAGCGCTCGCGGTGTGGGGTGGCTGAAGGCGACGGTGGCCGGGAGGCGTACTCCGGCCGCCGTGTTGAGCCGGTTGCGCAGTTCCACCGCGGTCGAGGAGTCGAAGCCCAGGGCCTTGAAGGTCTCGCCCGCCCGTGCCTGGAGGTCGGCGGGTGTCAGGGCCAGGCCCTTGGCGGTCAGGAGGGCGGCGGTCTCGGCGCACACGAGGGCGCGGGCGGCCGACGGCGAGTCGGGGCCGGCCGTGCGCGCCTCCGGGCCGTTGGCGGGTGCGGCGGGCTCGTCCGGGCCGGCGGTCAGCCAGTGGCGCCGGCGCTGGAAGGGGTAGGCCGGCAGGCCGATCCGGTGGGCGGGGGCGGGGGTGAGGGCCGCCGTCCAGTCCACCGGCACACCGCGTACGTGCAGTTCGGCCAGCGACGCCAGGACCTTGCCGGCGCCGCCGTCGTGGCGGCTGAGGGTGCCCACCACCGCGGGCGGGGCGGCCAGCGCCTCGGCGGCCTCCTCCATCGCGACCTGGAGCACGGGGTGCGGGCTGATCTCCACGTACACGCCGCCGCGTTCGCGCATCAGGTTCTCCACGACCTCGCCGAAGCGGACGGTCGAGCGCAGGTTGGCGTACCAGTAGTCGGCGTCGAGTGTGCGGGTGTCCAGCGGGGCCGCGGTGACGGTGGAGTGGAACTCCACGGCCGTCTCACGGGGGGTGATGCCGGCGGCGGCCGCGAGGACCTTCTCGCGGATGCGTTCGACGTGGTGGGAGTGGGAGGCGTACTCGATCCTGACGCGGCGGACCCGGACGCCGTCCTCGGCGGCCCGGGCGGCGAACTCCTCCAGGGCCGGGAGGTCTCCGGCGATCACCACGGAGGCCGGTCCGTTGACGGCGGCCACGGACAGCCGCCCGGGCCGGTGTCCGAGGCGTTCCTCGACCCAGGTCAGGGGTGCGGCGACCGCGTTCAGGCCGCCGAGGCCCGCCAGGTCGGTCAGGGCCTGGCTGCGCAGGGCGACGATCCGTGCCGCGTCCTCCAGGCTGAGCGCGCCGGCCGCGCAGGCCGCGGCGATCTCTCCCTGGGAGTGCCCCACCACCACGTCGGGGACCACGCCGAGCGAGCGCCACAGTTCGGCGAGGGAGACCATCATCGCGAACAGCGCGGGCTGGACGACGGCGTCCCCGCGCTCCAGCGACGGTGCCGTCCTCGCCCCGGTCACCAGGTCCAGCAGGGACCAGTCGAGCCAGGGGTCCAGGGCTTTCGCGCAGGCGTCGACGGCGCGGGCGAAGACCGGGGACTGGGCGTAGAGCCGTCTGCCCATGTCCGGCCACTGCGATCCCTGGCCGGGGAAGACGAAGACGACGGGTCCGGTGGGTCCGGTGGCGGTGCCGCGCACGGCCCGTGCGGCGGAGCCGCCGGCCGCGACCGTGGTGAGGCCGGCCAGTGCCTGGTCGCGGTCGTCGGCCAGGACGACGGCCCGGTGCTCGAACAGCCGGCGGGTCGTGGCGAGCGCGTGGCCGATCGCCGGTGCCGGCAGGGAGGGGTCGGCGGTGACGAGGTCGTGCAGGCGGGCGGCCTGCCGGCGCAGGGCCTGTTCCGAGCGGGCGGACAGGATCCAGGGCACCGCCGTCCCGGCGGCGATCGCCGGGGTGGTGTCCTGGTGGGCGGTGGGCGGTTCGTGCCGCGGGGCGGGGGCCTGTTCGAGGACGACGTGGGCGTTGGTGCCGCCCATGCCGATCGAGGTGACTCCCGCCCGGCGTGGCCGGCCGGGTCCGGCGGGCCAGGGCCGCAGCGCGCGCGGGACGTCGAAGTCGTCGTGGAAGCCGGGGACGGCGGGGGTGGTGAAGTCCGGGGTGGGGACCAGGTGGGCGCGGTCGAGGCAGAGCACGGCCTTCACGAAGCCGGTGATGCCCGCGGCCGGCTCCAGGTGGCCGACGTTCGCCTTGAC
The DNA here is from genome assembly GCF_037940415.1 of Streptomyces sp. f51. Classification (NCBI taxonomy): domain Bacteria; kingdom Bacillati; phylum Actinomycetota; class Actinomycetes; order Kitasatosporales; family Streptomycetaceae; genus Streptomyces; species Streptomyces sp. f51. The sequence goes on along the minus strand of NZ_CP149798.1, from coordinate 7,696,737 downwards.
GGAGCCGATGGCCAGCGGGCGGCTGCGGCCGCTCGTGCGGAACACCTGCCGCAGGCCCGCCAGTTCGGCGGGGTCGCCGAGCCGGGTGCCGGTGCCGTGGGCCTCGACGTAGTCGACGTCCTCGAAGCCGATGCCCGCGCGGGCGACGGCGGACAGGACGGCCGCCGCCTGCCCGGTGGGGCTGGGGTCGGGCATCCGGGAGGAGGCTCCTGCGCTGTTGACGCCCCAGCCGCGGACCACCGCGTAGATGTGGTCGCCGTCGGCGACGGCGAGGTCGAGCCGTTTGAGGACGACGAACGCGCCGCCCTCGCCGCGGATGAAGCCGTTGGCCCGGGCGTCGAAGGGGTGGCAGCGGCCGTCGGGCGAGAGCGCGCCCAGGTTCGCCAGGCCCGCGCCCGCCTCGGGGTCGACGATCAGGTGGACGCCGCCGGCGATCGCCGTGTCCACCGCTCCGGCGCGGATGCGGTCGCACGTCAGCGCCAGCGACACCAGGGAGGAGGACTGGCCCGAGTCCGCGCACAGGCTCAGCCCGCGGACGTCGAACAGGTGCGAGATCCGGTTCGCGATCAGCGCGCCGCTGGAGCCCAGTGCCGCGTAGTGGTCGTCGCGGTCGCTGCCCGAGGTCCTGCGCAGCAGGTCGTAGCCGGAGGGGGCGGCGCCGACGACGACGTCGACCTCGCGGCCGGCGAGGGCGTCCGCGGGCAGGCGGGCGTCCTCGACGGCCTCCCAGGCGAGTTCCAGGCCGAGGCGCTGCACGGGGTCCATGGCCGCCGCCTCGCCGGGCGTGATGTCGAAGAAGGCGGCGTCGAAGCCGTCGACGGATGCGAGGAAGGAGCCGGAGCCCAGGGTGGCGGCGTCCGGGTGGGACAGGTACGCCGACCGGGCGTCAACAGCCCGGGGCCCTGGGAACGTGCCGATGGTGGACCGGCCCTCGCGCAGCAGGTCCCAGAACTCGGCGACGCCGTGCACACCGGGGTAGCGGCACGACATCCCGATCACGGCAATATCGGTGGCTGCGCCACTCATGTGTGTTCCTTCCGGTTCCTTCGGTGTACGGCGGGCACGAGCGGCGTCGCGGGGCTCACGGCCGGGGCGGTGGTGCGGGGTTCACGGCGACCGGCGGGGCCACGGGGCTCACGGGCGGGGCTGCGGGGTGCACGGCGCCGGCGGGGCCATGGGGCTCGCGGGCGCGGTGTCACGGGGCTCAGAGCCAGCGGGTCAGCAGCTTCGACAGTTCGTCGGGGGCGTTCATGAAGTCGTAGTGGCCGCCGCCCACCACCCGGAACTCGACGCGGTCGGCGTAGCGGCGCCAGCCGTCGAGATCGGCCAGGGTCACGTCCTGGTCGTCCTGCCAGTGCAGGACGACGACGGGGCAGTCGACCGGGACCGGTGTCTCGCGCCGGTACTTCTTGGCGGCGGCGTGGTCGCGGAGCAGGACCATGAGGCCCAGGTCGATCATGTCGGGGCGCGGCTCGATGCCCCGGCCGCGGACGAACGCCTCGACCTCGTCGCGCAGTTGGTCCTCGGTCATCGTGAGCATGCGGTCGCGTGCGGCGTCGTGCGGGGCGGGCTGGCCGGAGACGAACAGGCAGTCCGGTGTGGGCAGTTGGGCCTCGGCGAGCCGGAGGACGGTCTCGTAGGCGGGCAGGGCGCCCGCGCAGTGCGCGAAGAACGCGAACGGCCGGTCGAGCAGCGGGGTGAGGGGTTCGATCAGGTCGGCGGCGAGGTTCTCGTAGGTGCCGTAGTGGGGGTGGCCGAGCCGGTTCTCGCGGCCGGGGAACTGCACCGGGCAGACCTCGATGTCCTCCAGGGCGGCCGGCCAGGCGCTGAAGGCGGAGGCGCCCGATCCGGAGAAGGGGAAGCAGAAGAGGCGGCCCTGGTGTCCGGTGGTGGGCGGCCGGACGAACCACGGCGACGGGGCGAGTGCGGAGCCGGTTGTCATGGTGTCTTTCGTTTCTGCGTGACGATGGGCAGGTGGGTCATCCCGGCGATGAAGTAGGACCGCAGGTGCTGCGGTTCACCGGCGAGCTCGATCGGCCCGCAGTGCTGGAGCAGTTCCTCGAAGAAGATCCGCAGTGTCAGCCGGGCCAGTGGCGCGCCGATGCAGAAGTGCGGGCCGAACCCGAAGGCGACGTGCCGTTTGGCGTTGGCGCGGGTGATGTCGAAGGTGTGCGGGTCGGGGAACAGGGACGCGTCCCGGTTGGCCGAGCCGATCCAGGCGACGACCGCCGCGCGGGCCGGGACGATGCCTCCGGCGATGGGGATGTCGTCCACGGCGTAGCGCATGAAGTTGCAGGCGGCCGAGGTCCAGCGCAGTCCTTCCTCGACCAGGTTCGGGATCAGGGTGGGGTCGGCCTGCGCCTTGTCGTACTGCTCGGGCCGTTCGACGAGGGCCTGCACGGTGCCGGAGACGGTGTGCGGTGTGGTGACGTTGGCGCCGAGCAGGATGCTGTAGCCGTCGAGGGCGATCTCCTCGTCGCTCAGCGGGGCGCCGCCGGCGCTGACGCTCATGAGGTGGGCGAGCAGGGTGTCGTCCTCGCCGCCCGCGGCGCGGCGCCGCTTGACCCACTCGGTGACGTAGTTGACCAGTTCGTGGTGGGAGATGGCCAGGGTGGCGGCCTCGTGGCCGACCATGAAGTGCGGGTCGGAGGGGGCCGTCACCATCGCGGTGAGCTGGACGAGTTCCTCCCAGTCCTTGGCGGGGATGCCCAGGAGCGGGCCGGTGACCATGGCCGGCAGGAGCAGGGCGCGTTCGGCGAGGTCGAAGGTGTCGCCGTCCAGGGCCGGTTCCAGGAAGCGCCGGATCGTCCCGCGGATGGAGTCCTCCCAGGACTTCACCGCGCGGGCGGTGAGCGGGGCGCCGAGCGGGCGGCGGACCTCGGTGTGCCGGGGCGGGTCGGTGGAGGTGAGCAGCCTGCCCGCGGCGGGGTCGTCGATGCCGACGTGGGTGGGGGTGGTGCCGCGTTCGGAGGTGAACTCGCGGTGGTCGCCGAGCACGCGGCAGACGTCCTCGTGCCGGGTCACCGACCAGAACTCCCGTCCGTCGGGGAGGACTTGGTGGTGCAGCGGGGCCTTGTCCCGCATCACGTCCCAGACCGGGTGCGGATCGCCCGAGGTGTACAGGTCCAGGTCGAACAGGTCGAGGGTGTCGAGGTCGACATCCTGCGCGGGGCCCGGCGTCAGCCTCACGTGCCCGTCCTTGCCTGCTCGATCAGTTCGGCGACCCGGGTGGGGGTCTGCGCCAGGTAGAAGTCGCGGACGGACAGCTGGACGCCGTAGTCGCGTGCCACCTGCTCGATGATTTTGATTCCGGTGAGCGAATTGCCGCCGAGGACGAAGAAGTCGTCTTCCGGGCCGACTTCACGGTCGCCGAAGTGCGCCGCCCACAGTGCGGAGACTTCCCCGGCGAGCGATGCCGGCGCACCGGGCGACGCGGCCTCTTCTTCCGGCGTCCCGTCCTGTTCGTCCCGCTGGTCGATCACCTTCGGCGAAGATTTCATTTCCAGCCTTTCCTTCCTCTGTCGAACGGGAATTCCCGGGTGCCCGAAGTCACCGCGCTGCCACGGTAGATGGCCGGGGAAACGGCGGGCAAGGGATGACAGGACGGGCGGTCCCGGCAGGAGCCGACTGTCCTGCCGACGGGACGGCACGGCGTCTTCGCGGGCCTGACCGGAGCGTACTTCCGGGGGATTTTGGACCGGCCGGATCGGCTCAAGTCCGGTGCGCCGACGCTTCGTTGCCTTGCCCGACGCGGACGAAATATGGTGACGATCGGGTGGAACGCCCAGCGGTTTTCCGGGCGCGTCAGACAATCATGTACTGGAGGAGATTTCCTTGCTGAAGTCGGAACGGCTCGCGGTACTGCCCATCGATGCGTACGACCTGGGCCCGGAACTTTCCATCGTGGACGAGCACGAATACGGCGGTGAATACGACACGTTCACCTTCGGGTCCTGGTCGTCCCATGTGCTGGCCAACGGCAGCGGCGCCGATTCCGATGTCGCGTTCCGTCCGCACGAGGGAAGTCTTTCCCTGACGGAACTGGGAAAGCGGCTGCCGAACGTCATGTCCCTGGTGACCGAGCATTTCCCGCTGGAGCGCCTCCAGTGGGTGCGGATCTTCGCGCTGCGCGACGGGATCATCGCCCCGCACGTGGACTTCCTGGAGTGGGCGAAGCCGGGCCTGCGGGTGCAGGTTCCGCTGCGCACCAGCGAGGAGTCGCTGCACTCCGAGAACGACACCGTCTACCACATACGCCGCGGCGAGGTGTGGAAGATCCACTCGACCGATCCGCACTCCGCGCGCAGCACCGCGAGGACGGCCCGGCTCTCCCTGTGCCTGGACTTCGCGGAGTCCGAGGAGCCGCTGGCGATCCGCGGTGACATCCCCGCCACGGAGCCGGTCCTGCTGCCGGAGCGGCCCGAGGTGAGCGCGGCGGAGCTGGAGGAACTCATCGACTCCGGACGCCACTTCACCCCCGGGACGATGCGGGCGGCGTTCCGTCCGTTCGCCGCGCTGCACTTCGAGCGGCGGGCGCACGCCACCGCGGCGTTCGACTGGTATCTGGAGGCCGCCCGGCGCACCGGCGACGAGGACATGGTCGCCAAGGCCCAGGCCTTCCGCACGTACTGCATCGAGAAGCGGGGCGACGGCGAGGCGTTCGTCTGGTGAGGGCGCGCCCCGCGCGCGGACGGCGGGCCGGGATCGGGGGCAGTGCCCCGGATCCCGGCCCGCCGTCCGTGCGCGTACGACGCCGACGGCCCGGGGTGCGCCGCGCGGGGCGGCGCTCCCTGGGCCGGTGCGGGCGGGTCATCATCCCTTGGTGGTGCCCGCGCGCAGACGCTCGATCATGTGCCGGGTCGTCTCGATGGGGCTCTCCTCGGGCAGGTCCCGGGTGCGCGAGGGCAGCGCCGCGTTGAGCTTGGCGACGTGGTCGTTCCAGTCCTCCTGGCCGGCGAAGGGGATCGTCTCGCCGTCCTCGTAGGTGGGGAAGGGGCGGTAGTTGTTCAGGCCGGCCGCGTCGGTCCCGCGTACCAGCAGCGGGTCGAGGTAGATGCCCTGGCTGTGGATGCGGGTGGTCGTGGCGATGTAGCCGATGTCCAGGCCGCAGCGGCGCCTGGCGGAGGTGTTGGCCTCCGAGTGGTGCAGCAGGTGGGGGTGGTGGATGGAGACGTCGCCGGGCCGGAGCTCGATGTCCACGACACCGGCCTTGTCGATCCACTCCTGCACGATGGTCTCGTCGGAGGCGGAGAAGAGCATGTTGTCCGTGTCGGTGCGCAGCGACGGCTTGTGCAGCGGGAGTCGGTGGCTGCCGGGGATCATGCGCAGGCAGCCGTTCCGGGTGGTGCTCTCGTCGACGGCCAGCCACACCGTCAGCGCCTCCATCGGGCTGAGCGTCCAGTAGGCGCCGTCCTGGTGCCACAGCACGGGCTGCCCGTTGTAGGGGGGCTTGCAGATGTAGTGGGCGGTGAAGCAGGCCAGGTCGGGGCCGAGGAAGAACTCGGCGATGTCCACGAGGCGGGGGTCGGAGACCAGGCGGGCCCAGAAGGCGTCGTTGCGGATCAGCGGGTGGTGGAAGTGCTCGGGACGCAGATCCGGGTATTTCCGGGTGAGCCAGTCGACATGGGCGGCCGTCTCCTCCAGGAGCTCGGGGGGAATGACGTCGCGGATGATGGAGAAGCCCTGCTCGGCGTATTCCTTCGCCGCCTTCTCCAGTACGCCTTCGTCAAGTGTGGTCATGCGTCAACTCCTTGTCGGGTGTCGGGTACCGCTTTCCGCGCGGAAATGGCGTGGAGCCGGCCCGGCGCAGCGTCCGCCGGCTCCGTGGATTTCGGCGCGGGCCGTGTGCAGGGGTCAATGGAGGGTCGACGCGGCATCGCGCTGATGTGCGGCCGCTCATCATCCGGGCGGGCGGGCCGCGAAATGGGCTTCCCGGCCCGGCTGTTCACGGGATGACGGCTGCCGGTCGCGGCGGCGGTCCCCGGGCCTTCTCACGGCTCGCCCAGCAGTTCCCTACTCTCTCCGCCGCCCGAGAGGGGTGTCAATGTCTCGCGGAAATCAAGGCTTTCTCGATCAGCGCCCGCGTTTCGGGTATTGCGCGCCGGGCCGGTCCGGATGCCGGCTCGTGGTGTCCCGCTGACGGGACGGTGTGCGCGGCGGCCGCTTCGCCGGTGTGCGGGAACAGCGGGAATCGACCCCTTCTCCAGTCATCGTCTTTCACCGTTCGAGGGGGGCCGCATATGTTCTTGAGAATCCCGAGGCGGCATTCAACCGACACCAGCCCAGGGCTGGGTTGTCCGGCGGACGAGGATGACGTGACTATGTCCAAACAACCAGGGCCGTTCCGGCTGAGTGTCACCGACCTGCACGCGTCGGTCGACGATCCCGCGCTCACTTCCATGACGCTGCTCAACGAACTCGCCGGACGGTTCCCGGACGCGGTGTCGTTCTCCGCGGGGCGCCCGTTCGAGGGCTTCTACGACGTGGACGACCTCTCCCGTCATCTGGCGACGTTCCGCGGCTATCTGGAGGGCGAGAAGGGCCTGGGCGCGGAGCAGGTGCGGCGCACGTTCTTCCAGTACGGGCGCACGAAGGGGTTCATCCACGAGCTCATCGCGCGCCAACTGGAGGTCGACGAGGGCCTGAAGGTCGACCCGGAGAGCATCGTGGTGACCACCGGCTGCCAGGAGGCGATGGTGCTGCTGCTGCGTGCCCTCGTGCGCGACGCGCGCGACGTGATCCTCGCCGCCACCCCCAACTACGTCGGGTTCATCGGCGCGGCCCGGGTGGCCGGCGCGCCGGTGCGGGCGGTGCGGGAGCACGAGGGCGGTATCGATCTGGAGGACCTGGAGCGGCAGATACGGGCCGCGCGGCGCGAGGGCCTGCGGCCGCGTGCCTGTTACGTCGTCCCCGACTTCGCCAACCCCAGTGGCGCGAGCATGTCGCTGGCGGACCGGATCGCCCTGCTGGAGCTGGCGCGGCGGGAGCGGATCCTCGTCGTCGAGGACAATCCGTACTCCCTCTTCCGCGCGGACGGATCCTCGCTGCCCATGCTCAAGGCCCTGGACGAGTGGCGTCAGGTGATCCACCTCGGGTCGTTCGCGAAGTCCGCGTTCGCCGGTGCCCGTGTGGGCTATGTGATCGCGGACCAGCCGGTGACGGCGGCGGGCGCCGGGCGGGAGGAGCCGGTGCTGCTCGCCGATCTCCTCGCCCGGCTCAAGTCCATGGTCACGCTCAACACCTCGACGGTGGCGCAGGCGGTGATCGGCGGGTATCTGCTGGAGAACGGGTGCAGCCTCAAGCGGGCCACCGCCCGTGAGGCGGGGGTCTACCGCCGCAACCTGGCGACCCTGCTGGAGCGGCTGGGCCGCGTGTTCGCGCCGGTGCCGGGCAGCGGGCAGGACGTCACGTGGAATGCGCCCGAGGGCGGGATGTTCGTCGTGCTGACCCTGCCGTTCCGGGCGGACGACGCCATGCTGGAGTACTCGGCGTCCCGGTTCGGTGTCCTGTGGACGCCCATGGACCACTTCTACGGCGGCACGTCCGGGTTCCATCAGGCCCGGCTCTCCTTCAGCGTGCTCACCCCCGAGCAGATCGCGCTGGGCGTCGAGCGGCTCGGCGGGCTCGTCCAGGACCAGCGCGCCCGGCACCTGCCCTCCCTCACCCACCCCCGGACCGGTCGGCTGCTGGAGCCGCAGGGCGCCTGACTCCCGCCTCCCGCGAAGAGAGGGAACCAGCGGCGCCAGTGCCGCGCCGGGCAACGTCTTCCCCGTCGGCGGGGCCGGGGTCACCGGTCGGGATCCTTGTGCCGGCGCCACGGCCCGGCCCGGCGCACGCGCGCCGTCCGAAGCGGCACCCGGACGGCGCGTCATGTCTGCGACCGAGCATGCAGCCGGCGGGATTTGCCACCTGCCGTGGTCGGCCTGGCGCCTCGACGCCGTCGGTGAAGGCGCCCAGCAGATGCCGTACCGGCAGCGCCAGGCCGCCGGGCACGCCAAGGCGCCACGGGCCCGGCCCGTTCACCGGGCGCGCCTCAGCCCATCGCCTGCTTCACGAGCGCACCGATCCGCGCCTCCACTTCGGCCGTCACCTCGGTCAGGGCGAAGCCGGCCGCCCACATCGTGCCCTCGTCCAGCTTCGCCTGGTCGCTGAACCCGAGCGTCGCGTAGCGCGCCTTGAACTTCTCCGCGCTCTGGAAGAAGCACACGACCTTGCCGTCCAGCGCGTAGGCGGGCATCCCGTACCAGAGCTTCGGCGCGAGGGCCGGGGCGCCGGCTGTGACGACGGCATGGATCCGCTCGGCCATGATCCGGTCCGAGTCCTGCATCTCGGCGATCTTCGCGAGCACGTCCCGCTCCGCCTCCGCCGCCTTGTCCGCACGCGAGCCGCGGCGGGCCGCCGTCTTGAGCTCTTTGGCGTGGTCCTTCATCGCGGCCCGCTCCTCGGCCGTGAATCCCTCGTGCGTGCTGTTTCCGGCGCTGCTCATGGCAGATCTCCCTCTGAGGGTCCGATGTGCTGGATCTCGGGCGCGGGGCGGCGACATGCCGCCACATCGGCACGCTGCGTGCCGATCGAGTCTGAATACTGCGCGCAGTCCTCGACAATGTCAACGGCACGACACGTGCCGTTAGGATGGCGGCATGACCGACACGCCCGCCACGCCGAGACGCCGAGGCGCCGCACGCACCGAAGAGCTGCTCCAGGTGACCCTCGATCTGGCTGCGGAGGTCGGATACGCGGGCCTGAGCATCGAGGCGGTCGCCCGAAAGGCCGGGGTCGGAAAACACACGATCTACCGGCGCTGGCCGTCGATGCCGGCGCTGCTGCTCGACGCGCTCAGCCGCGTGTGGACCAGCGACCTGGACTACCGCGACACCGGGGACGTCCGCGCGGATCTGCGCGAACAGTTCCTGCGCTCGGGCCTCGCCCTCTCGAGCCCGCCGATCGGCCCCGTCTACCGCGCAGTCATCGCCGAGGCGCAGGCCGATTCAATGCTGCGGGCAATCCTGCACGAACGATTCCTGGTCACCGTCGAGCGCAGCACCCTCGACCGCATCACCCGCGCCCAGCGCACCGGTGAACTGGACGCGGAAGCGAATCTGGAATTCGCCGCCGAGGTGCTGTGCGGCACGCTGTACTACCGAAGCCTGCTGTCAACCCGCCCCATCGACGAGGACGCGGTCGACGGACTGCTGGACATGTTCATGGCCGCCTACGGAACCATCGGTTAGGACTCGACCGCACAAAGTCGGCCCTGCTCTCCCCGTCCGGGACCGTACGGGCCGCCATCTGTCCGATGCGGCGCTAGTCGCCGAGGAGGCGCTCCCACAGCAGTGCGTCCCGCCAGCTCCCGTCGAGGAGGATGGAGGAGTGCGTGACGCCGTACGGGCTGAACCCGTTGCGGCGCAGCACCCGTTGCGAGGGAAGGTTCTCCAGCTGGGTGGACGCCTCGGCGCGGTGCAGTCCGAGTTCGCCGGTCATCACCCCGAGGGCGAGGGCGACGGCCCGCCCGGCATGCCCCCGGTTCTGGGCGGTGCCGGCGATCCAGTATCCGAGGGAGCCGCGGCGCAGGTGCGGCTGCGGCAGGATGCCGCCGACGGTGACCTGCCCGATCACCTGATCGCCTGCGAGCACGACGCCCGGCCAGACCGAACCGGCCCGGTGCCCGGCCAGCAGCCGGCCGATCCGCTCCTCCTGGCCCTGCGCGGTGAAGAAGCCGTCCGGCTGCGCCGGTTCCCACCGCCGGAACGCCTCGGCGTCGCGGGCCCGGTGGGCGGCGATCGCGGCGGCGTCGGCGGGCTCGATCAGACGGATCCTGGTGCTGCCGGTCATGGACTGGACCTCGTGACGGTGCGTCGGGCGGGACGGCCAACCTACGCGGGGGCACCGGCCGGTGAGCCCCGTGGGGTACGGGGGTGGGCAGCGTGGAGCCGCCCCGGTGACGTGTGTCGCCGGGGCGGCTCGGGTGGGGGGCTTGCGGGTGATCAGGCCCGCTTCTTGAACGTGGACAGCGCCCAGACGTATCCGAGGACGGCGAAGCCGACGCACCAGGCGAGGGCCGCGATCGCGTCGCCGCTGGAGACGTGGCCGGCCAGCAGGCCGCGCAGGGTCTCGATGATCGGGGTGAAGGGCTGGTACTGGGCGAACTGCTTGACGCCGGCGCCCATGGTGTCCGCGGGCACGAACGCGCTGCTGAGGAACGGCAGCATGATCAGGGGCACGGTGGCGAGTCCCGCCGACTCGGTGGTCTTGGCGGCCAGGCCCATGGCGACGGTGAGCCAGCTGGTGCCGACCGACAGGAGCACGAACAGGCCGAGCACGCCGAGCCAGTCCAGGGCGCTCGCCTTGGGGTCGAAGCCCATCGCGAAGGCCACGCCGACGATGGCGGCGGAGGCCACCAGGCAGCGCACGGTGGTGACGACGACGTGTCCGGTGAGCATGGCCCCGCGGGAGACGTCCATGGTCTTGAACCGGTTGATGATGCCCTTGGTCATGTCGTCGTTCACGGCCGTCGCGGTGGCTCCCAGACCGTAGCTGACGGCCATCACGAGCAGACCCGGCGTCGCGTAGTCGATGTAGTGCTGGCCGACGCTGAAGGCGCCGCCGAACACCTTGACGAACATCAGCATGATGACGATCGGGAAAAGGACCGCGTTGAACATCGTGGTGGGGTTGCGCAGGGTGTGCTTCACGTTGCGGCGCAACATGATGCTCGAGTCGGCGAACGCCGTCGCGACCGTGCTCATCGCGCGATCGCCTCCTTCTTCTCGCTGGTGTCCTCGGCGGCCTCGGTGTCCTTGCCGGTGTGCTCGGTCAGGGCGAGGAAGACGTCGTCGAGGTCGGGGGTGTGCACGGAGAATTCCTGTGCGTCGAGGGTGTGTTCGTCGAGGCGGTCCAGCAGGGCCCGCAGCGACCGGGACCGGCCGTCGCTCGGCACCCGCAGGGTCAGTTCCTCCTCGTCGCGCGTGGAGCCGGCGAAGAGCCGCGCGGCGGCGTCGAGCTGGAGGGTGTCGGTGAACCGGAGCCGTACGTGGGTGCCGGGGATCTGGCGCTTGAGTTCGTCGGCCGTGCCCTGGGCGACCAGGCGGCCCTGGTTGAGGACGGCGATGCGGTCGGCGAGCTGGTCGGCCTCTTCCAGGTACTGGGTGGTGAGGAAGATGGTGGTGCCCTCGGCCACCAGCTCGCGGACGATCCCCCACAGCGTGCGCCGGCTGCGCGGGTCGAGGCCCGTCGTCGGCTCGTCGAGGAAGATGATCTCCGGGCTGCCGACCAGGGTCATCGCCAGGTCCAGCTTGCGGCGCATGCCGCCGGAGTAGGTGGACGCCAGCTTGTCCGCCGACTCCCCCAGGTCGAACCGCTCCAGCAGCCGGGCGACCACCTTGTCGGCGGAGCGCACGCGCTTGAGGTCCGCCATCAGTTGCAGGTTCTCGCGGCCCGACAGCAGATCGTCCACCGCGGCGAACTGGCCGGTCACACCGATGGCGGCGCGCACCTCCTTGGTCGCGGTCGCCACGTCGTGCCCGGCGACGCGCACCGTGCCCGCGTCGGCGGTGAGCAGCGTCGTGAGGACGTTGACGGTGGTCGTCTTGCCCGCTCCGTTGGGACCGAGCAGGGAGAAGACCGATCCCGCGGCGACTTCGAAGTCGATGCCGTCGAGCACGGCCTTGTCGCCATATGCCTTGCGCAGCCCTGTCACTGCGATAGCGGAACTCTTCATGCCCCCCACTGTCGGGCCGGGTGCTGACAAGGTCCTGTCACGGCCCTGACACGGCCCTCGAGTCCTCCTCGACGGCACGGATTGCTCTGCCACAAGCGGAATCCGGGGCGGGAGCGGGGGGCGCGGGGGATGCGAGAAGGGCGTCCGCGGGGGCGGACGCCCTTCTCGTCACAGCGCGGCCCCGGGGCCGTCAGCGCGTCAGCGGTCGCGGGCGCACTCGGCCTCGATCACGTCCAGGACGGCGCGTCCCTGGTCGACCAGGTACATGTGGTCGCCGGGGAACTCGGTGTAGCGGAACGCGGCCGTGGTCGCGTCCTGCCACTGGCGGCCCTCGGCGGCGGTGACCAGGCCGTCGGCCTCGCCGCGCAGCGAGGTGATGGGCACGGACACCGGCTCGTCGGTGCTGGGGACGTAGGCCTCGTGCATCTCGCAGTCGGCCTGGAGGGTGGGCAGGATCAGTTCCCGCATCTCGGGGTGGTCCAGTGCCTCGTGCCGGAATCCGGCGAACTCCTCGACGCGGGCGAGGAATTCGTCGCCCTCAAGGCCTGCGGCGCGGCGTTCGCGCTGGGTCCAGGGGCCCGGCGAGCCGCTGACGACCAGGCGTTGGACGGGCACGCCCCGGGCGGTCAGCAGGTGCACCAGTTCGTAGGCGAGGACCGCGCCCAGGCTGTGCCCGAACAGCACGACCCGGCTCGCCCCGCCGAGGCCGGCGGCGACGGTGTCGATCTCGCTCTTGGCGGCCTCGACGACGTTGCGGTAGGGCTCGTCGAGGATCCGCCGTTCCCTGCCGGGCAGTTCGACCGAGGTCACCCGCCACCGGCCGGCGGCCAGGTCCTGCCAGGGGTGGAAGAAGGAGGGGCCCGCTCCGGCGAACGGTACGCACAGCAGTGTGGTCCGCTCCCCCGTCTTCGCCGGCGTCATGTGGGCCTGCTCCTTTCGCTCGCTCGCATGCCGCTCCGGGCCGCTCACCGCTGGGCCAGCTTCCGGGCGATGACCCGCATGATCTGGCCGGCGGGCTTGGGCATGTGCAGGTCGTGGTGGGTGGCGTCGATGTCGTACTCCTCGATGGTGCCGAGGACGTGCGGGCGCCAGTCGGGGCCGTAGGAGGTGAGTCCGTCGACCTTGTCCAGCCGGGCGTTGAAATAGAGCACGTCGCCGCGGTAGACGGGTGACTCGAAGACGCCCATCTTCTGGAGGTTGTTGGCGCCGACCTGCGACATGGTGTCGAGGAAGGCGTCCATGTTGCCGGTGTTCATGAACTTGCCGAAGACTTCCTCGACGTCGGCGCGGTAGAGCTCCTTGGTGCGGCCGGCGACCTCGCGGAAGCCGTTGTTGGTGGCGGAGTTGGCGGGCTGGGAGTCCAGGACGGCGATGAGGCCGACCTCCAGGCCGCGCCGGTCCATCGCCTCGGCGACGGCGTGCGCGATGGGGCCGCCGAAGGACCAGCCGATCAGGTAGTAGGGGCCTTCGGGCTGGACGGCGAGGATCTGCTCCAGGTAGTCCTCGACCATCTCCTCCACCGAATGGGCCATCGGCTCCTTGCCGTTGGAGCCGCGCGACTGCAAGGAGTAGGCCGGCCGGTCGGGCACGTGCGGCGCGAAGGTGAAGAACGCCCAGCCCAGGCCGCCGCCGCCGTGGAAGAACCACACCGGTTCCTTGCCGGTGCCGGGGTCGCGGTTGAGCGGCAGCACGACGTCGAAGGAGTCGTCGTGGTTGCCGGGGATGCCGCCGATGAGCAGCAGTGCGGCGAGTTCGGCCACGGTCGGGTACTGGATGATCGTGCGCAGCGGCATGTCGACGCCGAAGTGCTTGCGGATGCGGGCGCTGAGGCGGGTGGCGAGCAGGGAGTGGCCGCCCAGGGCGAAGAAGTCGTCGTCGATGCCGACCCGCTCCAGCTTGAGGAGTTCGGCGAAGAAGGAGCACAGCTGCTCCTCGTGGGAGTTGCGGGGCTCGCCCTTGCTGACGGTGGTGGTGTGCTCGGCGGGCAGCGCGGCGCGGTCGATCTTGCCGGCCGGATTCAGCGGAAGCCGTGACAGCGGGACCATCGCGGCCGGGACCATGTAGTCCGGCAGCCGTGCGCCGAGGTAGGCGGGCAGCTCGGCCAGCAGCGGGCCGATCGCGGTGGCCAGGGCGGGCGCGGTGGCGCGGACGCGTCCGGCGACCTTGCCGGGGACGAACGCTCCGGTGACGGTGCTGTGCGGGGGCAGCAGCACCGCGTCGAAGCCGTGGGCGCTCTCTCCCGACCAGGTCAGGACGGCGTCCAGGCCCTGGCGGTGTGCCCAGGCGGTGACGTCCTGGGGGTCAAGGGGCCTGCCGGTGGGGGCGTCCTCGGTGACGACGCCGGCGAAGACGGCCGCGGCGGCCTCCTCCACCAGGCGGGCGTTGGGGATCCCGGTCACCCGCAGCGGGCCGCCCGCCCGCTCCAGGGGTCCGGTGAGCCGGTCCAGGGCACAGATGTCGCCGCCCCAGGGCAGCGCGGGCACGGTGCCCAGGTCGAGGGCGCCTGCGGGCTCCTTGTGCAGGACGGCCTCGTAGCGGTGGCGGGTCAGCGCGTTGTGCGCGTGGCCTGCCTTGAGGCGGATGTCGGCGCCGGCGCCGTGGCGCTGGGCCCACTCGGCGAACCACTCGGGGGCGATGAGCAGTTCCCGCTCGGCGAGCAGTGCCTGCTCCACGGCCGCCCTGATCTCCTCGTGCGAGGCGTAGGGCTGGCGTGCGCGCTGTTCGGCGGTCGCCAGGATGCGCTGGGTGGCGGCGTTGCGGACGTCGCCGACGATGATCCGGCCGCCGGGTTCGAGGAGGTCCCAGGCCTGGGTGAGGACCTGGTCGAGGTAGTCGGCGCTCGGGAAGTACTGGACGGTGGAGTCGAGGACGACGGTGTCGAAGCCTTCCCGGGGCAGGCCGGTGAGGTCGTCGGCGGCCTGGACGGCGAGGCGGACCCGGTCGCCGTGGCCCGCCGCCCGGGCCTGGGTGCGCAGGCGGTCGATCGCGGTGGCGGACAGGTCGGTGCCCCAGTAGGTGTCGACCCGGCCGGCGATCCGGGCCAGGAGCAGGCCGGAGCCCACGCCGATCTCCAGGATCCGGCGCGGGGCGTGGCGCAGGACGTGGGCGGCCGCGGCGTCCTGCCACTGGCGCAGTTCCTCGTGCGGGACGGGTTCGCCGCCGTGGACGTTCTTCCAGGGCTGGAAGTCCTCGCCCCAGGTGTCGTCGGCGGCGTCCGCGTGGGCGTCGTCGTGGATACGGCGCCATTCCTCGACCTGGGCGCCGGTGTCGGCGACGGCGGCGTCGGGGTCGGGTTCGATGTAGGCGACCAGGCGCTGGTCGCCCTTGTGGTCCTCGCGGACCACGACGGCGGCCTGCGCGACCGAGGGGTGTCCGGACAGGACGTGGTCGATCTCGCCGAGTTCGATGCGGAATCCGCGGACCTTGACCTGGGAGTCGGTGCGGCCCAGGTATTCGACCTGGCCGTCCTTGTTCCACTTCACCAGGTCCCCGGTGCGGTACATGCGGGCCCCGGCCGGTCCGAACGGGCAGGCCACGAACCGTTCGGAGGTCAGACCGCTCTGGCCGAGGTAGCCGCGGGCCAGGCAGGTCCCGGCGAGGTAGAGCTCGCCGGCGACGCCGGGGGCGACGGGGCGCAGGGCCGCGTCGAGGATGTAGACCTGGTTGTTCCAGATGGGGGTGCCGATGGGGACGCGGTCGGCGCCGGGGACGTGCTGCCAGCCGGTGACCTCGACGGTCGCCTCGGTGGGCCCGTAGAGGTTGTTGGCCGAGCAGGTGGGGAGCAGTTCGGTGAAGCGGTTGGCGAGGGCGGCGGGGAAGGCTTCGGCGGCGACCTCGATCCAGCGCAGGCTGGAGCAGTCCGCGGCGGCGGGTTCGGTGACGAACGCGGAGAGCAGGGAGGGCACGAAGAACGCGGCGGTCACCTGCTCGCGCTGGATCAGCTCCGCGAGATAGCCGGCGTCGCGCCGGCCCTCCGCACTGGCCACGACCACGCTGGCGCCGGTCTGGAGGTTGGAGAACATCTCCGGGACGGAGGCGTCGAAGCTGGCCGAGGTGCTCATCAGCATCCGGTCATCGGGCGTGACGGCGAAGTGTTCCAGTCCCCACTCGATCCGGTTGGTGATCGAACGGTGGGCGACCGGGACGCCCTTGGGGCCGCCGGTGGAGCCGGAGGTGAAGATGACGTAGGCGGCGTTGTCCGGCGACAGGGTCCGCTCGGGGTTGGTCGCCGGATGGGCGGAGACGTCCGGCAGGGTGTCTTCGAGGAGCAGCAGCGGGTCGGCGCTCGCGAGGATGTGGCGTACGCGTTCGGCGGGCAGTTCGGTGTCCAGCGGTACGTAGGCGGCGCCGGCCTTGACCACGCCGTAGACGGCGGTGAGCAGGTCCACCGAGCGGGGGATCTTCACCGCGACCAACTGCTCGGGGCCGGCGCCCTGTTCGATGAGCCAGTGGGCGAGCCGGTTGGCGCGGGCGTTGAACTCGGCGTAGGTCAGGGTCTCGTGCTCGCCGATCACCGCGATGCGGTCGGGGGTCCGGGCCGCCTGGGCCTCGAACGCGTCGGGGAGGGTGGTGGCGGCGACCGGGCGGGCGGTGTCGTTGACCCGGCGCACCAGGCGGTCGCGTTCGTCCTCGCCCAGTACCTCGATCGAGCCGATCGGGGCCTTCGGTGCGGCGGCGACCTGTTCCAGGACGCGTACGAACCGCTCGGCGAGGGCTTCGGCGGTGTCGCGGTCGAAGAGCTGGGTGGCGTACATGAGGTCGCCGCGCAGCGCGCCGGTGGTGTCGTAGGCGAGGCTGAAGAACAGGTCGGCCAGCGAGGTGTTGGTGAGGTACTGCTCGAACTCGACGGTGAGGCCGGGCAGTTCGAAGTCGGCCTTCTCGAAGCTCTGCCAGGCGAACATGACCTGGAACAGGGGCTGGTAGGCGGTGGAGCGTTCGGGGTTGATCAGTTCGACCAGGGTCTCGAAGGGCACGT
Organism: Streptomyces sp. f51; assembly: GCF_037940415.1. Classification (NCBI taxonomy): domain Bacteria; kingdom Bacillati; phylum Actinomycetota; class Actinomycetes; order Kitasatosporales; family Streptomycetaceae; genus Streptomyces; species Streptomyces sp. f51. Next base: position 7,680,046 of record NZ_CP149798.1, on the reverse strand, counting down.
CCTGGTGCTCGTAGGCGGCCAGGGCCTTGTCGCGGACCTGCGGGAGCAGGTCGGTGAAGGAGGGGTTGCCGGTGAGGTCGACGCGCAGGACCTGGGTGTTGACGAACAGGCCGACCAGGTCGGCCAGGCCCTCGTCGGTGCGTCCGGCGATCGGGTTGCCGATGGTGACGTCCTCGCCGCCGCTGAGTTTGCCCAGCAGGACGCCGAGCGCGGCCTGCACGACCATCGACATGGTCATGCCGCGCTCGTCGGCGAGCCGCTGGAGGCGGGCGGCGACCTGCGGCTCGACCCGCAGCGGCAGGGAGTCGCCCTTGGAGTCGCGGGCCGCGGGCCGCGGGCGGTCCAGCGGCAGGCTCAGCGGCTGCGGTACGCCGGTCAGTTCCTTGCGCCAGTGGGTGGCCTGGGCGGCGGCCAGCGAGCCGGGGTCGGTGACGTCGCCGAGGAGTTCGCGCTGCCACAGCGCGTAGTCCTTGTAGGTGACGGCCAGCGGTTCGTAGAGGGGTGCTCGGCCGGCGAGGCGGGCGGTGTAGGCGGTGGTCAGGTCGCGGGCCAGGGGGCCGCCGGAGACGCCGTCGGAGGCGATGTGGTGGATGAGCAGGACCAGGACGTGTTCCTCGGGCGAGCAGCGGAACAGGCGGACCCGGAAGGGGATGTCGGCCATGAGGTCGAAGCGGTGCGCGATGAACGCGTCGACCTCTTCGTCGAGGCGGCCGGGTGCCACGTCCACCACCGGCACCTGCACCGGTGCCTGGGCGGCGGGCAGGATCCGCTGGTGGGGTTCGTCGTTGTCGTCGAGCACGTAGGTGGTGCGCAGTGTCTCGTGCCGGGCGACGACGTCCTGGATCGCGGCGACGAGGGCGGCCTCGTCCAGCGGTCCCCTGAGCCGGAAGGCCGGGGAGATGTTGTAGGTCTCGGCCCCGCCCTCCAGCTGGTGCGTGAGCCACATGCGGCGCTGTGCGAAGGAAAGCGGAATCACGGGGTCTGCTCCTCTGGGATCATCCTGCGGAGAGCGGGGCGAAGGGGTACAGCCGATTCCTCCGACCAGGCGGCGAGCGCCGCGACCGTCGGCAGGTCGAAGATCTTGCGGATGGGTATCTCCATCCCGATCTCGGCGCGGGCGCGGGTGATCAGCCGGGTGGCGAGCAGGGAGTGCCCGCCGAGTTCGAAGAAGCCGTCGTCGGCCCCGACCTTCTCCAGGCCGAGGACCTCGGCGAACAGGCGGGCCAGCGCCTGTTCGCGGGGGGTGGCGGGTGCCCTGTAGGGGGTGGCGGAGGTGAGGTCGGGTGCGGGCAGCGCCTTGAGGTCGAGTTTGCCGTTGGGTGACAGCGGCAGCCGCTCCAGCGGCACATAGGCGGCGGGCACCATGTACTCGGGCAGCCGGTCGGCCAGGTGCTCCTGGATCTCGGCCGCGCCGGGCACGCTCGCGCCCTCGGCGGGGACCAGGTAGGCGGCCAGGTAGGGGGTGGTGTCACCGGGCTGCTGGGTGACGACGGCGACCTGGGCGATGTCCGGGTGGGTGGTCAGGGCGGCCTCGACCTCGGCGGGTTCCACCCGGTAGCCGCGGATCTTGACCTGGGTGTCGATGCGGCCCAGGTGCTGGAGCTGTCCGTCGGCGGTGAAGCGGGCCAGGTCGCCGGTGCGGTACATGCGTGAGCCGGCGGGCCCGTAGGGGTCGGGGACGAACCGGTCGGCGGTCAGGGCCGGCTGGCGGTGGTAGCCGCGTCCGGCGCCGGCCAGGTACAGCTCGCCCGGGGTGCCCGCGGGCAGCAGGCCGAGACCCGGGCCCAGGATGTAGGCCCGCACGCCGGGGAAGGGGCGGCCGATGGGCACGCCGGTGGGGTACGCCTCGTCGGCGTCCAGGAGGAAACCGGTGGCGTAGAACGTCTCGCTGGGGCCGTAGCTGTTGATGACGCGGGCCTTGGGCCAGCGGGTGCGGACCCGCTCGGCGAGGACCGGGGTGAGCACCTCACCGGAGATGTTCAGTGCGGTGGGGTCGATGCGGCCGGCGAGCTGGTCGACGAGTTCGGCGAAGGCGGAGGGCACCGAGCAGACGACGTCGACGTCCCAGTGGTCGCGTTCGGCCAGTTCCAGCACGTCGCGGACGATCTCGGCGGTGCCGCCCCGGGTGAGGGCGGCGAACGTCTCGAAGGTGGCGACGTCGAAGCCGAAGGAGGCGGCGACCAGGACGCGCCGTCCGTCCTCGGCGCCGGCCTGGGCGACCATCGTGTCCACGGCGTTCACGACGGTGGACTGGGTGACGCCCACGCCCTTGGGCACGCCGGTGGAGCCGGAGGTGTAGATGACGTAGGCGAGGCTGTCGGGTCCTGCCTTGGGGCGGGGCGCGGCGGCGGAGGTGTCCGCGGGCGCCGCCGTGAGGTCGATGTGGTCGAGGAGCAGGACGGGGATGTCGGTGGCGGGGACGAGGGGGCGGGTGGCGGTGTCGGTCAGGACCAGGTGGGGCCGGGCGGTGGGCAGGACGTGCGGGAGGCGGGCCGCGGCGTAGGCCGGGTCGACGGGCAGATAGGCGCCGCCCGCCTTGAGGACGCCCAGCAGGGCCACGACCGTGTTCACGGTGCGCGGCAGGACCACGCCGACCACGGTCTCGGGGCCCACGCCGTGCCGGGCCAGCTCGGTGGCCAGCGCCTCGGCGCGGGCGTCGAGTTCGGCGTACGTCAGTGACGCGCCGGCGGCGACCACGGCGGTCCTGTCCGGGAGCCGGGCCGTCTGTGCCTCGACCAGTTCGGTGAGCGTGACGCGGCGGGCCCGGGCGGCGTCCTCGTCGAAGGGGGCCAGCATCCGCTCGCGTTCGCCCTCCCGGAGCGCGTCGATCTGTGCGATCTTCACGCCGGGGTCGGCGGCCAGCCGGCGCAGGAGGAGCAGCAGGCGGTCCGCGTAGGTGTGGACCGTGTCGCGGTCGAAGACACCGGGCGCGTACTGGATGACGAGCTGGAGGTGCGGGTCGGCGGCGGCGGTCAGGCACAGCGCGTAGTGGTTGCCGGCGAAGGGGCGCAGGCCGGTGAAGGTGATGCCGTCGGCGGCGTCGCTGGCGTCCTCCAGGCCCTCCCGGTCGACCGGGTAGGACTCGAAGACGACCAGGGTGTCGAACAGGGACCGCACCCCGGCGGCCCGCTGGATCTCGGCGAGCCCGTGGTGGTGGTGCTCGGCCAGGGCGGCCTGGCGGCGCTGGAGCCGGTCCAGGACCTCGCCGACGGTGTCGCCGGGCGTGTGGGACACCCGTACGGGAAGGGTGTTGATGAACATGCCGACCATCGACTCCACGTCCGTCACCGCGGGCGGGCGGCCGGAGACGGTCGCGCCGAACACCACGTCCTGGCGGCCGGTGAGCTGGCCGAGCAGCAGCGCCCAGGCGCCCTGCACCAGGGTGTTGACGGTGATGCCCAGTTCGGAGGCGCGGCGTACCAGTTCGTGGGCCTCCTCGGTCGGCAGGGCGACCTCGACCTGGTCGCGGACGCCGTCGTCGGTGTCCGCGGAGTCGGGGGCGAGCAGGGCGGGCTCGTCGATCCCGTCGAGTTCGGCGGCCCAGGCCCGTGCCGCCTCCTTCGGGTCCTGGCGGGTGAGCCAGGACAGGAAGTCGCCGTAGTCGCGGGGTGCGGGCAGTGCGGAGGGGTCGCCGTCGGAGGCGTACAGCAGCAGCAGGTCCTGCATCAGCAGCGGGGTGGACCAGCCGTCGTAGAGGGCGTGGTGGGCGGTCAGGACGAGTTCGGGGCGGTCGGGGTCCAGGACGGCCAGGGCCAGACGTATCAGCGGGGGCCGTTCGGCGTCGAAGTAGTCCTTCTGGTCGCGGGTGAGGAACTCCTCGAACCTGCGGGTGCGTTCGTCCTCGTCGAGGGCGCTCAGGTCGAGGTGCTGCCAGGGCAGGGTCACCGACTGCGGGACCACCTGGACGAGGTCGCCGTCGGCGCGGTCGACGAACGCGGCGCGCAGGACGGGGTGGCGGTCCAGGAGTGCCTGTCCCGCGCGGTGCATGCGTTCGGGGTCGACCCGGCCGGACAGGTGGAAGACCAGCTGGATGTGGTACGGGTCGAAGGACGCCCCGGCGAGCCGGGCCTGGAAGAGGATCCCGGACTGGGCGGGGGTCGCGGGCCAGATCCGGGCCAGCTTGCCGAAGCGGGTCTCCCAGGCGTCGATCTCGCTCTGGGCGACGGTGACCAGGGGTGCGTCGCCGGGGGTGAGGCCGCCGGCTTCGGGGGTGGTGGCGTGGCGGGCCAGCGCGGTCAGGGCCTTCGTCCACAGTCCGGCGAGTTCGGTGACGTCCTCGCGGGTCAGGACGCCGGTGGGGAAGCCGAAGTAGGCGGTCAGTTCGTCGCCGTCGCCGGTGTCGGTGGCCACGGCGTTGATCTCCAGCGCGGACAGGACGGGCATGTCCGCGTCGGGGGCGGCGATCAGGTCGCGGTGGGTGGTGTCGGGGGTCCAGCCCAGGCCCCGCAGGTGTTCGGGGATGTCGGCGCCGGAGGCCTTGCCGAGGTAGTTGAAGCCGATCTGCGGGCGGCGCAGGCGGGCCAGCGCCGGTGCGGTCCTCGCGTTGAGGTGGCGCAGCAGTCCGTAGCCCAGGCCGTGGTCGGGGACGGCCCGCAGCTGTTCCTTGACGGCCTTGACGGCCCGTCCTGCGGCGGGGCCGCCGGCGAACGCGTCGGCCAGGTCGATGCCGGTGACGTCCAGGCCGACCGGGTACATGGCGGTGAACCAGCCGATGGTGGCGGACAGGTCGGCGCCGGGCACGAGGTGGTCCTCGCGGCCGTGGCCCTCCAGCCGGACCAGGGCGGGGGCGTCGGGCACGCCCCGGGTGCGGCGCCAGCGGGCCAGGGCCAGGGCCAGGGCGGCCAGGAGGCCGTCGTCGGGGCCGCCGTGGAAGAGGGCGGGCACGGTGTCCAGGAGGGTGGCGGTGACGTCGGCGGGCAGCTGGACGCGGACGGTGTCCACGGTGGAGGTGACATCGCGTGCGGGGTCCAGCGGGCGGGCGCCCAGGACCGGTTCGTCACCGGCCAGCGTCTTCTGCCAGAACGGCAGTTCGGCGATGCGTTCGGCGGTGGCGGCCTGTTCGGCGAGCGCGTGCGTCCAGCGGCGCAGCGAGGTGCCCGCGGGGGCCGGAGCGGGTTCGAGGCCGCTCTTGACCCGCTGCCAGGCGGCGGCCAGGTCGGGCAGCAGGATCCGCCAGGACACGCCGTCGACGACCAGGTGGTGCAGCACGATCAGCAGCCGGTCGGCCCGGTCGCCGCTGGTGAGCCGGACGAACTGGGCCATCACGCCCGCGTCCGGGTCCAGGCGGCCGGCGGCCGCGTCCAGCTCGGCCCGCACGGTCGCGGCGTCGTAGGGGACCTCGCGCAGCAGCGCGGCGGCCTCGACGCTGCCGGGCTCCCGCATGCGCAGGCCCTTCTCGGCCCGGTCCAGGTGGGAGCGCAGTACGTCGTGCCGGTCCAGGACGGCCTGGAGGGTGGCGGTCAGGCCGGTACGGTCGATGTCCTCGGGCAGGGTCAGCAGCGCGGACATGCAGAACCGGCCGACGGGTCCGCCCAGGGCGAGGACGTGGGCCGCGGTGGGCGGCAGCGGGGCCCAGCCCACTCCGGCGCCCGGCAGTTCGGCCAGCGTCACGCGCTCCTGGCCGGCCCGGCCCTCGACCAGCTCGGCGAGCCGGGCGACGGTGCGGTGCTCGAAGATCTCCCGGGTGGTGACCAGGACGCCGCGGGTCTTGGCGCGGGCCACGACCTGGATGGAGCGGATGCTGTCGCCGCCGCCGGTGAAGAAGTCGTCGTCGACGCCGATCTGTCCGGCGCCCAGGACGTCGGCGTACACCTCGGCCAGCACGCGTTCGGTCTCGGTGCGCGGCGCCCGGTACTGGGCGCCGGTGAACTGCGGTGCGGGCAGGGCGCCCCGGTCGAGTTTCCCGTTCGCGCCCACCGGGAGGCGGTCCAGGACCACCAGCTGGGCGGGCACCATGTAGTCGGGCAGCCGCCTGGCGGCGAAGCGGCGCAGGTCGGCCACCGACACGCTCGCGTTGATGTCCGCGTCGGCGCCCGCGGCACCGGCCTGGACCACGTAGCCGACGAGCCGCCGGGTGCCGGTGTGGTCCGCGCACACCGTGACGACGGCCTGGGTGACAGCGGGGTGCTGGGACAGGACGGTCTCGATCTCGGTCGGCTCGACGCGGATGCCGTTCACCTTGACCTGGTCGTCGGCGCGTCCGGCGTACCTGAGGCGGCCGTCCGCGTCCCACCGGGCGAGGTCGCCGGTGCGGTACATGCGGGTGCCGGCCGGTCCGAAGGGGCAGGCCACGAAGCGTTCGGCGGTGGCGGCCGGGGCCTGGTGGTAGCCGCGGGCGAGGTGGCCGGCGACGTACAGTTCGCCGGTCACGCCCTGCGGGGCCGGGGCGAGCGAGGGACCGAGGACGTGGGCGCGCATGTTGGCCAGCGGGGTGCCGACCGGGATCGCGCCGCCCTCGCTCCACTCCTCGGGGACGGTGAAGGTGGAGGCGTAGAAGCTCTCGGTCTGGCCGTAGGCGTTGACGACGCGGGTGCCCAGCAGTGTCCGGCGCACGGTGCGGACCATGTCCGCGGAGAGCGCCTCGCCGGCGAAGACGACGGTGTCGACGTCGAGCCGCAGGCCGTCGCCGGTGCCGGTGGCGACCTGGTCGAGGAGTGCGGCGAAGACCGTCGGCACGGCGCTGATCGTGGTGCCCGACCAGGCGTCGCGTTCGGCGAGTTCGAGGACGTCACGGACGATCTCGACGCTCGCGCCGCAGGTCAGCGCGGTGAAGATCTCGAACACGGAGACGTCGAAGTTCACCGAGGTCGCCGCCAGCATCCGCGAGCCCGGCCCGACGCCGGTGCGCCGGGCCAGGTCCCGTACGCCGTTGACGACACCGGCGTGGGTGACGGCGACGCCCTTGGGTGTGCCGGTCGAGCCGGACGTGAACATCACGTAGGCGAGATGGTCCGGGCGCGTGCCGGCGTCCGGCGCCCGCACGCCGGGGGCGGCGGGTGTGTCGGGTGTGTCGGGGTTCAGGTCGTCGAGGTGGAGGACCTGCTGTGCGCGCAGGGTGAGGGTGGAGGCGGTCGCGTGGTCGGTGAGCGTCAGGGCCGGTGCGGCGGTGGTGAGCAGCAGGTCGATGCGCGCGGCCGGGTAGGCGGGGTCGACGGGGAGGTAGGCACCGCCGGCCTTGAGGACGGCGAGCAGGGCGACGGCCAGGTCCGTGGAGCGGGGCAGGGCGACGGCGACCAGGACGTCGGGCCCCACTCCGTGCTCGCGCAGCCGGGCGGCCAACCGGGCGGCGCGGGCGTCCAGTTCGCGGTACGAGAGCTGTTCGGGTCCGCAGACCACCGCGGTGGCCCGGGGTGTGCGGGCGGCCTGGGCGGTGACCAGTTCGGCGACGGTCGTGTCCGGCAGGGGGGTGGTGGTGTCGTTGAGCGCGGTCAGCCGGTCCTGTTCGGCCGTCGTGAGCAGGTCCACGCGGTTCAGGCGGGTGCCGGGGGCGGTGACGACCTGGCGCAGCACGCGGACGTAGCGCTCGACGAGGCTCTGGGCGGTGGCGTGGTCGAACAGTTCGGTGGCGTACTCCAGGCGTCCGTAGGCGCGGCCGGAGGGGTCGGGGACGATGTTGAAGAACAGGTCGAACTTGGCGGTGTCGGTGCCCAGCGGGACGGGGGTGGCCTTGAGGCCGGGTACTTCCAGCGGGGACCAGGCGAACTGCCAGGCCAGCATGACCTGGAACAGGGGCTGGTAGGCGGTGGTGCGGTCGGGGTTGAGGAGTTCGACCAGGTGCTCGAAGGGGACGTCCTGGTTGTCGTAGGCGCCCAGCGCCCGGTCGCGGACCTGGTCCAGCAGGTCGCCGAAGGTGGGGTTGCGGGAGAGGTCGACGCGCAGCACCCAGGTGTTGGCGAAGAAGCCGATCAGGTCTTCGAGCTGTTCGTCGGGGCGTCCTTCGATGGGGCTGCCGATGGTGAGGTCGTCGCCGGCGCCGAGGTGGTGCAGCAGGACCGCGAGGGCGGCCTGGGCGACCATCGGGGCGGTGGCTCCGTGTTCGGCGGCCAGCCGGCCGATGCCGGTGACCACGTCGGGGTCGAGTTCGAGGTCGACGTGGCCGCCGGCGTGGGTCGCCGCGGTGGGCCGCGGGCGGTCCAGGGGCAGCTGCACCGGCTGCGGTACTCCGGCCAACTCGCCCCGCCAGTAGTCGAGTTGTTCGAAGGCGACGCTGTCGGGGTCGTCCTCCTCGCCGAGCATCCGCCGCTGCCACAGGGTGTAGTCCTTGTACTGCACGGCGAGCGGCTGCCAGTCGGGGGCCTCGCCGCGGCCGCGGGCGGCGTAGGCGTCGAGCAGGTCGCGCAGGAACGGGGCCATCGAGGCGCCGTCCGCGGCGACGTGGTGGAAGACGAACACCAGCACGTGCTCGTGCGCGGCCAGGCGGAAGACGCGGGTGCGCAGCGGCAGGTCCGAATCCAGCTCGAAGCCCTCGCCCACGAAGCGGCGCATCGCCTCGTCCACCGCGTCGGCGGCCACGTCGACCACCCGGAAGGCGAGGTCCGCCTCGCCGGGCGCCAGGATGCGCTGCTCCGGTGTGCCGTCCTGGTTCTCGACGAGCAGGGTGCGCAGGCTCTCGTGCCGGGTGGCGACGTCGGTCACCGCCGCGGCCAGGGCGTCGGTGTCCAGCGGCCCGTCCAGGCGCAGTACGAACGGGATGTTGTACGTCGCGGACGGCCCTTCCAGGCGGTGGAGGAACCACAGCCGGCGCTGGGCGAAGGACAACGGGATCATCGTGCTACTCCTCAACGTTCATCTGTCGCAGCTGGAGGCGGTTGGACTTGGCCGACTTCTCGATCCGGGCCGCGAGTTCGGCGACGGTCGGGCTGCGGAAGACGGTGGTGACCTTCACCTCGACGCCGAGCTCGTTGCGGATGCGGCCGACGAGCCGGGTGGCCAGCAGCGAGTGGCCGCCGTTGTCGAAGAAGTCGACGTCGATGCCGACCTCGTCCGCGCCGAGGAGTTCGGCGAACAGCCGGCACAGGACTTCCTCGTTGTGGTTGCGCGGGCCTCGCCCGGTGGCGGTCTCGGCGCGGTCCGGTGCGGGCAGGGCGCCCCGGTCGAGTTTTCCGCTGGGGGTCAGGGGCAGGCCGGTGAGCGGCACGAGTGCGGTGGGGACCATGTACTCCGGCAGCCGTTCGCGGGCCAGGGCGGTCAGGGCCGCCGGGTCGAGGGCGGCCGGGTCGGTGCCGGCCACGGGCACGAGGTAGGCGACGAGCCGCTGGTCGCCGGGAGTGTCCTCGCGTACGAGGGCGACCGCGCCGTCGACGTCGGGGTGGGCGGCGAGGGCCTGTTCGATCTCGCCGAGCTCGATGCGGAAGCCGCGGAGCTTGACCTGGAAGTCGGAGCGGCCGATGTACTCGACCTGGCCGTCCGGGCTCCAGCGCACGAGGTCGCCGGTGCGGTACATGCGGCTGCCCGGTGCGCCGAAGGGGCAGGCCACGAAGCGGCCGGCGGTCAGGGCGCTCTGCCCGAGGTAGCCGCGGGCGAGCTGGTCGCCGGCGAGGTAGAGGTCGCCGGCGACTCCGGCGGGCACCGGGCGCAAGGCCGCGTCCAGGACGTAGACCTGGGTGTTCCACACCGGGGTGCCGATCGGGAGGCGGCCGCTGCCGGGCACGTACTGGTGGGCGGTGACCTCGACGGCGGCCTCGGTGGGTCCGTAGAGGTTGTTGGCGGTGCAGTTCGGGAGCAGTTCGGTGAACCGCTGGGCGAGCTCGGGCGGGAACGCCTCGCCGGCGACCTCGATCCAGCGCAGGCTCGTGCAGTCCTTGGCGGAGGGTTCGGCGACGAACGCCTCCAGCAGGGAGGGCACGAAGTCGGCGCCGGTGACGTGTTCGCGGCGGATCAGTTCGGCCAGGTAGGCGGGGTCGCGGCGGCCGTCGGGGCGGGCGATGACGACGGCGGCACCGGCCTGGAGGGGGGCGAACAGTTCGGGTACCGACACGTCGAAGCCGGCCGTCGTGCTCAGCAGCACCCGGTCCTCGGGGGTGACGTCGAAGTGGGCGAGTCCCCACCGGAGCCGGTTCATGATGGCCCGGTGGGCGACCGGGACGCCCTTGGGGCCGCCGGTGGAGCCGGAGGTGAAGATGGCGTAGGCGGCGTTGTCCGGTGACAGGGTGCGCTGGGGGTCGGTGGCGGGGCGGCCGGAGACGTCCGGGAGGTCCTGGTCGAGGACCAGCAGCGGGCGGGCGCTGTCCAGGACGTGGCGCAGCCGGTCCTGGGGCAGTTCGGTGTCGATGGGCACGTAGGCGGCGCCGGCCTTGACCACGGCGTAGATCGCCACCATCAGGTCCACCGAGCGGGGGATCCTCACGGCGACGAGCTGCTCGGGGCCGGCGCCCTGGTCGATGAGCCAGTGGGCGAGCCGGTTGGCGCGGGCGTTGAACTCGGCGTAGGTGAGCCGTTCGTGCTCGCCGATCACCGCGATGCGGTCGGGGGTCCGGGCGGCCTGTGCCTCGAAGGCGTCCGGGAGGGTGTCGGGGGCGAGCGGGTGGGCGGTGTCGTTGATCCGCCGTACCAGGTGGTCGTGTTCCTCCTGGCCCAGTACGTCCACGGCGGCGACCGGGACCGTCGGGTCCTGGAGGACCTGCTCCAGGACGCGGACCAGCCGGGCGGCGATCGTCTCGGCGGCCTCGTGGTCGTAGAGGTTCTTCTGGTAGTCCAGGGACAGGCGCAGGTAGGGGTCGGAGGCGTTGAGGGTGAGGGGGTAGTGCGAGCCGGCGAAGGGGCGGATGGCGTCGATCGTGAAGCCGGCGGAGGTGTTCGCGTCGACGATGCCCTCGCGGTCGACGGGGTAGTTCTCGAACACGACGATCGTGTCGAACAGGGAGGGCAGGCCGGTGCCGCGCTGGATGTCGGCCAGGCCGTAGTAGTGGTGGTCGAGGAGGGTGATCTGCCGGTTCTGGAGGTCGGTGACGACCTCGGCCAGGCTGGTTCCGGGCCGGCAGCGGGCCCTGGTCGGCAGGGAGTTGATGAACAGGCCGACCATCTCGTCGCTGCCGGTCAGGTCGGCGGGGCGGCCGTTGACCGCGGCGCCGAAGACCACGTCGTGCTGCCCGGTCAGTTTGGAGACCAACACCGCCCACGCGCCCTGGAGCAGGGTGTTGAGGGTGACGCCGAGCTGTGCGGCGCGCCGGGCCAGTTCGCGGCCCTTGTCGATGGACAGCGGTACCTCGACCCGTCCCAGCGAGGATGCCTCTCCCCGGGAGGTGAGGCCCGCGGCGACGAGGGTCGGCTCGTCGAATCCGTCGAGTTCGGCCTTCCAGCGGGCGGCGGAGGCGTCCTTGTCCTGGCGGGTGAGCCAGGCCAGGTAGTCGCCGTAGGAGCGGACCGGGGCGAGGTCGGCGGTCTTGGCGTACAGCCGCACCAGGTCGGTGATCACCAGGGGTGAGGACCAGCCGTCGAAGAGGGTGTGGTGGGCGGTGAGGACGAGCTTGGCGTGCTGGGGGCCGCAGGTGAGCAGGGCCAGCCGCAGCAGCGGCGGCCGGGTGGGGTCGAGTCGCTCGGCGCGGTCGGCGGCGAGGGCTTCGTCCAGGGCCGTGTTCTGCTCGGCCTCGCCGCGGCCGGTCAGGTCCAGGTGCCGCCAGGGCAGGGTGACGTGCTGGGCGACGACCTGGACGGGTTCGCCGTCGGCGGTGGTCAGGAACGCGGAGCGCAGGTTGGGGTAGCGCTCCAGCAGGGCCTGTCCTGCGGCCCGCATGCGGTCGGGGTCGACGTGTCCGGACAGGTGCAGCACGAACTGCATGTGGTAGACGTCGAAGGTGTCCTCGGCCAGCGCCGCCTGGAACTGGATGCCGGACTGTCCCGGGGCCTGCGGCCACACCTCCACCAGCGGGCCGTAGCGCTGCTCCCAGGTCTCGATGTCGCTCTGGCCGACGGTGACCAGCGGGGCGTCGCAGGGGGTGAGTCCGCCGGCGTCGCCGGTGGCGGCGTAGGCGGCCATGCCGTGCAGCACCTTCACCCACAGCTCGGCCAGTTCCGTGGTCCGCTCGCGGGAGAGGACCCCGGTGGGGAACATGAACGCGGCTTGCAGGCAGGGGCCCTCGGCGGTGTCGGTGGCGACGGAGTTGACCTCCAGGGCGGACAGCGCGGGCAGGTCCGGGCCGGGCTCGGCGATCAGCTCGGCGGACCAGGACGCCGGTCCCCAGCCGTGGTCGCGCAGATGCCCGGGCACGTCCGCCTCGGAGATCCGGCCGAGGTAGTTGAACCCGATCTGCGGTACCGGAAGGCCGGCGAGCTGCTGGGCGGTCTCGGGGTTGAGGTGGCGCAGCAGCCCGTAGCCCAGGCCCTTGCCGGGGATCTCGCGCAGCTGCTCCTTGACCAGTTTGACGGCCTTGGCGGCGGCGGGGCCGCCGGCCAGCACGCCGTCCAGGTCGACCGCGCTCACGTCGACGCGGGCCGGGTACATGGTGGTGAACCAGCCGAGCGTGCGGGAGAGGTCGGCGCCGGGGACGGCGTCCTCCTCGCGGCCGTGTCCTTCGAGGCGGACCAGGGTGGAGCCGTCGGCGGCGCGCCACTTGTCCACGGCCAGGGCGAGCGCGGCGAGCAGCACGTCGGTGCCGGTGCCCCTGAACGCGGCGGGCAGGGTGGTCAGTACGGCGTCGGTGACGTCGGCGGGCAGCTGCACCCGTACGGTCTCGACGGTGGACCACACATCGACCGCCGGGTCGAACGCCCTGCTGCCCAGCGGGGGGTTGGGTGATTCGAGGACGTCGCGCCAGTAGGGCAGTTCCGCCTCCCGCTCCTCGGTGAGCGCCTCGTCGGCCAGGGCGGCGGCCCAGCGGCGGGCGGAGGTGCCGACCGCGGGCAGGTCGGGCGCGGTGCCGGTGCGGACCTGCTGCCAGGCCTCGGCGAGGTCCGACATGAGGATGCGCCAGGAGACGCCGTCGACGACCAGGTGGTGCAGCACCACCAGCAGCCTGCCGGTGCCCGAGGGCGGGGCGAACCAGACGAGGTCCATCATGGTCCCGGCCCCGGGGTCGAGCCGGCCGACCGCGTCGTGCAGTTCCCTCTTCGCCGCCGCCAGTGCGGACGGCTCCTGCCAGCGGCCTTCGCAGTCGACCCGGCGGATCACGTCCGCGGCCCGCACGGTGCCCGCCTCCCGCACGACGAGGGCGGGTTCCTGGCCGGACACCAGGCGGGCGCGCAGCAGGTCGTGCCGGTCCAGGACGGCGTCCACGGTCGCGGCGAGGCCGTCGGCGTCGATGCCGGCGGGCAGTTCGAGGACCATCGACATGGCGAACCGGTTCGTGCCGGTGCCGTGCTCGAACACGTGCCGGGCGACCGGCTGGAGCGGCATCGGGCCGACCCCGCCGCTCTCGTCCTCCGCCAGGACGGGGGTGTGGCCCTGGCGGGCGGAGGCCACCTCGGCGAGGCGGGCCGCGGTGCGGCACTCGAAAATCTCCCGGGTGGACAGTTCCAGGCCGCGGGCGCGGGCGCGGGCGACGACCTGGATGGAGCGCAGGCTGTCGCCGCCGACCGCGAAGAAGTCGTCGTCGGCGCCGACGCGTTCGACGCCCAGGACGTCCGCGTAGGCGGCGGTGATGACCGCCTCGGCCTCGGTGCGCGGCTCGCGGTAGGCCTCGCCGTGGAACTCCGGTTCGGGCAGGGCCGAGCGGTCCAGCTTGCCGGTCGGGCCGAGCGGGAGGCGGCCCAGGGCGACGAAGGCGGCGGGCACCATGTAGTCGGGCAGCCGGGCCGCGGTGAACTTGCGCAGTTCGGCGGAGGAGGCTCCGGCGAGGACGTCCACGTCGCCGATGCCTCCGGCGCCGTCGTCGCCGACGGCTCCCTCACCGGTGTGCACCACATAGGCGACGAGCCGTTTGCCGCCGGCGGAGACCTCCCGGCTGATCACCACGGCCTCGCTGATCCCGGGGTGCTGGGTGATGGCGGCCTCGACCTCGGCGGTCTCGATGCGGAAGCCGCGGACCTTGACCTGGCCGTCGCCGCGGCCGACGCACTCCAGCCGGCCCTGCGCGGTGCGGCGGGCCAGGTCGCCGGTGCGGTACATCCGCTCGCCGGCGGGGCCGTAGGGGTCGGGGAGGTAGCGTTCGGCGGTCAGGGCCGCCCGGCCGTGGTAGCCGCGGCCCAGGCAGCTGCCGGCGACGTACAGCTCGCCGACGACGCCGCGGGGCACCGGGGCCAGGCCGGGTCCCAGGACGTAGGCGCGCATGTTGCCCAGCGGGGTGCCGATGGGGGCGACGTCGCCGTCGGACCACTCCTGGCCGGGTGCGAGGCAAAAGGCGGTGGCGTAGAAACTCTCGCTCTGGCCGTAGGAGTTGACGATCCTGGCGGCGGGCAGTGCCTCGCGCAGCTGGCGCACCAGCCGGCCCGGGAGCACGTCGCCGGCCAGGACGACGGTGTGGACGCCGGGTGCCTTGCCGAGGTGGGGGACGAGTTCGCCCAGTACGGAGGGGACGCCGCTGATGACGTGCCCGTCCCAGTGGTCGCGTTCGGCCAGGGCCGTGGCGTTGGCGACGATCTCGGCGGTGCCGCCGGTGGTCAGGGTGGTCAGCAGCTCGAAGACGGAGACGTCGAAGTTGACGGAGGTGCCGGCCAGCATCCGCCACCCGGGCGGTGTGTCCAGGACGTCGACCAGTTCGCGTACGCCGTCGACGACGCCCCGGTGGGTCAGGGCCGCGCCCTTGGGCTCGCCGGTGGAGCCGGAGGTGTACATCACGTAGGCGAGGTTGTCCGGGGCCAGCGGCGCGCGGCGGGTCGTGTCGTCGGGGGTGCCGGGGGCCGGCTGCCAGTCGGCGCGCTCATCGAGGCGGACGACGGCGTCGATGCCGTTGCCGGGGATCTCCCGCCAGGTGGCGGTGTCGGTGACCGCGAAGCGGGGTGCCGCCTGTGTCAGCACGCTGCGGGCCCGGCCTCGGGCGTACTGGGGGTCCAGCGGTACGTAGCCGGCGCCGGACTTGAGGATGCCGAGCAGGCCGGTCACCAGGTCCTCGGTGCGGGGCAGGGCGAGGGCCACCAGGTCCTCGGGTCCCGCGCCGTGCCGGATGAGTTCCCAGGCGACGGCGTTGGCCCGCTCGTCCAGCTCGCGGTAGGTGAGGGTGCGTCCGTCGCAGACGAGCGCGGGGGCGTCGGGGGTGCGGGCGGCCTGGTCCTCGAACAGCTGCGGGATCGTCGCGGTGGGCGCGGTGGACGCGGTGGACACGCTGTCGCCGGTGGGGGCGAGCAGCTCGTCGCGTTCTGCGGTGTCCAGGACGTCGATCGTGGCGATCGCGCGGGCGGGGTCGGCCACGAGCCGGCCCAGCACGCGCACGAACCGCCGCGCGATGGCCTCGGCGGTGTCCCTCTCGAAGAGGCCGGTGGCGTACTCCAGCCGGCAGCGGGCGCCGCCCGCGCTGTCCGGGAGCAGGTCGAAGAACAGGTCGAACTTGGCGGTGCCGGTCTCCAGCCGCTCGACCTGGACGCCGAGGCCGGGCAGCTGGAGCGGCGGCACGGGCGGCTGCCAGGAGAGCATGACCTGGAAGAAGGGGTTGTAGGCGGTGGAGCGGTCGGGGTTGAGGAGCTCCACCAGCCGCTCGAAGGGCATGTCCTGGTTGTCGTAGGCGGCCAGCGAGCGGTCGCGGACCTGGCCGAGGAGGTCGTGGAAGGTCGGGTTGCCGGAGAGGCCGACGCGCAGCACCCAGGTGTTGACGAAGAAGCCGACCAGATCGCGCAGTTCCTCGTCGGTGCGGTCCGTGATCGGCGCGCCGATGGACAGGTCGTCGCCGCACCCGAGGTGGTGCAGGAGCACCGCCAGCGCCGCGTGCATGACCATCGAGACGGTGGTGTCCGCTCCGGTGGCCAGTTTCTCCACCGCGCCGAGCAGTTCGGGGTCGATGGAGAACGGGATCCGGTCGCCGCCGGGGCTCATCACCCGCGGCCGCGGGCGGTCGGTGGGCAGCGCCAGCGGCTGCGGCAGGTCGGCCAGTTCCTTGCCCCAGTAGGCCAGTTGGCGGGCCGACAGGCTCTCGGGGTCGCTCTCGTCGCCGAGTACGTCCCGCTGCCACAGCGTGTAGTCCGCGTACTGCACCGGCAGCGGCTCCCACGCGGGCGCCTTCCCCTCGGCGCGGACGGCGTAGGCCGTGGTGAGATCGCGGAACAGCGGTCCGAAGGACTCGCCGTCCACGGCGATGTGGTGCGCGACGACGACCAGGGTGTGCTCGTCGGGTGCGTGGCGCAGCAGCCGGGCCCGGATCGGGGTGTCGGCGGCCAGGTCGAAGGTGGCGGTGGCCGTCTGGTCGACGGCGGCGGCCCGGTCCTGCTCGGTGACGTCGGTGACGGTCAGGCCGAAGGGCTGCTCCCCCGGTGCCAGCACCCGCTGGTGCGGGACGCCGTCGCCGTCCTCGACGATCACGGTGCGCAGGACCTCGTGCCGGTCGACGACGTCACCGAGCGCGGCCCGGAGCGCGCCGACGTCCAGGGCGCCGGTCAGCCGCAGGGCGAAAGCGCCGTTGTAGGTCGGCGAGGGGCCTTCGAACCGGTCCACGAACCACAGCCGGCGCTGCGCGAACGACAACGGGATCATGTGTTGTGTCTCCATATCGGCGGAACCAGGAGGGAGCGGGCCGCGACTCAGCTCAGGTCGAGCAGGTCCAGAAGTTCGTCGTTGTAGAAGTCGTCGATGGAGCACGCCCCCGACAGGGTCGAGAAGTAGCGGTCGATGTGCTCCTGGTGGCCGACCAGGTGCCGCAGCATCTCCACGCGGCCCTCGGGCTTGAGTTCGGCCACGTTCAGGGCGCCCTGGTAGTGGCTGAGGGCCTCGCCGCTCAGGTCGTTCTCGTAGCGCTTGAGGGCGGTGCGCAGGGCGGCGTCGTCGTGGAGCTGGGTGCCGACGTGGCCGACGAGGGACTGGGCCTGGGCGAAGGCCTCGGTGATGCCGCGGGCGGTGATGGAGTCCTTGTGGTTGACCGCGTCGCCGACCAGCACCCAGCCGGGGCCGTGGGCCTTGCGGAAGTAGTTCTCCTGGTGGCCCGTGCCGTAGATCTGCTCCACCCGCCGGCCCGCCCGCATCCGCTCGTACAGCTCGGGGGCGGTGGTGCGGAAGGAGTCGAGGTAGAAGGGTTCCACTCCCTTGCGGACCTCGTTGTAGAGGTCCTGCGGGAAGTAGGTCATCAGCAGCGTGAGGTCGTCGTTGGTGGGGATGACGCCGATCCAGCGGCCGGGCCGCTCGTACAGCTCGAAGTGCGAGGGGACGTCGGCCCAGTAGCTGTAGTAGGTGCAGCTGACCCGCGGGTGCTCGATGACGTTGGGTGCGCCGACCTTGCGGGCCACCAGCGAGCGCATGCCGTCCGCGCCGACGACCAGGCGGGCCCGTTCCGTGGTCTCGGTGCCCTCCGGGGTCGTGTAGCGCACGCCGGCGACCCGGTCGCCCTCCCACACCAGGTCCTTGACCGCGCAGCCCTCCCGGAAGTCCACGCCGGCCTCGACGGCGCCCTCGGCGAGCAGCGGGTCCAGGACGTAACGGCGGGGCGCGTAGGTGTGGTTGAGGCCGTCGACGGGCAGGGAGAAGCCCTCGATGCGCACCCCGGGGCCCTGGTAGCTCTGGCGGGTGATGGGGCGGCAGCCCGCGTCGCGGAGCTTGCCGAGCAGCCCCCAGCGGTTCAGCAGGCCCATGCCCTGCATGTGGATGTAGTGGGAGGACAGGGTGTCCTGCGGGAACCGGGCCTTCTCCAGCAGCAGGACCGAATAGCCCTGGCGGGCGAAGAGCATGGCCGTCGGCGAACCCGCGCAACGGGCACCGATGACAATCACGTCGTACATGGCGCGCCTCTCTGACCAGATAGTTTTTTGCACGCGACGCGGCCCGCGGGCCGGGGCCGGGGATCTCTGCGGATCCCCGGGGGGTCTCTGCGGATCCCTGTCGTTTTCGGGGCGCTATCGCTGCGGTGGCAGGGATGCGATGTAGGCGGAGATCGACGCCACCGTGGGGTGGAGGAACATCTGGTCCATGGGGACCTCGGCGCCCAGTTCCTCCAGGAAGGCGCCCTGGATCCTGACCATGATCACGGACTGGCCGCCGAGGGCGAAGAAGTCGTCGTCGGCCGCGATGTCCTCGCGCCCCAGTTCCCGGCACCAGATGGCGCGCACGCTGTCGGCAGTCATCCCTGTCCTCGGTTCTTGAGGGCGTCGACCAGTGCCGCGCGGTCGACCTTCCCGTGCGGGCTCAGCGGAATGGCCGGTACGCCGACGAAGCGGGCCGGGACCATGTTGCGCGGCAGCGTGCGAAGGAGGCGGGCGCGCACGGCGTCCTCGGCGAGAGCGCCCGCCTCCGGTACCACGAATGCGGTCAGCTCGGCCTCGCCGGCGTCGGTCCAGGTGACCGCCACGGCGGCCTCCCGCACCTCGGTCAGCCTGCCGAGCGCGCGCTCGATGTCGGTGGGGTCGATGCGCATGCCGCGCACCTTGACCTGGGCGTCCATCCGGCCGGCGACGACGAGGTCACCGGTCTCGGTGACCCGGCCCCGGTCGCCGGTGCGGTACAGCCGTACCGGTGTGCCGTCGACCTCGATCGTGGTGAACCTGGCGTTCTCGGGGCCCGAGGAGCCGAGGTAGCCGGCGCCGACCCCGGCCCCGGCGATGCAGATCTCGCCGTCCTGTCCCGGTGCGACGCCGCGCAGTTGCTCGTCGAGGAGGTGGATGTCGGTGTTGTACGCCGGCCGGCCCACGGGGGCGATGTCGTGTTCGCCGGTCCGGTGTCCGGCGAGGTCGAAGGAGGTGGCCACGTCCGTGCACTCGGCGACGCCGTACTGGTGCAGCAGGGTGCAGGTGTTGTTCTCGCGGCGCATCCAGTCGGTGAGCCGCTCGGGCTTGAGCGCCTCGCCGCCGAACAGGATGTAGTCGAGGCGGGTGAGGGCGTCGCCGCCGCGTGCCTTCTCCCAGTCGATCAGCACGTACAGGGTGCTGGAGGCGCAGTGCACCACGCGGATGTCGTGCTCGCGCAGGGCGCGGTAGGCCAGCATGGCGTCGAAGTTGCGGCTGGCCAGCAGGTGCTGGGTGGCGCCGCAGAACAGCGGTGTCATCAGGGCGCGTTGGGAGAGGTCGAAGCCGAACGCGCTGACGACGAGGTTGTGGGAGCCGCTGTGCAGGCCGTATTCGAGCCTGAGCCAGTTCATCAGGTTGAACCAGCCCTCGTGGCGCACCGCGGTCAGCTTCGGCGTGCCGGTGGAGCCGGAGGTGAAGACGGCGTAGCACAGGTCGTCACCGGTGACGGGCACGCCGGGCGAGGTGGCCGGCAACTCCGCGAGGCGGGTGCCGAGTTCGTCGAGGTCGACGATGTCGACGGCCGCGGTCCCGACCATGGGGGCGGTGCCCGGTGAGGCCACGATCAGGGCGAGGCCGGGGACCTGGCCGAGCAGCAGCTGGAGCCGGGCGGCGGGGTAGGCCGGGTCGAAGGGCACGTAGGCCGCGCCCGCCTTGAGGGTGCCCAGGAGGGCGACGAGCAGGTCGACGGAGTAGTCGAGGCACAGGCCGACCTTGGCGCCCCGGCCGTGTCCGCGCGCGGTGAGGTAGTGCGCGAACCGGTTGGCCCTCGCGTCGAGTTCGGCGTACGTGACCTGCCGGCCGGCCCACACGACCGCGACGGCGTCGGGGGTGGCCCGCGCGTGCGCCTCGAACTGCTGGTGGACGACGGGCGCCGAGGGCAGGGCGACCCGCTTTCCCTGAAGGATCATCAACTGACTCCGATATGAGGGGTGTCCGGTCGGACGGGCCGGTGAGCGCTGCTCGTTCGGGCCGTGCTCGTTGAGGCGGTGCTCGTTCAGGCGGTGAGGCGGTCTGCCGTGGGCCGGTCCGCGGTGCCCCGGTCTGCTGTGTGCCGGTCCGACGTGGGCCGGTCCGCGGTGCCCCGGGCTGGCGTGGGCCGGTCCGCGGTGTCGAGCATCCGGGTGATCCACTGGTCGACGGGCAGGCCGTGCGCGGCCGCCTGCCGGGAGTAGTGCTCCAGCCGGTCGGCGGACAGCTCGATGGTGAGCGTGGTGGCACCTCGCGGCTCGCCGGCGACGGGCCCGGCGGCCGATCCGGCGCCAGGTCCGGCAGCCGGTCCTGCGCCAGGTCCGGCGGCCGGTCCTGCGGGCCGGGGCGCCTGCGGCGTCCCGGTGTCCGCGCCCGGGGCGATGCCGGCCTCGTCGCGCTGCGCGGCCAGGCCGGCGCGGACCGCCCTGCGCAGTTCGTTGCGCGACCACTTCTGCTGTTCGGCCCTGCGCAGCCAGTAGTCCTGCTCCGGCGGCGAGAGACGGGTGACCTCGGCGTGGTGGGCGAAGCTGAGGCTGTCGCGCCTGCGGTGGTGCTCGAAGCGCCGGGCCACCCACGCGTAGTTGCGCAGGGTCTGGTAGTCGAGCCCGGTGCGCTCGATGGCCTCCTTGTAGCGCCGCCACCCGTAGGTGGCCTCACCGTAGAGCAGCCAGTCGGCGAGCCACCACGCGGAGGAGTTCACCAGCTCGCGCAGGTTGGCGCCGATCCGCTCCCAGGACCGCTCCGGCAGGTTGGGAGGCAGGACCATCCCCGATTTCTGCACCGTGGCCTGCGATCCCACGAAGGACAGGACCACATCGCCCTGCGCCGGCACGCGGCCGGCGTCCACGGGCCCCGGTCCGTGCCTGCCGGCGGTTCTCACAGCCCCCGTCACAACCGTCAACTCCCCGCTCGAAGTGTCTTCCTGGGCGCGGACCGGCCGAGGCGGACGACAGCGTCGTCCCGGCCGGGTCCGCGGGTGGGCGGCGGTCAGTCCGCCGCCATGGCCTCCCGCAGGCTCCTGGGCCGCAGGTCGGTCCAGTTCTGCTCGACGTACTCCAGGCACTCGGCCTTGGCCGCCTCACCGAAGACCACGCGCCAGCCCGCGGGCACCTCGGCGAACACCGGCCACAGGGAGTGCTGGTCCTCGTCGTTGACGACCACGTGGAAACGGCCGTCCGCGTCATCGAAGGGGTTCGTGCTCAACAGGGCACCGTCCTTGTCGGTCAGGGGGTGACTCGGGATGGGACATCGCCCGCCGGGTGCGGGGCACCGGGCGCGGGTCCGCCGGCCGGTGCCCGTCCGGTCGACGGGACACCTCGGCTGTCCGGTCGACGGGACAGCCGGCGCCGGTGGCGGGCCCCGGCGATGCCTCGAAACCGTAGGGAGCGCGCCGCCGACGCGACAAGGGGCGCCAGCCCCGCCGACCCCCTGCCGCCCGCCGGCGTCCACGCCCCGCGGTGATCCCCTGTACCGGACCGGTTTCCTGTGCCACGATGCCGCGCCCGCGGGCGGCAGCGCGCCGGGGGAAGCCGGGTCCGCGGGCCGCGGCGCGCCGGGAGATGCCGTGCCCGCGGGCCACGACACGCCGGGGCGAGGCACACCCGGGGCGCGGCATGCCGGGGGGGTGCGGCAGCCCCGGGGCCACGGCGCACCGGGGGCGAGACACACCCGGACGCCGCGGCACACCGGGGCGAGGCACACCCGGAAGCCGCGGCACGCCGGGGGGCGAGGCACACCCGGAGGCCGCGGCACACCGGGGGCAGGGCACACCCGGAAGCCGCGGCACGCCGGGGGCCACGACAGGCCGGGAGGCGAGGCACACCCGGGGGGCGCAGCCCTGCCGATAAGCGCAGCCCTGCCCGATGAGCGCGGCCCTGCCCGGTGGGCGCTGTACGCCCGATGAGCGCGGCCCTGCCCGATGAACGCGGCACGCCCGATGAGCGCGGCCCTGCCCGGTGGGCGCCGCACGCCCGATGAGCGCGGCCCTGCCCGGTGGGCGCTGCACGCCCGGGTCCCGCCCGGGTGGCCTGAGGCTCGCTCAAGAGTCGCCTGACCAGTGGCGGAGTCCCCCCTGTGCCGGGGCCGTCCGGGCCGGGCGCCGTTCTAGGGTGCGAAGCCGTGCGGCCCGATCCGAGGGGGAGCTATGGAAGCGATGGACGGCACACGGCCCGCCCTGCGTCTGTTCGTCCTGCACCACGCGGGCGGCTCCCATGTGCTCTACCGCCACTGGGCGGCCGGGCTGCCGGACACCTGGGACGTGCGGCTGCTCGACGCCCCGGGCCACGGGCTGCTCCTCGACCTGCCGCGGATCGACGACGCCGGCCGTCTCGCCGACTTCCTGCTGCGCGGCATCGAGTCCCAACTGGATGTCCCCTACGCCCTGTTCGGGCACAGCATGGGCGCCCTCGTGGCGTACGAGATCACCCGGCGGGCCATGGAGCGGGGCCTGCCCCCGCCGGTGTGGGTGGGCGTGTCCGCGCGCGCCGCGCCGCGGCCCGCGGAGCCGCGCAGCGGGTACCACGAGTTGCCCGACGCGGAGCTGCGTACGCGGCTGAAGCTGCTCGGCGGCACCCCAGGCGCCGTCTTCGACGACCCCGCCCTGTGGGCCCTGTTCGCCCCGGTCATCCGGGCCGATCTGCGCCTGGTGGACGGCTGGCGCCCCGATCCCGGCGCCCCCGCCCTGCCCGTGGCGCTGTCCGCCTACGCGGGCGGGCGGGACCACTTCGCCTCCCCGGAGCGGATGGCCGGCTGGGCCGGGTACGCCGAGCGGTTCCTCGGCCTGCGGGTCTTCGACGGCGGTCACTTCTACTTCCAGGACGACCCCGCTCCCCTGCTGCGGCAGATCGCCCGGGACGCGGCCACGGCCCTGGACACGGCTCCGGCCCCGGCCCCGGCACGGTCGTACGCCCCTCCCCCGCGGTGACCCGGCGCCGTACGCCCGTACGCCCGCGCGGCGGACGGCGGACGGCGCGGGACCCGGCCACACCCGGCGCCCGGCGAACACCCCTGCCCGTACCGGCAGAACGACCAGTTCCGGCCTCCCGCAAGGCCCGGCTGCGGGCGGCGGGAGGGCGGTGCACCTGCGTCTTTCCGGCCGCGGTGGCGCCGCACGAGTTGCCCGCGAGCCCGGTGACCTACGTTTCCGCCACCAACCGCACCGGTGCGGATCCAGCCACCGTGCGGCCCAGACGAAGAGACGGGGAAACGACGATGACGATGCGGAACAGGCCAAGAGCCGGTGCGGTCGCCCTGGCGGCGGTGGCCCTGACGGCCACCGTCCTGACGGGTCCCGCCCGGGCGTCGGGTGAGAGCGCCGCGGGGGCGGGCGGCCACCAGAAGACGCAGGCGGCGATCGAGGCGGCCGTCGCGGCCGGTGTCCCCGGCGTGATCGCGGAGGCGCGGGACGCTGCGGGCGTGTGGAAGACCGCGGTGGGCGTCGGCAACCGGGCCACGGGCGCGCCGCGCGGCAAGAACGACCGGTTCCGCACCGGCAGCGTCACCGACACCTTCGTGGCGGTGGTCCTGCTCCAGATGGAGGCGCAGGGCAGGATCAGCCTCGACGACCCGGTCGAGCGGTATCTGCCCGGCGTGGTCACCGGCAACGGCAACGACGGCTCCAGGATCACCGTCCGGCAGCTGCTGAACCACACCAGCGGCCTGTTCGACTACCTCGCCGACGTGCCGTACTACCGGACGTACACCATGGGCGACAGTTTCCTGGCGCACCGCTACGACACCCTGACCGCCCAGCAGCGTCTCCAGGTGGCCTTCTCCCACGCTCCGTTGTTCCAGCCCGGGGCCCGGCACTCGTTCTCGCACACCAACGACGTGCTGGCGGCGCTGATCGTGCAGAAGGTCGGCGGCAGGACGTACGAGGACGAGGTGCGCCGGCGGATCATCGAGCCCCTGGGGCTGGAGGCGACGTCCAACCCGGGCACGAGCAGTGATCTGCCGCGGCCGAGCAGCCACGGTTATTCCAAGCTGTTCTACGACACCCAGCCGGAGCGGATCGACGACGTCACCGAGCTGAACGGTTCGCAGAACTGGGGCGACGGCGACATCATCTCCAGCGCCCACGACCTGAACCTGTTCTTCCGGGCCCTGCTGGGCGGGAGGCTGCTGCCGGCGCGGCAGTTGAACGAGCTGAAGACGACCGTCGTCAACCCGGATCTGCCGATCACGTCCTACGGGCTGGGCATCGAGAAGCTGACGTTGGGCTGCGGTGACGTCTGGTACCACGACGGGGGCGTGGTGGGGTCGCTGACGCTGTCCGCCTTCACCGAGGACGGCCTTCACGAGCTGACCTTCAACTACAACGGCGACTGGGACGCGTCGGGGATCGTGCCGATCCTGAACGCCGAGTTCTGCGACCAGGCGTCCGGCTGACGAGGCGTCACCATCCCACCGTGTCCCATCAGGAGAGCCGTTGACATCCTCCCCGTCCTAAAGGGCGGGGATTCCCGCCTGGCTGCCGGTGGTGACCGGCTGAGCCTTCGGGTGGGTTCCCCGTTCAACGAGCCGTGCCCGGTGTGGGATTTCCACTCCGGGACTGACCGGCCCTCCAGGGGCGTTTAGCCTCTCCGCCTGCCCGGCGGCGAGGATCACACGCGACGCATTGAGGTCACGATCATGTTCGGTACCGCAGCCCTCGCACCGCCAGATACGCACGTGCAGCGGCTTCTTCCCATCCACGACCCAGCACACCGAGCACGTCTGCGAGGAGGGCAGCCAGCGGGAAACGATGCCGACGTGCCGGCCACAGCGGGCCGCCTTCTCCTCCAGCACCCGGCGGAACATGCCCCATGCCGCGTCGTGCACAGACTTGGCCAGGCGAGTGCGGGCCAGGCCGGAGACCGCCAGGTCTTCGAGGTAGACCGCTTGGTTGTCGCGGACCAGCCTCGAAGCACTCTGATGGCACCAGTTTCTGCGCGCATCGGCCACCCGGGCATGCGCCCGGGCAACCTTCAACCGGGCCTTGGCCCGGTTCCTCGACCCCTTCACCTTCCGGCTCAACACCTGCTGCGCCTTCCTCAGTCTCCGCTCGGCACGCCGCAGGAAGCGGGGATTGTCGATCACCCGCCCGTCGGACAGCACGGCGTAATGCGTCAGGCCCAGGTCGATGCCGACCTCGGCACCCACGGGCGCGAGCGGCTCGGGCTCGACCTGAACGACGAAGCTCGCGAAGTACCGCCCCGACGGATCCTTGAGCACAGTCACCGAGGAGGGAGGCGACGGCAGTTCCCGGGACCAGCGGACCCGCACGTCCCCGATCTTCGCGAGGTTCAGCCGGCCGTTGTCCCGCAGCCGGAACCCGTTCCTGGAGAAACGGACCGCCCGCCGGCTGTCCCTCTTCGACTTGAACGTCGGCAGTCCCATACGGCGCCCTGGCCGCTTGCCCGACACCGACGCGAAGAAGTTCGCGTACGCCGTATCGAGATCACGAAGAGAAGACTGCAAGGCGTCCACCGACACCTCGGCGAGCCAAGCCCGCTCGGCCGTCTTCTTCGCATCGGTGATCACCCGCTTCGCCAGAGCACCCGTCGCGATCCGCGACCTGTCTGCCTGGTAGGCGGCCTTCCTCGCCGCCAACGCATCGTTGAAGACCACCCGGGCACAGCCGAACGTACGAGCCAGCGCGATGCGCTGACCCGGCGTCGGCTCGATCCGGAACGAATACCGCAGATGCACCCGAGCAACGTAGCGGCCGCCACTGACAACCCCGGTCCACCCGACGGGCGAAACAGCTTTCCCCGCCCTGCTCCGCAGGACCTTCACTTCCTCCCCCGGCCTGAAGGCCGGGGTATCCACGAAGGAGACCTGATGACAGTGCGAGCAGCGGTGGCCGGAGCGAGCGGCTACGCGGGGGGCGAGCTCCTGCGTCTGCTCCTTTCCCATCCCCAGGTGCGCATCGGCGCCCTGACCGGGCATTCCAGCGCGGGAGAGCGGCTGGGCGTTCTCCAGCCGCATCTGGCGGCGCTGGCCGGGCGGGAGGTGGAACCCACCACCGCCGAGGTCCTGCGGGGGCACGATGTCGTCTTCCTGGCCCTGCCGCACGGCCAGTCCGCCGCCGTGGCGCGGGAGTTGGGCCAGGACACGCTCGTCGTCGACTGCGGGGCGGACTTCCGGCTCGTGGACGCGGCCGACTGGGAGAGGTTCTACGGCTCGCCGCACGCGGGCACCTGGCCCTACGGCCTGCCCGAACTGCCGGGCTCCCGGGAGAAGTTGGCGGGTGCCCGGCGCATCGCGGTGCCGGGCTGCTATCCGACCGCGGTGTCGCTGGCGCTCTTTCCCGCCTACGCGGCCGGTATCGCGGGGCCGGAGGCGGTGGTGGTCGCGGCGTCGGGCACGTCCGGTGCGGGCAAGGCGCCGCGGGCGGACCTGCTGGGCAGCGAGGTCATGGGGTCCATGCGGCCCTACGGGGTGGGCGGCGGGCACCGGCACACCCCGGAGATGGTGCAGAACCTCAGCGCCGTGGCGGGCCGGCGGGTCGCGGTGTCCTTCACCCCGGTGCTGGCCCCGATGCCGCGCGGCATCCTGGCCACCTGCTCGGCCGCCGTCCGGCCCGGCACCAGTGCCGGGCAGGTGCGGGCCGCGTACGAAGAGGCGCTGGCCGGCGAGCCGTTCGTCCGGCTGCTGCCCGAGGGCCAGTGGCCGAGCACCGGGGCGGTGTACGGGTCGAACGCCGTGCAGGTCCAGGTGGCCCTGGACCCGGCGGTGGGCCGGATCATCGCGGTCTGCGCCGTCGACAACCTCACCAAGGGCACCGCGGGCGGTGCCGTGCAGAGCATGAACATCGCCCTGGGCCTGACCGAGGAGCTGGGGCTTTCCACCACCGGAGTCGCCCCGTGATCCGGGGCGGCACGGACATGAGCCGCCGACGCGGCGGGCGAACGAGGGAGTTGCGTTGAGCGTCACCGCAGCACGAGGCTTCAGGGCGGCGGGCATCGCCGCGGGAATCAAGACCAGCGGCGGCCTGGATCTGGCGCTGGTCGTCAACGACGGGCCGCGCCGCGGCGCGGCCGGTGTCTTCACCTCCAATCGGGTGCAGGCGGCGCCCGTCCAGTGGTCCCGGCAGGTCCTGGCGGACGGCGAGATCCGCGCGGTCGTCCTCAACTCCGGTGGTGCCAACGCCTGTACGGGGGCGCAGGGGCTGAAGGACACGCAGGCGACCGCCGAGCGGGCCGCCCGTCTGCTGGGTCTTGACTCCGGTGAGGTGGCGGTGTGTTCCACCGGGCTCATCGGGGTGCCGCTGCCGATGGAGCGGCTGCTGCCCGGTGTGGAGAGCGCCGTCGCGGTGCTGTCCGCCGACGGCGGCCAGGACGCGGCCCGCGCGGTGATGACCACCGACACCGTGCGCAAGACGGCCCTCGCCCGCGGGAAGGGGTGGACGGTGGGCGGCATGGCCAAGGGGGCTGGGATGCTCGCCCCGGGTCTTGCCACCATGCTGGCCGTGCTCACCACCGACGCGGACGTGGACAGTGCCTGGCTGGAGGAGGCGCTGCGGGACGCCGTCCGTGTCACCTTCGACCGGGTCGACTCCGACGGCTGCATGTCGACCAACGACACGGTGCTGCTGCTCGCCTCCGGGGCCGGTGAAGTGGTCCCGGACCGGGCGGAGTTCGCCGAGGCCGTCCGGGCGGTCTGCGCGGATCTGGCCCGGCAGCTGACCGGGGACGCGGAGGGCGCGAGCAAGGAGATCCGGATCGAGGTGGCGGGGGCGGCGAGCGAGGACGACGCCGTCGAGGTGGGCCGCTCCATCGCCCGCAACAACCTCCTCAAGTGCGCGATCCACGGCGAGGACCCCAACTGGGGCCGGGTCCTGTCCGCCATCGGCACCACCTCCGCCGTCTTCGAGCCCGACCGGCTCGGCGTCGCCATCAACGGCGTGTGGGTCTGCAAGAACGGCGGCGTCGGCGAGGACCGGGCGCTGGTGGACATGACCGGCCGCGACGTCGGCATCACCGTCGACCTCGGCGCAGGCCCGCACAGCGCGGTCGTCTGGACCAACGACCTCACCGCCGACTACGTCCACGAGAACAGCGAGTACTCCTCATGAGCCCCCTCGACCCCGCAGGCGCGGGAAGCGGCACGACCGGCAGCGCGGCCAGCGGCACGACCGGCGGCACGACCGGCGGCACGGCGGGCAACGCGGCGCTGACCGGGCGCTGGCAGGAGGTCATGATGGACAACTTCGGCACCCCCCGGCTGCCGCTCGTCGAGGGCCGCGGCTGCCGGGTCCGGGACGCCGAGGGCAACGAGTACCTCGACTTCTTCGCCGGCATCGCGGTCAACGCGCTCGGCCACGCGCACCCCGCGGTCGTCCGGGCCGTGTGCGGGCAGATCGCCTCCCTGGGGCACGTCTCGAACCTGTTCGTCGCCGAGCCGACCGTGCGCCTGGCCGAACGTCTGCTGGAACTGGCCGGGCGCGAGGGGCGGGTGTACTTCTCCAACTCCGGTGCCGAGGCGGTCGAGGCGGCCTTCAAGATCGGCAGGCTCACCGGCCGCACGCGCATGGTGGCGACGGCCGGCGGCTTCCACGGCCGCACCATGGGGGCGCTGGCACTGACCGGCCAGAGCGCCAAACAGCGTCCCTTCCTGCCGCTGCCGGGCGAGGTCGTCCATGTGCCGTACGGGGATGCCGCGGCCCTGCGCGGCGCGGTCACCGAGGACACCGCGCTGCTGGTCCTTGAGCCCGTGCAGGGGGAGAACGGTGTGGTCGTGCCGCCGCCGGGCTATCTGCGGGCGGCCCGCGAGATCACGGCGGCGACCGGAACGCTGCTGGTCCTGGACGAGGTGCAGACCGGGATCGGGCGCACGGGCCACTGGTTCGCGGCCCAGGCCGAGGGCGTCGAGGCGGACGTCGTCACCCTGGCCAAGGGGCTGGGCGGCGGGCTGCCCATCGGCGCGACGCTCGCCTTCGGGGCGGCCGCGCGTCTGCTCACCCCCGGCGCGCACGGCTCCACCTTCAGCGGCAACCCCGTGGTGTGCGCGGCCGCCCTCGCCGTCCTGGACACCATCGAGCGGGACGGGCTGCTGGAGCGGGTGGCGCGGGCCGGGCGGCGGCTGCGGCGCGGTCTTGAGGACCTGGCCCATCCGCTGGTGCGCGAGGTCCGCGGCGCCGGGCTGCTGGTGGGCGTCGTGCTGGAGGGGGATCTCGCGGCCCGGGTGCAGCAGGCCGCCCAGGACAGGGGGCTGCTGGTGAACGCGGCGGTGCCGGGCGTCGTCCGGCTCGCCCCGCCGCTGATCGTGTCGGACCACGAGGTGGACGCCTTCGTCGAGGGGTTCGGGGCGGCACTGTCCGCGGTCCGCGCCGGGACCGATGCCCGGGCCGGGACCGGTATCGGCCCCAGGGCCAGGGCGGGTGCGGATACCGGGGCCGGCGCGGGTGCCGGGGCGGGTGCGGATACCGGGGCGGGTGCGGGTGCCGGGAGCGCAGCGGAGCGTTCACTTCCACCCCATTGCAACACGCCCAGCCGTTGACGTTGCGTTAGATTCAGCTCCATTGCAACAATTGAGCAGCGCTGAGCTGCGGATACATACACAGTGCGCAACAGGCTTGTTGCCAGCTCCTTGAATGCAACGTAGCGTTTTCCATATCGGAAAACACGAGTCCAAGGAGCCGGCCATGCAGAAGACCGAGTACGCGACGCAGCAGTTCGACACCCCCGCCCCCGTCCGCGCCGTGGTCGACATCCCCGCCGGACGCATCCGGTTCGTCGCCGCGGAGCGGAGCGACACCGTGGTCGAGGTCCGGCCCGCCGACCCGGCCAGGAGCCACGACGTGAAGGCGGCCGGCGAGATCAGCACCGCCTACGGCGACGGCGTCCTGCGGATCGAGGCCCCCGAGGCGGCCCACGCGCTCCTCGGGCACCGCGGCTCCGTCGAGGTCACGGTCACGCTGCCGGCCGGCTCCGGGGTCGAGGCCAGGGCGGGCGCCGCCGAGTTCCGCGGGGTCGGACGCCTGGGCGAGGTCTCCTTCACGGGCGGCTGCCGCTCGGTGGAGATCGACGAGGCCGCGAGCGCCCGTCTCAGCGTCCACGAGGGCGAGGTCGTCATCGGCCGCCTCGAAGGCCCCGCCGAGATCAGCGTCGACAAGGGCGCCATCCGCATCGGCGAGGCCGTGCGCGGCGCGGTCGCCCTGGACATCCGGCACGGCGACATCACGGTGGGCGCCGCCCGCGGCGTCTCCGCCTGCCTGGACGCCCGCAGCGGCTACGGCCGTATCGACAACTCCCTGCGCAACAGCGGCACCTGCGACCTGGAAGTACGCGCCGACACCGCCTACGGCGACATCACCGTCCGCAGCCTCTGACCGCCCGCAGCCCCCAAGGAGCACCCCTCATGAGTACTTTGGCCATCGCGGCGAACGGGCTGCGCAAGTCCTACGGCGACAAGACCGTGCTCGACGGCATCGACCTGGCCGTCGAGCAGGGAACGGTCTTCTCCCTGCTCGGCCCGAACGGCGCCGGCAAGACGACGGCCGTCAGCATCCTGTCCACCCTCGTCCGCGCCGACGCCGGCGAGCTGCGGGTCGGCGGCCACGACCTCGCCGCCGACCCGCAGGCCGTGCGCGCCGCGATCGGCGTCACCGGGCAGTTCTCCGCCGTCGACAACCTGATCACCGGCGAGGAGAACATGCTCCTCATGGCGGACCTGCACCATCTGCCGAAGGCCGAGGGACGGCGGGTGGCCGCGGCGCTGCTGGAGCGCTTCGACCTGGTCGAGGCCGCGAAGAAGCCCGCCTCCACCTACTCCGGCGGCATGAAGCGCCGCCTGGACATCGCCATGACCCTGGTCGGCAGCCCCCGGATCATCTTCCTCGACGAACCCACCACCGGCCTCGACCCCCGCTCCCGCCACACCATGTGGGGCATCATCCGCGAACTGGTCTCCGGCGGCGTCACCGTCTTCCTCACCACCCAGTACCTGGAGGAGGCCGACCAGCTCGCCGACCGCATCGCCGTGCTGCACAACGGCGGGATCGCCGCCGAGGGCACCGCCGCCGAACTCAAGCGGCTGGTCCCGGGCGGGCACGTCCGGCTCCGCTTCACCGACCCCGCCGCCTACCGGTCCGCCGCCTCCGCACTGGACGCGGCCACCCGGGACGAGGAGGCACTGGCGCTCCAGATCGTCAGCGACGGCACCCAGCGGGACCTGCACGCCCTCCTCGGCCGGCTGGCCGCGGCGGGCATCGAGGCCGACGAACTGAGCGTGCACACCCCCGACCTCGACGACGTGTTCTTCGCCCTCACCGACACCGCCGCACTGCCCGGCCAGACCGGCCGCACCGACCACCACGACAGCCGGACCGGCCAGACCAAGGAGACCCTGCGATGAGCTCCCTCTCCCTCGCCCTGCGCGACTCCTCCACCATGCTGCGCCGCAATCTGCTGCACGCCCGGCGCTACCCCTCGCTCACCCTGAACCTGCTGCTCACCCCGGTGATGCTGCTCCTGCTGTTCGTCTACATCTTCGGCGGCGCGATGAGCGGCGGCGCGGGCCGCGCGGCGTACATCGCCTACATCGTGCCCGGCATCCTGCTGATGACGGTCGGCTCCACGGTGATCGGCACCGCGGTGTCCGTCTCCACCGACATGAGCGAGGGCATCATCGCCCGCTTCCGCACCATGGCCATCCACCGGGGCTCCATCCTGGTCGGGCATGTCATCGGCAGCGTCGTGCAGTCGGCGCTGAGCGTGGTCCTGGTCGCCGCCGTCGGCGTGGCCATCGGTTTCCGCTCCAGCGGGGCCGGCGTCCTCGACTGGCTCGCGGCGTTCGGGCTGATCGTCCTGTTCGCCCTGGCGCTCACCTGGATCGCGGTCGGCATGGGCCTGGTCAGCCCGACCGCGGAGGCCGCCAGCAACAACGCCATGCCGCTGATCCTGCTGCCGCTGCTGTCCAGCGCCTTCGTCCCGCTGCACTCCATGCCCGGCTGGTTCCAGCCGATCGCCCGCTACCAGCCCTTCACCCCCGCCATCGAGACCCTGCGCGGCCTCCTGCTCGGCACCCCGATCGGCGACAACTGGTGGATCGCCCTGCTGTGGTGCCTGGGCCTCGCGGTGCTCGGCTACTTCTGGGCGGCCTCCACCTTCGACCGGGACGCGCACTGACGTCCCGCACGCGGCAGGCTCCCCGCCGCCGCCCCCTTCCGCCCCCGGGGCGGCGCGCACCGGCACCGGCCGGAGCACGCCGCCCCGCTTTTTTCTTTCCGCCGGAAAACCCCTCCCCCGGGATTTCCTTTCCCGTGCCGCACGACCGGTCCGCGGATTTCTTATTTCCCGGCGGAAAAGACGGACACCCTTCGGGAAAGAAGTTCGAGGCGCAACCGTTCGAGTGCCGCTCCGGTGCCACCCCAGGCCACCGTGCGACGGTTATCGACGGTTATATGCACCGTTTCTCAGGAGGCATGATGGCGCATCAGGCCGGTCAGACCGCGCGGCCGCACGGCGGCACGGCGACCACCGTCCCGCAGCCGGTGCCGCGGCCGGCCCGCGCCGCCGCGTCCGCGCCGCGCCGGGTCCCGGTGCTGACGACCAGGGTGGGCCTCCAGATGCCCGCCAAGATGGCCTACGACGAGTGGGAGCGGGCCGGCCGGCAGCTCGCCGACGTCCTCGACTCCTCCTCCTGGTGGCTGGGCGACTGGATGGTGTACGGCAAGGACCACTACACCGACCGCTACCAGCGCGGGATACGCGCCGCCGGCCTGTCGTACCAGACCCTGCGCAACTACGCCTGGGTCTCGCGGCGTTTCGACCTCACCCGGCGCCGCCCCGCCCTGAGCTTCCAGCACCACGCCGAGCTGGCCTCCATGCAGGTCGCGGACCAGGAACTCTGGCTGGACCGCGCCGAACAGGGGCAGTGGACCACCAAGCAGCTGCGCGGTGCCCTGCGCGCGGCGCGCCAGGGCGAGCAGCGGCCGGCCGCTGCGGCCGAGCCGAGCCGCCGTCTGGAGGTTCCCGGCAGCCGTCTCGAGTGGTGGCACCAGGCCGCGCGGGAGCTGGGCGTCGACTTCGAGCAGTGGGTGACGGCCGCCCTGGACAGCGCGGCCGCGACCGCCCTGGAGGCGTCCGGCGCCCCGGCGGAGCGCGGCGAGGCCGCCGGCCTCAAGGGCGTTCAGGGCGTTCAGGGTGTGCAGGACGTGACGGCGCTCGCCGGGCAGCGGACCCTGCCGGTGGCCATCAGCGCCTGAAGCGGCCGGCGCCGGGGCCACCGGCGTCTCACGGCAGCCGGTTCATCAGCCCGGCGACCTCGCGCCTGTAGGTGCATCCGCTCTGCCCGAACGAGGTCTGGACCCGCTCGCGCACCGCTTCCGGCTGCTCCTGGCTGAGCTTGAACATGCCCTCGGCGCCGGTGACGGTGAGCCGGAAGGCCCCCACGGCGGGCACGATCTGGCGGAAGTAGCCGAGCGAGTCGGTCATGTCCCAGCCGTCGCCGAACGCCCCCTCGAAGGCGCGCACGGTGGACTGCACCACCTCCAGCGTCTCCTCCGTGGAGTCGATCCTCTCCACCGTGCCCCGGACGTGGACCGCGGTGAAGTTCCACGTCGGGGCGGCCGGGCTCTTCCCGTAGACCGTGGGCGAGACGTAGGAGTGCGGGCCGGTGAACGTCAGCAGCAGCACCTCGCCCGACCGCAGCGCCGCCCAGTGCGGGTTGGCCCGGTTCATGTGCCCCAGCAGCGTGGTCCCCTCCAGCTCCTGGCCCGCCTCACCGGCGGCGCCCGGGTCGAAGATGACCGGCAGGTGCGTGGCGAAGGGGCCGTCCTGGGGGCTGCCGTTCGTCACCGCGAGGGCCAGGGGGTTGCCGCGGATCAGATCCGCCATCCAGGAATGATCCGGCTCGCGGTAGAAGCTGGGCACGAACATTCGCATTCTCCTTTTCGGAAATGGGCCTGTTTCGAGAATCCCAGCCGACCATACGGCCGTCCCGCCGGCAGGACAATGCTTCCACGTCGCGAGCGGCTGGAGAAGACCTGAAGAAGGTCCGTAGAAGACCTGAAGGGTTTCTCAAGCGGTCTTCGATTCCTTTTCGAGAAATGCTCGAAAAACATCCCGCTCCGCCGCCCCCGCCTTTTTCCCGGCCGCGATCGGCGCCGCCTTCCCGCACCCGCCTCCGCGCCGCCTTCCCGCACCCGCCTTCCCGCGCCCGCCGCGGACGGGCCGCCCGCCCGGCGCCTCCCGGGCCCCCGGTGGTGCGGCGGTGCGGCGGTGCGGCGGGCTTCCCGCCGCTCGCGGGCAAGGCTCCCCCTCCGCTCCGCGCCGATGTCACGCCTCCCACCAGCGACTCCGCCACCGCTCCAGCGTCACGAGACCGGATCTCAGGATCGGGTTGCCAACATCATGGCAAGGTTTTGCCAAGCCGGACGGCGCTGTGAACCGCCGGCTGACTTCCAGACGCATCGGGAGCATTCACATGGAGACAACGGGCAGGCGGAGCGCAGAGGTCTACGACGTGGTCGGCATCGGGTTCGGCCCGTCCAACCTGTCGCTCGCGATCGCTCTGGAAGAACACGGGGCGAGCACTCCCGGACATCCGGTCACCGCCCACTTCTTCGAGCGGCAGCCCTCCTTCGGCTGGCACCGCAACATGCTGCTGCCGTCGACGACCATGCAGATCTCGTTCCTCAAGGACCTGGCGACGTACAGGAACCCGCTGTCCCGCTACAGCTTCGTGTCCTACCTGCACGCCTCGAACCGGCTGGTGCAGTTCGTGAACAACCAGGACTTCTTCCCCACCCGCCAGGAGTTCCACCAGTACCTGGAGTGGGCCGCCGCCGATCTGGGCGACCGGGTCAGCTACGGCACCGAGGTCACCTCGATCCGGCCCGCCGCCGAGGCCGGGGCACCGGCCTCGGACCTCCTGGAGATCGAGGTGCGCGGCGCCGACGGCACCGCCCGGGTGGTCCGCGCACGCAACGTGGTCGTCTCCACCGGCCTGGTGCCGCGCCTGCCGGACGGCGTGACCTCCGACGAACGGGTGTGGCACAGCTCGGAGTTCCTCACCAGGTTCCGCGCACAGGACCCGAAGGACCTCAGGAACGTGGTCGTGGTCGGGGCCGGCCAGAGCGCCGCCGAGATCACCCGGTTCTTCCACGACGAACTGCCCCACGCCCAGGTCTCCGCGGTCGTCCCCTCCTACGGCTACGCCATCGCCGACGACACGCCCTTCGCCAACCAGGTCTTCGACCCCGGCGCGGTCGACGACCACTACTTCGGCACCGAGCAGGCACGGGACGCCTTCTGGCGCTACCACCGCAACACCAACTACTCGGTGGTCGACTCCGACGTCATCCGCGACCTGTACCGGCGCTCCTACGACGAGCGGGTGCGCGGCACCCAGCGGCTGCACTTCCGCAACCTCACCCGGGTCACCGACGTCAAGCGCGCCGGGACCGAGACACGGGTGAGCCTGCGCTCGCTGCTCGACGACCGCACCGAGGAACTCGCCGTGGACGCGCTGGTGTTCGCCACCGGCTACGACGGCCTGGACCCCGCCCGCCTGCTCGGCGACTTCGACCGGCACTTCCTGCGCGACGCCGAGGGCAGGCACCAGGTGGAACGCGACTACCGCCTGGTCAGCGCGTCGGGACTGGCCGGCGGGGTCTACCTCCAGGGCGGCACCGAGCACACCCACGGCCTGTCCTCGGCCCTGCTGTCGAACATCGCGGTCCGTAGCGGCGAGATCGCCGACTCGATCGTGCTGCGGCGCACCGAACGGGAGCTGAGCCGCACCTGCCCCGTACGGGCCGCGCACTCGGCCGCCTGAACCGGCGGCCCGGACGGCGGCACCAGCCGCTGTCCCGTTGACAGGACGTGACCTCGCGGCAGGACACTCGAGGACCCGCGCGCGACCACCGCGGCGCGCACGCACCCCTCGCCGGCCGGCGTCCACCGTCCCAAGAACCCGCAGCACAGCCAAGTCCTCTCGTGCGGCTTTCCAGCACATGTCCACCGGCCACGGGGCCCGCCCCACGGCCGGGGCCCCCACAAAGGAGTCCCCATGAGCGCCCATTCCCCGGTCGGCGGCCTCGTTCGGCGGGCGAGGGTCCGATGACCGTCAGCGTGCAGCAGGCCCGGGCCAAGGCCCACTGCCTCGGCGAGGCCCTGCCCTGGCCGGACCGTCACCAGGGCCGGACCGTCGTGATCAAACTGGGCGGACACGCCATGGTCGACGCGGAGCTCACCGCGGCCTTCGCCCGCGACATCGCCTGCCTGCGCTACGCCGGGCTGCGGCCCCTGGTCGTGCACGGCGGCGGCCCCCAGATCGACGCCGAGCTCGAACGGCGCGGCATGCGGCGCGAGTTCGCGGCGGGCCTGCGCGTCACCCCGGCAGAGGCGATGGACGTGGTCCGCATGGTCCTGGCCGGCCAGGTGCAGCGCGAACTGGTCGGGCTGATCAACCGCCACGGCCCGCTCGCCGTCGGGATGACCGGCGAGGACGCGGACACCCTCACCGCGGTACGGCACGTGCCGTGGATCGACGGGGAACCCGTCGACGTCGGCCGGGTCGGCGACATCACCCGCGTGGACACCACCACCCTGGAAGGACTGCTGGCGGCCGGCCGGATCCCGGTGGTCTCACCGCTCGCCCGCAGCGCCGAGGACGGCCTGGTCTACAACGTCAACGCCGACACCGTCGCCGCGGCGCTCGCGACCGCGCTGCGCGCCGAGGAACTCGTCATGCTGACGGACGTCGCGGGGCTGTGCGCGGGCTGGCCGCACCGCGCCGAGGTCATCCCCCGGCTGACCGCGGACGAACTGGAGAAGCTCCTGCCGGAACTGAGCGACGGCATGGTGCCCAAGATGACCGGATGCCTGGAGGCCGTACGGGGCGGGGTGGGCGCGGCCCGGGTGATCGACGGGCGGATCCCGCACTCGGTGCTCCTGGAGATGTTCACCGACGACGGGACCGGCACGGTGATCGTGCCGGACCCGGACGACCAGGAGGTGGTCCTGCCGTGAACGAGCAGTGGCACCGGCGACAGCGCCCGCACGCCGTCGAACCGGCCGGCCCCGGGCACGCCCCGCAACCGGCTGTCCTCGTGCACGAGTTGGTCACCGCGGCCGGGACGGACGGGGACCAGGCCCTGCGGTGCGCACGGCGTCTGGCCGCCGCGCTGCCGCCCGGGGCCAGGGACGTCCTGCTGGACGCCCTGACCGAGACGGACCCCTGGCCCGACGACGAAGAGCCGCAGGCGTACGAAACCGGCGGCGGACTCTCCTTCGACGGGCCCGAGTACGCGCTCCCCGCGGCCCGTTCCCCCCTCAGCCTCCTGCCCGCCTACCGCGAACCCGGACCGCAGGAGCCGTCCGCGGCCCCCGGCGACGACGGGCCCGGTGGCGGCGGGCCCGGTGGCGGCGGGCCCGGTGGCGGGGTGTGGCCCGAGCCCCGCACCGGGCCGCCGGCCGCCGTCATCCGCCTGCGGTTCGCCGACCCGTTCGCGCTGGAGCGGGCCGGCGCCTGCTTCGAGGGGGCCTGGAGCGATCCGGGGAGCGGCATCCTCCAGGTGCCCGGGGACGCCGGTGTCCAGACGCTGCGGTCCGTGCTCGCGGCCCTGGACGCGGCGGCGCTCGCACCCGAGTCGCTCACCGTGCACACCAACGAACTCGACGACGTCTTCGCCGCGTTCACCACCCTGCTGTGAATCCCTCCCCCGGCCGGAGCAGGGAATTCCCGGGCTGGAGCAGGGGATTCCCGGCCTTGGCCGAAGCCGCCCGGGTCAGCGGCCCGCGTCCAGTTCCCGGACCCGGCGCAGCAAGTCCGCCTGGTCTCTGACCAGTTGGTCGATACGGTCCTGGAGGCGGGCCGTCTCCGCGGTCAGGTCGGGCCGGTGCGGGCGCGCCGCGGTCAGCGTGGGGCAGTGGTTGAGGACGGCGTCCAGGCGGCAGCGCAGCGCCGGGCCCGGTTCCACGCCGAGCGTGGCGACCAGGTGGCGGCGCGCGCGTTCGTAGACGCCGAGGGCCTCCGACTGCCGGCCGCACCGGTACAGGGCGATCATCAGCAGGTCGTAGAGGCGCTCGCGCAGCGGGTGGGCGGCGGTGAGGCGTTCCAGGTCGCAGACGATCTCGGCGTAGCGGCCGCAGTTCAGGCTCGCCTCGTACAGGGCTTCCAGGGCGGTGAGGCGCTGTTCCTCGAGGCGGTCGGCCTCGGCCGTGCACAGCGGGCCGTGGCAGCTGTCCTGGAGGGCCGTCCCCTGCCACAGCGCGAGCGCCAGGCCAAGGAGGCGGGTCGCCTCGCGGGGGTCCTGGGGGAGGGCCGCGCGGCCCTGGGCGGACAGGCGGGTGAAGCGGGCCACGTCGGTCGAGGCCCGGCCCAGGCGCAGCAGGTATCCGGTGGGCAGGGTGCTGATCCATTCGTGGCCGCGGGCGGGCAGCAGCCGGCGCAGCCGGGCGACGTGGGTGTGCAGGGCGCTCGGCGCGTTGGCGGGGGGCCGCTCGCCCCACAGTTCCTCCACCAGGCGGTCCACGGACAGCTGCCGGCCCGCGTGGGCGACGAGCGCGGCGAGCAGGGCCCGCTGTTTGGGTCCGGCGGGGGCGATGCCCGTTCCGGTCCCCCGGTCGTGGACGACCACCGGGCCGAGCAACCGGAACTCGGTCGCCGCCTCGATCGCCCCGCTCGTGTCGGCTGCTCCGGTGGGGGCGGGGGCCGGTGCGGTGAGGTCGAGGACGGTCATCGGGTCACCGCGGACGGTGTGCGGGCGCTCTGCCGGGCGCGGCGCACGTCGTCCTGGATCTGCCGGGCGACCGCGGGAAGGTGGTCCTGGAAGTAGAAGTGGCCGCCCTCGAAGAGGTGGCGGCCCAGGAAGTGCTCGGTGGCCTCGGCCCAGCCGTCCAGGCGGTGCGGGGGCGCGACCTGGTCCCGGGTGCCGCCGAACACCGACAGGGGAACCGGCAGCGGCGCGGTCAGCGGCGGGGTGCGCCAGGTCTCGCTCATGCGCAGGTCGGCGCGGATGGTCGGCTCGAACAGCTCCCACAGTTCGTCATGGTCCATGACCTCGGAGGGGGTGCCGCCCATCGTGGCCAGTTCGCGGCGCAGTTCGGCGTCGGTCAGCAGGTGGCGGCGCACCGGGTCCCCGTCGGGGTGCAGGGTGCCGCGCGCGGACACGCCGAGCCAGAGCGGCGGGGTGCGGCCGGCGTCCAGCAGGCGGCGGGTGAGTTCGTAGGCGACCAGTCCGCCCATGCTGTGTCCGAAGAACGCGTAGGGGCCCGTCAGCCGGGTGTCCAGTTCGTGCAGGAAGTGGTCGAGCAGGGCGCCCGCGTCGCGCAGCGCGGGGCGCCGGTCGCGCGGGCCGCGGCCCGGGGCGTCGGGGACCTGCACGTCCCAGTGGGCCGGGAAGGCGGCCGGCCAGTCGCGGTAGGCCAGGTGCGAACCGCCGGAGTGGTGGAACACGAACAGGCGCAGTGTCGGCTCTTCCGCCTTGTGCATGGGCACTCCATCGACGAGACGCTCCGGCGTCCGGGCCGCCGGCGGGCGGGCGCGGACTGGGGGGAATCAGGACGATAGCGGCGTGCGGTCCGCGGCGGCGGCCGTCGTGAGCGGGCCTTGATGCGCTCTCGACCGCTCGTGGACCGTCCTTCGAGCGCGTCCGTGCCCGCCCCATGCCGGGGGGGACGGCGGGCGGGCACGGACCGGGGCCGGCGGCCGGGGGCGGGGCCGGCGGCCGGGGGCGGGGCCGGCGGCCGGGGGCGGGGCCGGCGGCCGGGGGCGGCGGGGCTGGTTCAGGCCAGGTCGTCGCGGGTGATCCGGCGGTGCGCGATGTGCCACCGGCCCGCACGGCGGACCAGGACGTCCTCCATGGCGTACACGTGCAGCGCCTTGGGCCCGCCGGGGCCGGGTGTGAGGTAGGCGAGCGCCGAGCACCGGGTGTGCAGTGAGCCGTCGCTCTGCGGCCGTACGTCGAGCATGCCGACCCAGTGGTCCAGGCGGCCGCCGGCCTGCCGCCGGCGGGCGGCGCCGGCCCGTACGTAGCTCTCCAGGACGGTGCGTGCCCGCAGCGGTGCGGACGGGGAGGGCAGGTGCAGCAGGGCGTTCTCGGTGAAGGTCTCGGCCCAGCGCCCGGTGTCGTGGGTGTCCAGGAGCCGCATCTGGTGGGCGTAGAACACCTGCGCCTGCGCGTACAGGGTGGCGAACTCCCCTGCGGGCGGAGGGTGTTCGGCGGTGTCCAGGAGCTCGGCGGTCATCTCTTCTCAAGCCTCCGCTCTCGTCCGGGTCCTCGGTGACCGGATGCCGTTCAGGCCGCGGTCTGCGGCTGGGGTGAGGTCTCGGGGCGGGCCGGTTCGGGGGGCGGTGCGGGCAGGTTGCGGCGGGCGCGGGTGACCGTGGGGCCGATGGCGGCGGCGCCGGCCGCGAAGAGGGCGGCCAGGGCGAGCCAGCCCGTGGCGCCGTGGCCGATGACGAGGAAGGTGACCAGGGCGGGGCCGAGGGTGGCCTGGATCACCATGTGCAGGTGGAAGGCGCCGAGGTATTCGCCGCGTGCGGCCTCGGGGGCCAGGCCGAAGCCGAGGCCGAAGCCGCTGGCGGACTGCCACAGTTCGGCGAGGGTGAACAGCAGGACCGCGCCGAGGGTGACCGCGCCGGTGACCCAGGATCCGGTGAGGGTCCCGGCGGCCAGGGCGGCGCAGGCCAGCACGCTGACCGCGCCCGAGCGGCGGGCCGCGCGGACGGCGCCGTCCAGACTCTCCGAGCCGCGGGCCGCCGCGACCTGGAAGAGGACCACCAGGACCGTGTTGACGGCCAGGATCAGCGGGACCAGACCGCGCGGCAGGCCGGTGTTGCGGACGATCCACAGCGGTATCCCGGCGAGCAGGACGGCGCTGTGCAGGGCCAGGAGGCTGGAGGAGCCGATGACGCCGAGGAAGGGCACATCGCGCAGGACGCGGAAGGCCCTGCCGCCGCCGTCGGCGGCCCGGGCGCCGCCGACGGGCAGTTTGAGCACCAGGGCGGCCGCCGCCAGGAACGTCAGTCCGTTGCCGAGCGGCAGCAGGGCAAGGGTGTCCCGGCCCAGGGAGATCAGCGCGGCCGCGATCAGCGCGCCGGCCGAGAAGCCGGCGTTGAACAGGGAGCGCAGGGCGGCGCGCGCGGTGACGCGTTCGCCCTCGGGGACGAGTTCGGCGATCAGAGCGCCGAAGGCCGGTCCGCAGCCGTACTCCAGGGCGCCGATCAGGACGACGACGGGGAAGTACAGGGCGGGTGAGTGCACGGCCGGGTAGAGGGCGTAGGCGCCGGCCAGGAGGAACAGCAGGACGGCCAGCAGGCGCCGGGCGCCCGCCCTGTCGGTCATCCGGCCGAAGACGAGGCTGGCCACGAAGCCGCTGAGGCCGGCGAGGGACAGGCCAAGGCCGACGACGGTGGCGGGCAGGCCGGCCACGGTCACGAAGTAGACCGCGGAGCCGGCCATGAACAGGCCGTTGCCGAGGCTGTCGACGAAGTGCAGCGCGCCGAGCGTGCGGGCCGGGCCGCGCAGTGACGAGAACGTGCGCTGGAGGAACGTTTTCACGACGGTGGGTCCCCATCCTGGAGGTGGTCCGGGTCGGTGGGGCCGTCCGGTCTGGTTCCTGGGCCCCTGCTTCGTGCCGGGTG
The DNA here is from genome assembly GCF_037940415.1 of Streptomyces sp. f51. Taxonomy (NCBI): domain Bacteria; kingdom Bacillati; phylum Actinomycetota; class Actinomycetes; order Kitasatosporales; family Streptomycetaceae; genus Streptomyces; species Streptomyces sp. f51. The sequence continues at coordinate 7,638,712 of NZ_CP149798.1, read as the reverse complement.
TGTTCAGGCGCCGCCGGGCGCGGCGGGCGGCAGGCCCGGGATCAGGGCCGGGGCGACGACCACGCCGGTCAGCGCGGGCGCGGCCAGGTGGGCGGCCGCGGCGCGGGCCACGTCCTTGGCGCTCAGGGCGCGCAGCCGCTCCTCGTAGCGGGCGGGCCAGCTCGCGGGCAGGCCGCCGGCCAGCACGGCGGCGTAGGTGGAGGCCAGTCCGGAGCGGGAGGAGCAGGCCATCGCCATCGAACCGACGGCGTAGTTCTGGGCGTTGCGCAGTTCCTGAACGCTGAAGCCGCCGTCCGCCAGGCGCCGGGTCTCCTGGGCGATGAGGGTCAGGGCGCGGGCTGCGCCGTCGTGGCGCACGTCGGCCTCCACGGTCAGTACGGCGTGTGCGCCCAGCGGGTCAAGGACGGCGCGGGGCGCGTAGGCGAGGCCCTCGCGTTCGCGCAGGACGAGGGTGAGGCGGCTGGCGTAGTAGCCGCCGAGCATGAGTGCGGCCAGTTGCAGGGCCGGGTAGTCGGCGTGGCCGCGGCCGGGCACCAGACCGCCCAGGCGGAGCAGGGTCTGCGGGGTGGCGGGGTGCAGCAGGGTGCGGCGCGGTCCTGGCACGGGCGCGGACACGCCGGCCGTGGGGGCCGGGGTGGTGGTGCGGGGCAGCAGCGCGGTCGCCTGGGCCAGGAGTTCCCCGGCCGGGCCGGGGCCGACGACGACGCTGCGGCGGCGGGCGGCCGGCGTGCCGTGCAGCAGGGCGGCGGTGTCTGCGGCGTCGACGGCGTCCGCCGTGGTGGCGCTCGCGGCGCGGCCGTAGGGGTGGGGGCCGTAGGCGGCGGCGAGGAAGCCGCTGCGGGCCAGGAAGGCGGGCGCGGCTTCGGCGGCGGCCAGCCGGCGGGCGACCCGGCCGGCCGCCTCGCGGACCCGGGCCGCCTCGTGGGGGCGGCCTTCGTCCAGGCAGTCGCGGATGCGGGCGCGGGTGGCGGCGAAGTCGTCGGCGAAGGTGCGCACCGCGACGACGGCCCGGTCGCCGCGCGCCTCCACCCGTACGGTCGCCAGGTCCGCGGCGGCCTCGGTGAGGGCGTCGCGCAGGGCCTCGGCCATCACCTCGACCCGGCTCTGGTGCGCGCCGGGTGCCGGTGTCAGCGGGAACAGCAGCCTGGCCTCGGTGAGTTGGCCGGTCCCGGCGCGCTGGATAGCGACGGCCGTGCCCCGGCCGGTGCTCTGTTCGCTGTGCGCGGGAGCACAGAAGCGCGGAACGGCCGCGGGCACGGACGCGTCCACGGACGGGGGCCCGGATGCGGGGGCGGTCGGGGACATGGTCTGGGGGGCGGTGGGGGCGGTCATCGTGCGGCTCCTGTCGGGACGGCGGTGACCGCGGTACGGGCTGCGGGGGCCGGCGGGGCGGGGCGGCTGGTGAGGCGGGCGGCGGGGGCGGCGGCGTGGCGGGCGGCGGCTGCGGCCACCTCGGTGTCGGGCAGCCGCAGCAGCGCGTCCGGCAGGCCGGCCAGGTGGAGCGGGTCGTGGTGGACGGCGGCGCCGACGCACAGCCAGGACGCCTGGCTCATGACGGAGTCCAGTTCGGCGTGCAGGGCCAGGGCGAGCTGTCTGCGGATACGGGCCAGGGGCCGGGCGATGGGCACGGTGCCGTCGGCGATGCCGGCGAGGACGGAGCGCAGGCAGCGTTCGGGTGCCTCGGGCCCGGTGTCCGCGGGGTGCGGGACGTCCACGGCGAACAGCGCGTCGCGGGCGACGTCGAAGGGGTTGCCGGTGCGGTGGGCGCGGGCCTTGAACGCGCCCCAGGTCCGCCCGGTGCCCCGGTGGCAGGGGCAGTCGGTGCCCAGGGCCTCCAGCAGTTCGCCGAGCAGCACGCCGGCGAGGTGGGCGTCCGGGTCGGCGGCCGGGTCCGGGGTGCGGAAGCCGATCGCGGTGCGGGCGCCGGAGGCGATCCGTTCGTCGCGCAGGGCCCGGCGCGGGGCGGTCAGGGGGGCCTCGGGCCGGTGGGGGCGGGGCCGGGTGGGGCGGGCCGGCACGGCGGCCAGGTGCCGCTCGACCAGGTCGCGGGCGTGTTCGGGGTCGAAGTCGCCGGCGAGGGCGAGGTGGATGTCGCCGGGTGCGTAGGCCTCCTCGAAGAAGCGGCCCAGTTCGGCGGGGCCCAGGTCGTGCAGGGCGTCGATGTCGCCGTATCCGTTGTGCCGGTTGTTCCAGTTGTCGTGCAGCAGGGCGGGCAGGTCGAACAGGACCAGTCCGCCGTGCGGGCGTTGCAGCATGTTGCGGCGGATCTCGGCCTGGACGACGGCGATCTGCGCGCTGACGTGGGGCAGGCCGAGGTCGGGGTCGGTGAGCCTCTCGCGCTCGATGCGCAGGCCGAGTTCGAGCGCGCCGGCGGGAAGGACGGCGGTGTACTGGGTGTAGTCGGCGGCGGTGCGCGCGTTGGCGGTGCCGCCGGTGGCGGCGACCGCGTCGGTCAGCGGCCTGCTGCTGGAGGCGCCCTGGGCCAGGACGTGCTCCAGCAGGTGGGCGGCGCCGGCGACGGGTTCGTTGCGGAAACCGGTGGCGACGTGCAGGCAGGTGGCGACGACCTGGCAGCCGGGCAGCGGTTGCAGCAGGACGTTCAGACCGTTGCCCAGACGCAGGCCGGTCGGCTGCGGGGTGGTCGGCTGCGGGGTCATCGAGGTTCTTCCTCCCACAGGGGCAGGTCGGTGCGCAGGACCGAGTAGAGGACCTGGTCGTGCCAGCGGCCGGAGCGCCACTGGGCCGAGCGCAGGGTGCCCTCGCGGGTGAAGCCGGCCTTTTCCAGGGCGCGTTGTTCGGCGAGGTTGGCGTGGTCGGTGAAGGCCTGGACCCGTTCGGCGCGGGTGTGGGCGAAGAGGTAGCCGGCGATCCGGCGCTGGGCGGTGGTTCCGGTGCCGCGGCCGCGGGCGGCGGGGACCAGGGCGATGGCGATGGTCCAGCAGGAGGAGGTGGCGGGGCGTCCCCAGGCGGAGGCGAACCATTCGACACGGCCCACCGCCTCGCCGGCCGCGGTGATGGTGAGCATGCCGCCGTCGGGGCCAAGGAGCCGGTCCTCGGCGAAGCGGTCGCGCAGCCGGTGGGCGGAGGTGAAGCCGAACCACTGGAAGGGTCCGGTGCCGTCCTGGGTGGTGAACTCCCGCTCGAAGAGGTCGAGATCGCCGGGGATGACGGGTCGCAGGGCTACTTCGCCGCTCATGTGATGGACTCCTTGGCCGCCGTGTGGGTGTGCGCCGCGCCGAGTTCTCCGGCGGGCACGGGAGCCTCAGCATCCACCACGTCCCGCCAGCCGGGCGGGGGAAGTCCGCGGCTCAGGTCGCGGTGTGCGGCCAGCCAGGCGCAGGCGAACCGCACCAGGTGGCGCAGCGGTACGGCGCGGCAGCGGGCGCCGCCGACGTGTGTGTCGGCGAGGGGGGCGCCGGAGGTTTCGTAGGCGGCGCCCAGGGCGTCGAAGTCGCCTTCCCATAGGAGGAGTTCGGGTACGTGGTGCCAGCGGCTGCCGCCGCTTTCGTCGGGTTCGGGTACGGCCCACAGGCCGGAGCGCCGGCCCGGGTAGGCGGTGGCGTACTCGGCGAGGTGCAGGGCGGTGGCCTTCTGCCAGGGGGTGCCGAGCAGCAGGACGAGGGCGTCGAGGTCCCACAGCCGGCCCAGCGGGCCGTGGGCGGCGAGCCGCCAGGCGGTGGGGTGCTCGCGCACGACGGCCCGGGCGTGGGGGCCCTGGGCGGCGAAGGAGACGTGCGGGTGGCGGGAGCGCAGGGTGTCGGGCTGGGTGCGCAGCAGTTCAGGCAGGACGCCCATGGTGCGGGCGGCCGGGGTGCGCAGGGGGTCGAAGGGCGGCATCTGGGCGGCGATGCGTGGGTCGGCGGCGGCGTGGGCGAGGTCGGGTGCGCGCCAGGTGTGCGGGTGGCACAGCTGGGGGGTGAAGGCGGGCATGACCAGGGTGCCGTGGGGGCCGAGGGCGTCGCGCAGGCCGAGCAGGACGCTGTGCGCCCCGCCGACGACGTGGCCGAAGGAGCTGAGGGAGGTGTGGGCGATGACGGTGGCGCCGGGGCGGAAGCCGAGGCGGGTGATTCCGTCGGCGACGGCGGCACGGGTGACGATGTGACGGTCTGTCATGACGCTTCCTCCGTGCGGGTTCCGGCGGCCCGGAGGGCGGGTTCACCGGTGGCCGTGGTGTGCACGGCGGTGTGATGGTCCGTCATGTCGTCTTCTCCGGCGGGGTGTTGTGGGGGGTGGGGGTTGCCGGTGGGTTTGGGGGTGAGTTCGTCGGTGACGGCCGACAGGACCCAGCGGTACCAGGCGCGGATGTTCCCGGGCCGGCTGATGGGGTGGGCCTCGGAGCGGAAGAAGGCGACCTCGCTGCGTACGCCCTGGCGGGCGAGGGCGCGGTGGGTGCGCAGGGTCTCGGTGGGCGGGACGAGTCCGTCCTGGAGTCCGTGGGAGAGCAGTACGCGGGTGCCGGGGCGTACGGGGCGGGGGGCGAGGCTGTTGATCTGGTAGAGGGGGCGCCATTCGGTGGGGTCGCCGAATTCGCGGATCCACTGCCAGCCGACGTCGCTGCCCTCGGCGACCTGGGTGAGGTCCAGGGGGGCGGCGTGGGCGACGACGAGGTCGGGGTTGAGGGAGTCGGCGGTGCTCAGGGCGAGGTAGCCGCCGAAGCTGCCGCCCATGAGTGCGAGGGGTGAGTCGAGGAGTCCTTCGGCGGCGCGGACGGCTTCGACCTGGGCGGCGGCGCTGGCGGCGATGCCGCCGCGCCACTGGCGCCAGCCGGTGCGCACGGCGTCGGGGTAGCCGAGGCTGAGCGGGGGTTCGACGAGGACGACGGCCAGTCCGCAGGCGACGAAGGGCCACGGGTTCCACCGCCAGGACCATTCGCTCCAGCTCTGGAACGGGCCGCCGTGGTAGAGGACGACGGTGGCGTGGGGGGTGGTGTGCTCGGGCAGGCACACCCAGCTGGCGAGGTCGCCGTCGCTGCCGGGCAGGCGCTGGCTCCGGTACTGGAGGCGGCCCGGCGGCGGGGGTGCCTGGGCGGAGACGACGCGTTCGGCGCCGTGGCCGGGGTGCAGGGCGGTGACGTCCAGGGCGGGCGGGGTGTCGGGGGCGGAGGTCAGGACGGCGGCGCGGCCGTCGTGGACGCGGGTGTTCATCACCGAGGCCGGGGTGGGCACGGGCTGCCAGGTGGCGGCGTCGAGGTCGTGGACGTACAGGCCGCGGCGGGGTCCGGATTCGGCGGTGCACACCAGCCGGCGTGGTCCGTCCCAGCCGGCCGGGCGCTGCCACAGGCCGTTCTCGGCGGGCAGCAGGACGACCTGGTGCAGTGGTTCGCCGACGAGGCAGGCGAACTGGGTGACGGGGGTGTTGTCGTGGCGTGGTGTGGTGCCCAGGTAGGCGACCTGGCCGCCGGGTCCTGGGACGGGGTAGCAGAGGTCGACGGTGTCGGAGAAGAGGGTGCGGGTGGTGTCGCCGTGGTCGACGGCCAGGGAGAGCAGGCCGAAGTTGCGTACGCCGTGGCGGTGGTGGCGCAGGGCGCCCAGGAACAGGGTGTCCGGGGTGGCCCAGGCGGCCTCGCCGGACAGGGCGAGGTCGGCGGGGACGTGGGGGGTGAGCAGGCGGGGGCCGGTGCCGTCCAGGGGGACGAGGTGGACCTGCCATTCCTTCTGGGGCTGTTTGGCGTAGCTGAGGGTCATGTCGGAGCCCTGGGCCCATACGGCGTCGGAGCCGGCCAGCAGGCCCTGGGGGTGTTCTCCGGGTCCGCCGAAGGTGCTGGTGGTGACGGCGATCTGGCCGCCGCCGGGGCGGGGGGCGAGGGCGCCGACGCGTCCGGGAGTGGTGAGCAGGAGCTGTCCGGGGCCGCCGTCGGCGGGCCGCAGTTCCACCAGGGTGCGTCCGTCGGCGCGGCGCACGCACACGTAGCCGCCGGGCACGGGCAGGGCCTGGCTGCCCCAGGGCAGGGTCCAGCCGGCTTCCCAGGTGCCGTCGGGGCGGCGCGTGTAGTGCACCAGGTGCTGCTGTTCGGCGCCGTGCCGGGTGGGCACGTCGACGCGCAGCAGCAGTCCGTCGTCGCCGAAGGCGGCGATCTCCCGGGGGCGTGGTTCGGTGCTGTGCGCCTCGGCCAGGGCCAGCCCCCGGACCAGACCCCGGGCAAGGTCCGGTGCGGGGCCTTGGGCGGGGGCCTGGGCGGGGGCCTGGGTGAAGGTGGTGGGTGGGGTGGGGGTCATCGGGCCGCCGCCGGGGCCCGGAGCAGGCGGGCGATCAGGGCCAGGTCGAAGGCGCCGGCCAGCCGGGCGGCCTCCTCGGTGTCACGGAAGCCCCGTTCCAGTGCGCACAGCCGGTAGTCGTGGTCGCAGTCCGCCTGCCACAACTGCCGCAGCAGGGTGTGCCGTTGGGTGGTGGGCAGGGGATGCGCGGCCGGGGGCAGGAGCAGTTTGAGGCAGCGCTGTTCCAGTTCGTCCAGGGTGCTGCCGGCGACGGCCTCGGCGGGCAGGTCCTGGTAGACGAGGCGGCCGGGCGGCAGGCGGAAGGTGCGGGCCAGGAGGCGTTCGTCGGCGGTCCAGTGGGCGGTGGCCTCGGTGCCGCGGGCGAGGCGGGCGTAGGGGCGGGTGGCCGGGGCGAATCCGGCGGCGCTGAGCAGCCGGCCGGCGGGGCCGGTGCGGCCGGTGGTGGCGGCGGCCAGGCGCAGGGCGTAGGCGCGGTGGCGTTCGGGGTAGTCGACGGCGAACAGCTGGAGGCAGGCCAGGGCGAGGCGGGCGCCGACGGCGGAGCCGGGTTTGAGCGGCCGGTGCTCGAAGTCCCCTTCCCTGCCGTAGGAGCTGGTCCACACCTCGGCGGTGCCGGGGGCGGGGGCCGGTGCGGGGACGGGGCGGGCGGCCAGGGTGTCCAGGGCGTGGCGGGCGTCGCGGGTCTTGATGTCGCCGTGGCGCTTGAGGTGGTCCAGGAGCAGCTGCATGGCGTCGCGGTCGGCTCCGGCCACGTGGCGCAGGCCGGTGGCGGAGCGTTCGGTGAAGTGCAGGCGGGCGGCGGCCTGTTCGAGGCGGGCGGCCTGGCCGGGGTCCAGTTCTCCCGCTTGGAGCAGTTCGCCCAGGGCGTGGCGGACGCAGACCATGGCCTCGGTCAGGCGGCGGGCGCCGGCGCTGTCGTCGGTGTGCAGGACGGCGACGTCGGCGTCGGCGCTCAGGCGTCCGGCGCGCGCCTCGCCGTAGACGTGGCCCAGGCCCTGCATGCCGAAGCCGGCGAGTTCGGCGGCGCGCAGGGCGCCGAGGCTGGCGGTGCCGGCGACGTGCACGCCGCGGGCGAGCTGGGCGAGGATCTCCTTGTGCCGGATGGGGGCGAAGTGCTGGTAGACGCCGTCGATGACCAGGACCTGGTCGCCGGGGCGCAGGCACAGGTCGAAGAGGTCGCCGTGCCGGACGGGCGGCCGGTATTCGAAGCAGCCCCGGGGCCGTTGGTGCGGGGGCAGGGTCGGGCCGACGAAGGCGATGCGACGGGGGGTCACACGAAGCTCCTGCTGGCGAGGGACTGCGGGCGGGGGTGCTGGAGGGTGAGCCCGAGTCCCGGTGCGAAGACCTGGACGACGGCGGGCCAGGGCCGGCGGTGGGGGGTGAGGTCGACGGCGATCACGGGCCGGCCGGTGGTGCGGTGCACGGCGGTGACCAGGCTGTCGAGCACCTCGTCGAGGGAGGCGGCCGGCCCGGTGGCGGTGGGCATCGGTTCGGTGCGGTGGGGGGTGGGGCGGGGCCGGTCGGGTGGGGCGCCCAGGCGGCGGAAGGTCCATTCGGGGATGTCGTCGCGGCCGCCGCTGATGGTGGAGCCGCGGCTCTGGACGGCTTCCAGCAGGGCGCGTTCGGCGGCGATCGCGGGGTCGGTGTGGCAGCCGGAGCCGGCGAAGATCTGCCACATCTCGGGCTGGGTGAGCCAGCAGGTGTAGGCCCAGGTGCCGGGGACGGAGGGGATGCGTTCCAGGGCGAGGTCGGCGCCGGCGGCGCGGATACGGGTGACGACCGCGCCGAGGCGTTCGCCCAGGGTGTCCAGGTCGGTGGTGACGGCGTCGCCGGGGCGCAGGCGGGCCAGGGCGTCGCGTTCGACGGTCTCCAGCAGGGCGTGGACGGTGGCCTCGACGTGGTCGTTGCCGGAGGCCAGGCCGTTGGTGGTGGTGACGAAGGTGGGGGGCTGCCAGCGGGCGGCGGCCCAGCCGCGCAGTCCGACGGCCGCCGTGGGGATCATGCCCGGTGTGCCGGAGGCCAGGTCCCAGCCCCTGGTCCATTCCAGGACGCTGCGGTCGTCGACCAGGGAGACGGGGTGCAGGGTCAGTTCGTCGACGCCGTAGCCGGGGGCCAGGGCGCGGGCGGTGCCGTGGGCGGCGCCGGCGGGCCGGGCCTGTTCGGCGACGGCGACCTCGAGGGACTCCATGACCGCGGAGATGCGGGCGGCGGTGTGCGTGAGGCCTTTGCCGGCGCTGGCGACCAGGGTGGCGGCGGCGGGCCGGATCGCCGTCCACACCGGGACGTCGAGGATGTCCAGGCCGGTCAGGTCGGCGACCCGGGTGATGCCGCGGTCGGCGAGCTGCGGCTGTAGGCGGGCCCAGGTGGTGTCGAGGCCGGTGGTGCGCAGGGTGCCCTCGGTGACGGCCGCGGGTCCTCCGCCGCTCATCCAGGGGGCGCGGCGCGGTGCCCGCGGCCCGTTCACCGGTGTTCCCTGCGCAGGGTGACGGCGGCCCGCGTCGCGGCGTCCTCGTCGGCGTGGGCGAGGTGGTCGAGCAGGGCCTGGCGCAGCAGTTCGGTGCGCCGGGCCAGGGGGTGTCGGTGGTGGCTGTCGTGCAGGGCCTTGAAGGCTTGGGTGCCGAGGAAGCCGGCCAGGAGCACCTCGGCGAGGTTCTGCGCGGTGGGCTCCTCCACGGTGATGGCGATGTGGATGGAGTTGCCCTCGCGGGCGGTGGCGTAGTGCGGGGTGCCGTGCGGCATGTACATCACGTCGCCGGGGCGCAGGGTCAGCTCGATGCGGCGCTCGTCGGGGATGGCGCCCTCGTGCAGGACGGAGTCGCTGGTGGAGGTGTCGTCGACGCGGCCCACCACCCAGTCCTTGACGCCGGCGACCTGGAGGATGAAGACGTGCGCGCCGTCCATGTGGGCCTGCATCGCGGTCTTGCCGGGCGGGCTGAGGAAGACGAAGGACTCCAGTCCGCCGCTGAAGTGGGGTTCGAGGGCCTTGACCAGGGTGCGGATGCGGGGATGCCAGTGCTCGGCCTGGTTGAACTTGAACGTGGCGCCGTTCGCGAAGTCCTCGCGGATGCGTTCGGGTTCGATGAAGCCGGGCAGTTCGTGGCCGACGACGGTGCGTTTGCGGGTCATGTCGCTGATGGCGGTGCGCACGCCCTCGTTGAAGATGGTGAAGTACGGGCGGGACAGCAGTCCGCAGTCGACCTCGTCCCACATCTCCTGCTCGGTGATGAGCCGGCTCAGGTCGCTGTGCGCGCGCAGGACGACGGGCTGGCCCGCCCAGTGGTCGCGGAAGAACGCGCCGGTGTCGCCGACCAGGTGCTCCAGACGCTCCGGCACGACACTCTCGTGGTCGTGGGCGGTGTCCGGTGCGGCGGGCCGCAGGGGTGCGGCGGCCTGGGCCTCGCGGATCCTCGTGGTCGTGGTGGACATCAGCCGATCGCCTCCCGCATCGTCTCGAGCGCGGTGCGCGCCCAGTGGTCGCCGTCCAGCGTTTCGGCCCGCCGGGTCAGGGCCGAGCGGACCTCCGCGGTACGGGCCGCGAGCGGGCGGGTGTGGAAGTGGTGGACGAGGTTGTGCTCGTCGTCCAGGAAGCGCCGCAGGAGCGCGTCGACCAGGTCCTCCGGGGTCGGTTCGGTGAGGGTGAACGTCAGGTGGAGGGAGTCGCCGCCGCGGGCGACGGCGTCGTGCGGCCAGCCGTGCGGCAGGTAGAGCACGTCGCCGGGTTCGAGAGTGAAGACGTGGGTGGGGCGGGCCGCGTCGACGTCCAGGCCCGCCGAGGCGCCGACCTGGTCCGGTTCGGCGTACAGGTGCCACTCCTTGCGGCCTTCGAGCTGGATGGCGAGCACATGGGCGGCGTCCCGGTGCGGGAGCATGCCGCGGGACTCCCGGGGCGTGTGGAAGACGTAGGAGTTGACCGCCACCGGCAGGAGCTCCTCCAGCTGCCGGGCGATGGCGCGGGTGGGCCGGTGCCAGTCCCCGATCTGGTTGAGCTTGAGGGAGGCGCCGGCCGCCATGTGGCGGGCGACGGCCCGCGGGTCGGCGAATCCGGCCGCCTTGTGCCCGATCACGTCCCGCTTCGTCGTGTACGACGACACGGTGGGCACCTCACCGTGCTTGAGCAGGGTGAAGTAGGGCCACTTGAGGAGGCTGGCGTCGAGCATGCGGCGGACGGTGGCGGAGGTGAGCAGGGCCGTGGGGTCCAGGGCCTGCTTCTCGACGCGGTGCGTGATGCCCCAGGAGGTGTCCCCCAGGAGCCTGCCGGTCAGGGCGGCGGGCAGAGGAGTGGCTGCGGTCATGCGGGTGCCAACCTTTCCGGTCCGGGGGCTGCCTGGGAGCGGTGCGCTCCCAGGCGGCCGCCTGCTGGTGCTGCTCAGGCCTCGTTGATCTGGCTGAGGACGGTCATGGGGGCGTCGGCGGCCTCCTCGTTGTTGCTGAGGACGGCGGCCTTCTCCGGGTCGAGGACGCCCTCGCCCGCGAGACGGGACTCGGCCGGCGAAGCGACGGAGTCGGTCTCGTTGAGGGACTGGAATACGTCGCGCAGAGCCATGCGAACCTCCTTTGAGGCCACTGCCGATCAGTGACCGCCCCTGGAGGGAACACGACCCGACTCGGACCGCACCTGGACCCTCCTCGCGCCCGACTCGAAGCAACTGACGCCGGCGGACCGGGATTTGACGGGGCCGGGGAGATCTCCTCCGGCCCCGCCAAGCCGGGGGGCGGCCGGCCGGTGGGCCGGTGGGCCGTGACCGGTGGACCAGTGGGCCGATGGCCTGAGCCGCGGGCCGCGGTCCGGTGGACCCTGACCGGTGAACCGTGAGCCGTGACCGGTGGGCCAGTGGGCCGATGGCCTGAGCCGCGGGCCGCGGTCCGGTGGACCCTGACCGTTGGGCCGGCGGCCGGCGGCCGGTGAGCCTGCGGGTCCGTGGGCCGGCACCTAGCGGCTCCGCGGCGGGCGGCGGGCCGCGGGGCCCGGGAGGGGGCTCATCCTGAGCCCCCTTCGTCATGCCCAGCGGGCCCGCCTGACGGCGGGTGTCCGGCCAGGCGGACCGGACACCGGTGGTTCAGCCGGCGGGACGGCGGCCGGTCGCCGCCTGCGGGCCGATGGCTCGGCCGACAGACGACGGAGCAGCAGCGGCCGGACCGAGAGGCTCGGGAGAGGGTCTCCTCCCCGGCCTCCTCACGCCAGGCGGGCCGGCCTGGCGGCGGGCGGCGGCCCCGCTGGGCGGTGGCTCGGCCGACGGGCGGGACAGTGGCCGGCCGGGCCGAAGGGACCGGGAGAAGGTCTCCTCTCGGGCCTCCTCATCTCCTGCGGGCAGCGGGCCTGCTGGGCGGTGGCTCGGCCGACGGGCGGGACAGTGGCCGGCCGGGCCAAGGGGCCCGGGAGAAGGTCTCCTCCCGAGCCCCGTCATCTCCGGCGGGCCGGGCCGGGGGGTGGGTGCGGTGGGGGGTCATGCTCCGGGGCGGATCCGGGCGGTGTCCGGTACCAGGGCCAGGTGGCGCCGGGCGGCGAGCCGCGTGTGCGGGATCGCGGCGGGCGCCGGTGCGGCGGTCAGCGGGTGCCGGGCGGGCGCGGGAAGCGGGACCGGCCCGCTCACGGCGTCCTTGAGGGCGTCGGCGAACAGCTCGATGTCCCGGGCCGAGTTGTCGTGGTGGACGGAGGCGCGTACGGCGGTGACGACACCGCGCTTGGGCAGGTACAGCGGGACCTCCTCGGCGACCGTCTTCCACACGACGACGCCGCGGTCCGCGAGGCGGCGGCGCACCAGAGCGGCCGGCACGTCCGGGTGCCGGAAGGTGACGATGCCGCTCTGGAGGCGTCCGGGGGCGATCAGTTCGGTGCCGGCCGTGTCCTGGACGGCGGCCCGCAGGCCGGGTGCGAGGTCCGGGCGTGCGGTGGCCGGCGTGTGCAGGGCCAGGGCCGCGTTGAGCGCGGCGGCCGCGGCGCCGTGCGGCGGCACCAGGGGCACACCCCCGTACGGGGCGAGCGTCTCGCGCAGCCGCGGTGCCACGCAGGCGAACCCGGCCGCGTACGGGCCGCGCAGGAACCTCCAGCCGTCCCCGGTGAGCAGGTGGCAGCCGATGCGGGCGGCGTCCACGGGCAGCTGGCCCACCGCGTACGAGGCGTCGACGGCGTACAGGGACCGGTAGGGGGCCAGGAGGCGTCCGATGTCCTCGACGGGATGGACGACGCCGCAGCCCGAGGGCACGTGCGGGACGCAGACCAGGGCGACGTCGTCGCCGATGTGCCGGGCCATCCACTCCAGGTCGAGGTCGCCGTCGGGGCGCAGCGGTACGACCTCCACCCGGCAGCCGGTGCGTGCGCGCAGCGCGAAGACTGCGCCGAGGTTGGCGGCCGACTCGTAGGGAGTCGTCCAGAGGCGGTCGCGCGGTCCGAGCGGCAGCCGGGACAGCACGGCGGCGAACGCCTGCGCGGCGCCGGCGGTCACGAAGGTGTCCGCGGCCGGCGCGCCGAGCAGGGCGGCCAGCCTCTCGTGGATCTCCCGGTGCAGGACGTCCTCGAGGCGTTCGTCCAGCTCGTAGGGCCCGTACCGGTCCTCGAAACGCGTCCACTCGGTGAGGACCTCCCGTACGGCCGCGGGCATGCGGCCCGCACCGGCCGGGTTGAGGTGGATCCTGCGGCCGCCGTGGGATTTCTCGTTCACTTCAGGGGCCTCCCCCCACAACTGAGGCAAATAATTGCCTACTTCATGGCAACACCTTGCCCAGAGTGTCGGAGGTTTGGCAACCTCGGACAGCACCGGCTCAGGCACGGCTCTAGTACGGGCCCGCGGCACGGGTCCCGGCCGCTTCCGGGCCGTTTCTCCAGGAGTTGCCAAGCCTTGCCAGAGCACTTCCGGCTCTGCCAAGAATGCGCGTTTCCGCAGCTCAGGGCGGCTTTCTTAGGCAACTCCGTGCCGTCTCGCCGCCCTCTGGGGTGTTCCTGGCGTGCACCTTGAGTCCGAATCGACCCATTCACGACCCATTTGCGAGCTTTGGTTGCCAATCTTCTTGGCAGAAGGTTGCCAAGCAACGAAAACGAAATTGACACCGAGGAGCCCGCCATGAACCGCATCGCCCGCATCGCCGTCGCCGCCGCCGCCCTGACCGCCTTCTCCGCCGCCGGCGCCACCGCCACCGACGCGATCGGCTGGCCGACGACGGCGAAGACGGTCTCCACCACCATCCAGGCGGACACGAACTGGCCGACCGCCCCCGCCGCGATCCAGGTCGGCGACACCAACTGGCCGGTCGCCCCCGCCGCCATCCAGGCCGACACGAACTGGCCCACCGCGCCCACCGCGATCCAGGCGGACACGAACTGGCCGACCGCCCCCGCCGCGATCCAGGTCGGCGACACCAACTGGCCGGTCGCCCCCGCCGCCATCCAGGCCGACACCAACTGGCCCACCGCCCCGACCGCGATCCAGGCCGACACCAACTGGCCGACCGCGCCCACCGCCATCCAGGCCGACACGAACTGGCCGGTCGCGCCCACCGCGATCCAGGCCGACACGAACTGGCCCACCGCGCCCGCCGCGATCCAGGCCGGCGACACCAACTGGCCGGTCGCCCCGGCCGCCATCCAGGCCGGCGACACGAACTGGCCGACCGCCCCCGCCGTCGCCAGCGTCTGATCCCTCTCCGGGCATCCGTGCCCGCCCCGTGACGCCCCCGCAGGCAGCCATGCCCAGCGGGGGCTTCGGTGTTTTCCGGGGATGTGCGGGCCGCGCGCGAGACCCGGGTGATCGCCGGGCACTCCCCCGCCCCGGGCGCCCTGGCAACCTCGCGCCCCCGCCCCCGGCGGCAACGCCCCCTCGTCACCAGCGGCTCCAGTGCCGCTCGACCGCCTCAGGACGCCACCTCAGGCCACTCTTGCCAGGATTCAAGAAACATTTTGCCAAGCCGGAAGGCGCGTCATAAGGAGCGGGTACCGATGTCGATCTCCGGCCTCGTCGAGCAGCAGGTCCAGGAGCGTCCCCACGCGGTCGCGGTGCACCGCCCCGGGCAGGACGACGGTGGGCGGGAGGGGGGCGGGCCGGCCGGTGAGCGGGTCGAGCTGTGCGGGCGGCGGTTCGGGCTCGGTGAGGTCGAGTCGGTGCTGAGCGCGCATCCGGCGGTGTCCGCCGCGGCGGTGTCCGTGCACGAGGACGCGGACGGCGACCGGCGGCTGGTGGCGCACGTGGTGCCGGCCGTCGTGGCCCCGGCGGCGGCCGAGGAGGAGGCGCAGAGCGCGCGGTGGAAGGAGATCCACGAAGCGCTGCACGCCCAATCCGCGGCCCGGGGGCCGGAGGACGGCTTCACCGGCGGCTGGACGGCCAGCAGTTACGACGCCCTGCCGATCCCGGCGCGGGAGCTGCGGGAGTGGCGGCAGGCCACCTTGGCCCGGATCCGGGAGCTGCCGCGCCGGCGGGTGCTGGAGATCGGTGCGGGGAGCGGGGGGCTGGCTCTCCCGCTGGCGCGCGAGAGGGAGGTCCAGGAGTACTGGGCGACCGACTTCTCCCCCGCCGCGGTCGCCGCGCTGGCCGCGCGGGTGGAGGCCGACCCGCTGCTGAGGCGGAAGGTGCGGCTGGACTGCCGTGACGCCGGGGACACCAGCGGGCTGCCCGCCGGTCACTTCGACGCGATCGTCGTCAACTCGGTGGTCCAGTACTTCCCGGGCCTCGCCCGTCTGCGGACCGTCGTGGAGCGGCTGCTGCCGCTGCTCGCCCCGGGCGGCTCGCTCCTGGTGGGCGATGTGCGCAGCCTCGACCTCGCCCGCTGTTTCCGTACCGGGATCGCGCTGGCCCGGCCGGGCGGTGCCGGGGGCGGCCGGGAGGCGCTGCTCCGTGCCATCACCCGTCGGGTCGCCGCGGAGAGCGAACTGCTGCTCTCCCCCGCCCTGTTCGGGGCGCTGGCCGGGGAACTGCCGGCGGTGCGCGCGGTCGACGTGCGGATCAAGCGGGGTGTGCATCACAACGAGCTGACGCGTTACCGCTACGACGTGGTGCTCTCCACCGCCGAGCCGGTCGCCGACCTGGCCGGTGCGCCCGTCGTGCGCTGGAGTGCGGGTGAGGGGGTGGAGGTCGTGGACCGGGTCACGGCGGCGCGGCCGGCGGTGGTGCGGCTGGCCGGGGTGCCCAACCGGCGGGTGCACGACGAGTACGCGGCGATGCGGTCCCTGTTCGATCCGCGCGAGGGCCTGGACCTGGCGCCGCAGGACGCGCCCGCCCCCGGCCCGGAGGCGCTGTGCGAGCGGGCGGAGCGTCTGGGCTACCGGGCCCTGCCGACCTGGGGCGAACGTCCCGAGCTCCTGGACCTGGTTCTCGTGGATCCCGCGCAGGTGCCCGCGGGCGTGGTGACGGGCGTGTACGCGCCGCCCGGCACCGGGACGGACGGCGGCACCGGGCCGGGCGGCGGCATCGGGGCGGGCGGCGGGGCCGGGGTGGAGGGGGGTGGCGGGTTGGCGGGGCTGGCCGGTGTTCCGGTCGCGCTGGAGCGGGCCGTGGATCTGGAGGTGGTGCTGCGTGCCCATCTCCAGGAGCGGCTGGCGGAGCACATGGTGCCCTCCGCGCTGATGGTGCTGGAGGCTTTGCCGCTGGACGCGGCCGGGGCGGTGGACCGTGCGGCGCTGGCGGTGGACGCGCGTGCCGTCGGCCGCCGGGGCACCCAGCCGGGCACGCCGGTCCAGGAGATCGTGCGGGATCTGTTCGCCGAGGTGGCGGGCCTGCCCCGGCACCGGGTGCACGCCGAGTCCGACTTCTTCCGTATCGGCGGGCACCACCTGGCCGCCCGGCTGCTGTCGCGGGTCCGCGCCACGCTGGGCGCCGACCCCGGTATCCGGGCGCTGTACGGGGCGCCGACCGCGGCCGCGTTCGCCGCGCTGGTCGGTGACGCGCCCGCGGCGGCGACCGGGCCGGGCGACACGGCCGGTGACAGCCGCGCGTTCTCGCTGCGGCTGCGCGGTCCGCTGGAGCGGCGTGCGCTGGAGGCGGCCCTGGAGGATCTGGGGCGGCGGCATCCGGTGCTGCGCAACTCCCGGCTGGGTTCGGCCGGTACCCGGCTGCGTGCCCTGGGGGCGGACGAGCACCTGCTGGAACTGGCGCTGCCCGCCGACTCGGTGGACCTGTGGTCGCATGTGCCGCTGGCCGCCGATCTGGCCCGGGCCTACGGGATGCGGGCCACCGGGGGGATCCCGCACCGCTCCCCCGCCGGGCTGGACGCGGCTCCCCGCGCGGTCTTCGGCGATCTGCCGCCCGCCGTGCTGCCGGGCAGCGGGCCGCGGCGCGGCCCCGCCTCCTACGGCACCCTGGAGTACGGCCTGGACGCGGACCTGCACGCCCGGCTCGTGCGGCTGGCGGCCGGGCAGGGCGCCACGGTGTTCATGGTGGTGCACGCGGCGCTGGTGGCTTTGCTGGGCCGGCTCGGCGCGCAGGACCCGGTCACGGTGGCCGCGCCCGTACCGGCGCGGGACACGGCCGCGCTGCGCGAGGCCGTCGGCCCCTACGCGCGGGTGCTGGCTTTGACGGTGGACACCTCGGGCGATCCCGCCTTCACCGAGCTGCTGGCCCGGGTCCGTGAGCGGGATCTGGCCGCCTACCGGGACGGGCGGGCGGCGCTGGCGGCGCTGCCCGGCGGGGTCGCGCTGGCGGTGGTGCAGGAGTGCGTGGGCCGGTTCGAGGCGGCCGGGCTGTCGGTGCGGGCCGAGCACTGCACGCCCGCGGTGCCGGCCGCGGACCTGGGGCTGACGCTGACGGAACGGCAGGGTCCCGCGGGTGAGGCGGCCGGGATCGCGGTCACCGTGACCTTCCGTCACGAGACGGTCGGCGAGAGCGCGGCCGCCTCCCTGACCGGCCGGCTGACCGCCGTCCTGCGTTCGGCCCTCGCGGCGCCCGGCGCGCGGCTGAGCCGGCTGCTTCCGCCGCCCGGTGCGGCGGACGGAAGCGGGGTGTGGGCGGGTGCGCGGCTGCCGGCCGGGCGCAGGGACGTGGCCGCGCTGTTCGCGGCGCAGGTGGCGCGGGCCCCGGGGGCGCCCGTGCTGGAGGGCCTGGACTACGCGGGCCTGGACGCCCGTTCCGATCTGCTGGCGCGTGCCCTGGCCGGGCACGGGGCCGGTCCCGGCGGCTGTGTGCTGACCGCGCTGTCCTCGCCGGCCGCCTTCGCGGTGGCCGCGGTGGCGGTGGCCAAGACCGGGGCCGCGCTGGTGCCGGCCGATCCGGCGGTGGATCCCGGCGGGTCGCCGCGCCCGGTGGTGCTGCTGCTCGACGAGACCGCGGACCTGCTGCTGCCGGCCGTGCCCGGCGCGGCCCGGCTGGTGTGCGAGGAGGCCGCCGGGCGGTGGACGCCGGCCGGGCACCGGCCGACGACACGGGCCGGTGCGATCGGGCCGGTGCGCGGCGGTGGTCCGCTGGTGCTGCTGCCCGGTGAGGACGGCACGGTCGTGGTGGGTCCCGAGGCGGTCACCGCGGCGGCGGGCGACGCGGCCTGGCTGGTGCGCGGCTATCCGGACGGGGACGCGGCGATCGGGCTGCTGGGCGTCCTGGTGGGCGGTGGGCGGGTGCACGTCCCGGACGGCTCGCTCTCCCGGGAGGTGCCGCACGAGGTGCTGGGGTGGCTCGGCCGGCAGGGGGCGCGGGTGGTGTTGGGCGGCGCCGACGACGTGCTCGGCGCGTTGGTGCCGCTGGCCCGGGCGCAGGGGGCCGGGCTGACCGTGAGCGGCGGCTGGGCCGAGGCCCGGCTCGTCGTGGAGCACACGCCCGGTGCCCCGGTGCGGCCCGCGCCCGGTCACCGCGCCTATCTCCTGGACGCGCGGCTGCGCCCGGTGGGCCCGGGCCGCACCGGTTCCCTCTACATCGCGGGGGCCGGTGTGGCCCGCGGCTATCTGGGGGCGGCGGCGGACGGCGGGCGGTTCCTGCCCGATCCGTTCGCCCCCGGCGGCGGGCCGCAGGGCGCCGCCGCCCGCATGTGGCGCACCGGCCGGGCCGCCCGGCTGGACGAGTACGGCAATCTGCGGGTGCTGGACGAGGCGGCCCCCGGCGATCCGTTCGACGACGCGGCGACCGCTTTCGTGATGCTGGCCGACGGGGCCGGCCGGCAGGCCAGATGGCCGGCGACGGCCGCCGTCCCCGAGGGCTGGCACGAGCTGCGTGCGGAGCATCTGCGGGAGGGATGACAGGGGGTGCCCCCGCGGACCGGATGGTGCCCCCGGACCGCCCCCGGGGCGGTCACGCCCGTCCCCGGGGACCGGGGGCGGTCACGTCGCGGGGACGGCCGGGGGCAGCCGCCTCCCGGTCATGCCCGGGCGTGGCCATGGGCAGCCCCTGACCTGGCCAGAGGCGATCACGCCCCGCGGGCAGCAGGGGACAGCCACGCCCCGCGAGTAGCCCAGGGCGGTCGCGTCCCCGGCGTGGCCGGGGGCGGTCAGGTTCCGGGGGTGGCCGGGGGCGGTCAGGTTCCGGGGGTGGCCGGGGTGGAGTGGGTGGCGAGGGATTCGGCGAGGATGCGCCAGATGTCGGCGGCCAGGTCGATGTTGGCGTCGGCCTGGGCCTGTTCGGCCAGGTCCCGCAGTCCCTGGACGCCGCTCTGGTCACCGGAGCGGATACGCAGCTGGTTGCGGAGGATGTCCAGGCGTACCCGGTCGCGGTAGCTCATCCGCAGCTGGGTTCCGGCGAGTTCGCCGAGCAGGGCGTGGGCCTCGTCGTAGCGGGCGGAGAGGAAGGCGACGTCGGCCTTGAGGGCGAGCAGGTCCTGGCGCAGGCCGGGGGTGCCGACGAAGGCGAGCGCGGGTTCGGCGGCGGTCAGGCAGCGTTCGGCGGCCCGGGGGTCGGGGGGCTGCTTCTGGAGGTACAGGCGGCCGGCCGCGAACCGCAGGCGCAGCCACAGGACGAGGTCCTCGCGGCTGCTGAACTTCTCCAGTGCCTCTTCCAGGTGGACCTGCGCGGCGGGGTAGTCGCCCTGGCGCAGGCGGACCGCGGCGCAGGTCCACATGGCCTCCGCCCACAGGGTGTCGCTGCGGCCGGCGACGAGTTCGGCCAGTTCGTCGGCGTGGGCGCGGGCGTCGGGCATCCGGCCGGCCTCGGCCTCCACCGAGACCAGGGCCAGCAGTACGGCGGCGCGGTCCTCGGCGTCGAGGTCGTCCTCGCGGGCGAGGTGGTGGGCGCTCATCGCGGCGTCGAGGGCCGCGGTGATCTCGCCCAGGGCGCGCAGGCAGCGGGCCAGGCGGGTCAGGCCGCGCACCCGCAGGGCGACCAGTCCGACCGATTCGCCGAGCTGTACGAGTTCCTCCAGGTACTGCCGTTCGCCGTCGTGGTCGCCCTGGAGGCGGCGCTGTGCGGCCAGTTGCCACAGGGCCTGCCAGCGCAGCACCGGTGCTTCGTGTCCTTCGGCCGCCAGGGCTTCGCGCAGGGTGTCCATGGCGCTCTGGGAGCCGGTGGAGGAGACCAGGGACAGGGCGTGGGCCAGGGAGCCGCCGGCGGGTTCCTCGAAGTCGGCGGGGTCAAGGCCGAGCCGCTGGGCGAGGTGGGCGACGGCCCGTTCGGTGGGCTGGCGTGCGCCGGACTCCAGGCGGGAGAGGTATCCGGTGGACATGCCGTCCCCGGCCAGGGCGGTCTGGGACAGCCCGCGGGCCTGTCGCAGTTTGCGGAGACGACGGCCGAAGGCGGGCTGACGCAGCATGTGACCATTCCCTGGGACGGACGGGTGGGGGGTGGCCCGTGGGGCGGGAGCGGGCGCGCCGCCCGGGCGGTGTTGTCGGGGAGCCGTCCCGAGCGTAGGCGGCCCGGCAAGGGGCGGGCAATGTTTTGCCAGACGGCGTGCCGTGGAGTTCGTGCGATCCTCACGGGTTTGTCTGGCGTTCCTCGAGCGGCTCTTGAGCGGTTGCGGGGAATATCTCAAGCACCGGGGCCGGTACCTGCACCGGCCCGTCCTCGCTCACGGGAGCTGTCCTCGTCCGCGTCCACGGGAGTCCCCCTCATGAAACACGCGGTTCCTGCCCGTCGCGCCGCCCGCGAGGCTCTCGCCGGCCGGCGGGCGCTGGTGCGTGACCGGTCGTGCGACGACGACATCGGCTGGCCCAAGAGGTGTTCTCTCCCGCGATAGTGCGGGCGCGAACGGGCGGGGCCATGTCTCAGGGCCGGGCGGCCCGCGCGGCCGCCCGGTGCAGGACCTCTGCCAGGTGGCGCGGTGCGCCGGGATCGTCGTGGGCGCCGCCGACCACCACCAGGGGCGGACGCACCCCGGCCGCGGTGAGCTGCCGGGCCAGTTCGCAGGCGAGGGCGCCGGTGCCGGAGTGACCGCCCAGGACCAGCCGGCCGCCGCCGCGGGCGAGACGGGCGAGCGCGTCGGTGTGGTCCGTGTGCCGGCCGGCGCTCAGGCGCAGCGCGGTCAGTGCCTCCGGTCCCCGGTAGTGCCGTATGAGTTCGCGGTGCCCGGTGCGCGGGGCGCCGGGGACGTCGAGCAGGCACACGGTGGCGGCCGCGGGCGCCAGCGGGCCGCGCAGCGGCACAAGGAAGTCCCTGTCCCGGGCGGGGGGACCGTCCGGGACGCGGGGGGTGGGGGTGGGGGGCAGCAGGGCCAGCGCGTCGGCGACGGTGGTGGCCGCGGTCGCCGTGGCGGGCAGCAGGCGCAGCAGCCGCACGGTGTGTTCCAGCAGGGTGCGCACCGTGCCACTGTCGATGAGGTCGCGGTCGTAGGCGCAGGTCAGGACGAGGGCGCGGCGGGTGTCGTGGCCGGCGCGCAGGCGCAGCGCGTACCCGGCGGGTGTTCCGGCGGCCTCCTGTTCCTCCAAGCGGATTCCCTGGGCGGCGAGTTCGTCGCCGCAGGCGGTCTCGGGCCGCGGGCCGCAGTCGAAGGCGAGCAGGCCCCCGGCCCGCGCCCCGGGACCGGCGCCGTCCGGTGCGCCGGCGCTGTTCCATTCGTAGGCGGACAGGTCCATCACCACATCGCGCAGGGTGTGCAGCAGGCGGGGCAGACGCAGTCCGGGGTGCAGGGCGAGGGTCAGCGGCAGCGCGTTCTCGAACGGTCCCGGGACGCCCTCGATGCCCTCCAGGAGCAGTCCGCGGCCGGGGAAGTCCAGACCGAAACCGATGGTGGCCGGAGCAGGCACGGTGGCGGGAGCGGTGGCGCCGGCGCGGTAGCGGAGCAGGGCCCACACCGCCTGGAGGACGCTGCTCTCCGCGACGCCCCAGCGTGCCGCCCAGTGGGCCAGGTGGGTACTGCGGGCCGGGGACAGCACGGTGCGCAGCACCCCGGTGGGACCACTGCCCCCCGCCACCCGGCCCCGGCCCGGGTCCGACGGCGGGGACGAGAACGGAAACGAGGGCGGGACCGGGGATGAGGGCGGGACCGGGGACGGAGCACGGTGGCGGGCGCTCCCGGGCCCGAACCCGGGGTCCTGGCCGGGGACCGGCGGGGACAAGGGCGGGGGCGCGGCAGGGCGGCGGACGCTCCCGTGGCGAAAGCCAGGGTCCTGGCCGGGGTACGGGCCGAGGTCCTGGCCGGGGTACGGGCCGAGGTCCTGGCCGGGGTACGGGCCGAGGTCCTGGCCGGGGTACGGGCCGAGGTCCTGGCCGGGGTACGGGCCGAGGTCCTGGCCGGGGTACGGGCCGAGGTCCTGGGCTGTGAGCTGGCGGGCGCAGTCGCCGAGGTCGGGACGGCGCGGGCCGCCGGGCAGGATGCCGCCGGCGAGGTAGGCGCGGCAGCATTCGCGCATCAGCAGCCGCGCGCTCCAACTGTCCAGCAGGGCACGGTGGTAGGTGAGCAGGATGTCGGTGAAGGGGGCCGCCGCGTCCTCGGGTCCGCTGTCCAGCAGGGCCACGCGTACCGCGGCCGGGCGCCGCAGGTCGAAGGCGCGGGCCCGCTCGCGCTCGCGCAGCGCCGCACGCCGGATCGCGGTGGCGTGCGGGTGGCGGACGACGTCGGTGACCGGGCGGTCGAAGACGACGGCGCGGGGCCGCGGGTCCCAGACGAAGGCGGTGCGCAGGATGCTCTCGCGCTCGCCGACGGCGTGCCAGGCCGCCGTCAGGCGTTCGGTGTCCAGGGGCCCGTACCAGCGCCAGCGCAGCTGTTCGGCCTGGTGTCCGGGCCAGGCCAGGGTGTCGGCGAGCCGGCGGCGTTGCAGCGGGGTGACCGGTTCGGTGCGGGGCAGGGTCCGGCAGGGCGGGCCCGCGGGCGCGCCGCAGGAGCCGGGTGCGGGGTCGGCGGCGGTGAGCAGGTCGGCGAGCAGGCCGACGGCCCCCGGTACGGGTGCTTGGGCGCCGGCGGGGAGTTCGACGCTGTGCAGGCCCGGTGCGTGCCGTACCAGCCGGGGTCCGGG
This sequence comes from Streptomyces sp. f51, assembly GCF_037940415.1. NCBI lineage: Bacteria > Bacillati > Actinomycetota > Actinomycetes > Kitasatosporales > Streptomycetaceae > Streptomyces > Streptomyces sp. f51. The sequence continues at coordinate 7,616,212 of NZ_CP149798.1, read as the reverse complement.
GTGCCGGGTGCCGGGTCGGGTCTCCGCGACGCGGTGCAGGGCGCGGTGGAAGGAGGCGGGGTCCAGGGTTCCGTGCAGGTGCATGGTGCCGTGCTCGCCCCGCTCGGGGTCGATCACCGCGCACACACCGGCGGGCCGGTCACCGTCCATCGTCTCCCCCTGATTTCCGGACACCCCCCGGGGTGTGCCATCGGGCAACTGCCCTCTGGGCCCGGGGAGTCGGCGTACGGGCCCGGGCGGCCCGGCCCGTTCCACGCTAGCTCCGCACGGTGGTGGCCGTCCGTTTTCTCCAGCGGCCCCCGAACGGTCCTCGATCCGGCCCGGTTTCAGGCGCGGGCCTGGTCAGGACCCCCGGGCGTGTACCGGGGACCGGCTCAGGGCGGGGTCCGAAACGGCCTGTGCGTACGGGAGTTGCCGCCGGGTCACCGGGCGGGCGGGGCGGCTGCCGTGCTGTCGGGCACGAGCAGGTGGTGACTCCTCCCCCTGGTGAACGAGGGGGCTTCTCGCTATGCCGGTTGGGCTTGGCGACGGGCCAGCCCGGCCCGTTGAGCGCGCCCACGGTGTCGGCGTGCGTCTGGTGGTCGCAGTTCTGACAGTGGAACTTCTCCGGTGTGGGCCGGTTCTCCGCTGCGACGTGCCCGCATTCGGGGCAGGTGCGGGAGGTGTTGCGGGGGTCCACGGCGATCACTTCCCGTCCGGCGCCTTCAGCCTTGGCGTGCAGGATCGTCAGGAACACCCCATCCGGCATCTGAGATCGAGCGGTTGAGTCCGGCTTTGGGGGCGGCCCCGTTGGGCAGGAAGCCGCCCGGGATCGTGGGGTTCGGCTTCGGGGCGGGAGCTCTGAGCATATTGCGGATCTTGAGGTCTTCGTGCGCGATGAAGTCGTGATCAGGGATGGCACTGCTTGATGCGGCCCGCGGCATCGAAGCGGAGCTCGGCGATCAGTGACCAGGCCGCTCCTTCGGTACGGGCGGTGGCGCGCGGGGTGACGGCGTCGTGGTCGGCGATGACGCTGTGGGCCGTCAGCCGCAGCCCCGCGGGCAGGGCCTGGGGTGTGGTGGTGCCGGTCCAGGGGCGGGTGAGGTGATTGCTCTCGCCCCGGTTGCCCGCCGCGACCAGCGCGAGGGCCAGTTCCCTGTTGCGCTCGCGCAGGCTGCGCGCGGCCAGGAGTTCGTGCAGCCCCGCTGAGGGAGTGATAGCTGCTACGGGTTTCTTGGTCATTCATGGCTTTTTCCGGTCAGGCGTCTCAGTAGCTTGGTGTTGTGAAGCTGCTTTCGGTGTGGGCGCGTCGGCAGGGCGTGAGTTACCAGACCGCTTGGCGGTGGGTGAGGGATGGGGAGATGCTCGTGCCGGTCCGTCAGGCGCCGTCCGGGACGTGGTTGGTCGATGAGGTTGCCGCCCCGTCGTTCGGGCGCGTGGTGGCGTACTGCTGTGTGTCGTCAGCCGATCAGGGGGCCGATTTGGATCGGCAGGTCGCGCGGGTGGTGCCCGGCGCGAATGGGCTGGGCCTGGCTGTTGCGGAGGTTGTGACCGAGGTCGGGTCGGGGCTGAAGGGCGTCGCCGCAAGCTGCACCGGCTTCTCGCCGACCCGGGTACGGCTGTGATCGTGGTCGAGCACCGTGAGTGGTTGGCCCGGTTCGGCGTCGAGCATCTGGGGGCCGTGCTGTCGGTGTCCGGCCGGCGTCTGGTCGTCCTTGACCCTGCCGGGACCGCCGACGATGTGGTGCGGGACGTCACCGAGGTGCTGGCCTCGATGTGTGCCCGCCTGTACGGGCAGCGCGTGGTGAAGAACCGGGCCGCCCGCGCGGTGGCCGTGGCGACCGGCGAGGCCCTCGAGTGAAGAAGTTCCGGCCGCGGCCCGGGTTCGTGGTGCAGGCGTTCCGGTTCGCGCTGGACCCGAACGCCGCCCAGGAGCACGCGCTGCGCTCGCACTGCGGTGCGGCGCGCGCAGCGTACAACTGGGCTGTCGGATGGGTGACCGCTTCCTGGTGGCAGCGCCGGGCGGAGGAGTCCTATGGCGTCCCTGCCGACCTGCTCACCGAGTGGCGGCCGTGGTCGCTGCCGGCGCTGCGCAAGGAGTTCAACCAGGCCAAGAAGACCGACCCGCGCTTCGCTGCCTGGTGGCAGGAGAACTCCAAGGAGGCGTACTCCACCGGTCTGTCCAACGCGTCGGCCGCGTTCGACAACTACGCCAAGTCCAAGCAAGGCTGCCGTATGGGCAAGCGGGTCGGGATGCCCCGCTTCAAGTCGAAGCGGAAAGCACCCCTGTCCTGCCGGTTCACCACCGGCACGATCCGCCTCGACGCCGACGGACGTCACGTCACCCTGCCCCGCCTCGGGACGATCCGCACCCACGAGCCCACCGGCAGCCTCCTCACCCGCATCACGGTCGGGACCGCGCGGATCCTGTCCGCGACCGTCCGCCACGAACGCGGACGCTGGTTCGTCGCCTTCCAGGCGGAGGTGAAGCGCGACCTCGTCCGGGTCGCCCGGCCTGACGTGACGGTCGGCATCGACCTCGGTATCAAGACCCTGGCCGTCATGGCCGACAGCGCGGGTGAGATCCGTGAGGTCCCCAACCCGCGGCACCTGGACAGCGCCCTGAAGCAACTGCGCCGAGCCTCCCGCACGGTCTCCCGCCGCCAGGGCCCCGACCGCCGCACCGGACAAAAGGCCTCCCGCAGGTGGGAGAAAGCCAACGCCCAGCGGAACCGCGTGCACCACCGCGTCGCGAATCTCCGCGAAGACGCCCTGCACAAGCTCACCACGAGCGTTGCCGGCGAGTACGGCACCGTCGTGATCGAGGACCTCAACGTCGCCGGCATGGTGAAGAACCGGCGCCTTGCCCGGCACATCGCCGACGCCGGATTCGGCGAGATCCGCCGCCAGCTCACCTACAAAACCCGCCGGCGCCACGCCACCCGCATCATCGCGGCCGACCGCTGGTTCCCCTCCTCCAAGACCTGCTCCGGGTGCGGCACAGTGAAAGCCAAGCTGCCGCTGCACGTACGGACCTACCAATGCGACGCCTGCGGCCTGGTCATCGACCGGGACACCAACGCGGCCCGCAACCTCGCCGCCCTCGCCGCGGCAGCCTGCACGACTGGTACCGGAGTGGCCGGAGACCAGGACACCGCCCCGGCGGTGTCGAAGCCCCGTGGAGCCGACCACAAGACCCGCACCACCCGCCCCCGCCGCACGACGGGGACGGGGCGGGCAGGCGGCACAACCCTGCCGCACCAGCAGCAGACAGAAACGGGAGACCGTCCACACACCGAGCCCCTCACGCTCTGATGATGTGACGGACCTCCAGGCAGAAATGCCGGAATGCTGATACCTGACTACGGACTCAGCAACGGCTCGTTCAGCATCGGCGTCATGACGACAGGCCCTTCCTTCGTGGTCCGTCCTCGGCCCTGCGGCCGGCCCGGGCAGCATGACCGTCCGTACTGGAGCGGGGATGGAGGACCCCTCTGCCCCTCCCTCACCCGGGGCGGCGGCGGTCGGCCGACGGGCGATCCGGCCGCCCCGGTGACAGCCATGCCGGTGGCGGCCGTACCGGTAGTGGCCGCCCCCCTGGTGGGTGGCCGTGGTTCACTTCCGTCGCGGCTCCAGCGGTGCTGTAGGCGGCGTGGCCAGGCTGGCCCGGTGAGGGGTGGACCGACCGACAGGACCGCTATGACGCTGGCCGGCAGGACCGCGGCGATCAGAACCTTGACGGATGCCTTCACCGACTCCACCGAGGGGTGTTTCCGTACCGTCCTGGTGGAAGGGCCCACGGGCTGCGGCAAGAGCGCGCTCGTGCACCTGCTGGTCGAACGGGCCGCCGCCGCGGGAGCGGTGGTGCTGTGCGCGGCCGGCTCCCGGACCGGACACGGCACCGTGCGCGCCGTGATCCGCCGTGCTGCGGCCGGCCCCCGCCCCGCAGTCCCCCGCGCGGGCCGGCAGGCCGCGGAGAGCCGCGAGAACTGGGAGGGCCGGGAGGGTGTCGCGTGGCGGGCGCCCGGCGGTGAGGACGTCCTGGGGCTGTGCGCGCGGCTGCGGGAGGTGGGCGGGGGCGGTGCGCTGGTGCTGTGCGTGGACGACGTCCATCACGCCGATGCCGAGTCCCTGGCGGTCCTACGGGCTCTCGCGGGCCGTGTGCGGCCCGCCCGGACGCTGCTGGTGGTCGCCGGGACGGTCCCCCACGAAGCCGGTGATCCGGCGCTCGCGGCCGAACTGGCGGGCCGGGCGGGCTCCCGGCGCGTCCGGCTGGAGCGGCTGGCTCTTGGCGAGGTGCGCCTGCTCGCCGAGCGGGCGGGCCGCCCCGGGCAGGCCGCGTTCCTCCACGAGGCCGGCGGCGGCAACCCCCTGCTGCTGAACGCCCTGCTGGCCTCGCCGCAGCCCGCCGCCGGGCTTGCACCCAACGGCCCCGTCCCGGACACCGACGGGTTCTTCGCCCGGGCGGTGCAGGCCTGTCTGCACCGTGCCGGGGCCACCGCCGCCGCGGTCGCCCGGGCCGCCGCGCTGCTGGAGGACACCGCCACACCGGAGCGCATCGCGGAGCTGACCGGCATCGCGCCGGACGCCGTCCGCCGGGGCCTGGCCGGCCTGGGTGCCGCGGGCCTGCTCGGCGCGAACGGCATCCCGCGCCCGTCCGTGCGGGCCGTGGTCCTGGGCGCCCTGCTCGACGGACGGACCACCACCGAGACCACCGATACGACCGATGCGACCGATACGACCGAGAAGACCGGGATGACGACATGCAAAGGGTGAGGTCAGCGATGGCTTGGGACAAGAAGTTCGAGGAACTGCTGCGTGAGTACCTGCCGTTCCTGGGCGCCGGGGAACCGCTGGAGGCCGACACGGACCTGAGGCTCTCGGGCCTGGACTCGCTGGGCGCGGTGGAGCTGCTGAGCTCCCTGGAGGGCGCCTACGCGGTGCACTTCGTGGACGACGTCCTGTCCCTGGACACCTTCGCCACACCGGGGGCCCTGTGGAAGACGCTGACCCGGCTGCGGGCGGCCGCCCGCTCCCTCTGACCCGCCCGCGCCGTACGCGCCGTACGAGCCGTCTGGGCCGTACGGGCCGTCTGGGCCGTACGGGCCGTCTGGGCCGTACGGGCCGTCTGGGCCGTACGGGCCGGTTCGGCGGGCGTCCGGTGGCCGGACGGCAGGACGGCCCGGCCGGGGGGCCGGTCGGGCCGGGGCCGGGCGGGCCGTCGCTCAGGCCGCAAACAGGTCGAACGTCGAGCCGTGGCGCGGTCCCGCGAGCATGTCCAGCTGCGGGTCCACGGCCAGCATCGCCTGGTGCATGCGCTGGAGCTGCGGGGAGGGTTCCACGCCCAGCTCGTCGATGAGCCGGATGCGCAGCCTGCGGTAGACCTCCAGTGCCGTGGCCTGCCGGCCCGAGCGGTACATCGCCACCATGACCTGGGAGTGCAGGCCCTCGTGGTGCGGGTGGCGGGCGGTCAGCTCGGTCAGTTCGGCGATCAGCTGCGCGTGGCGGCCCAGCCGCAGGTCGGCGTCGATGCGCCGCTCCACGGTGACCAGCCTGCTCTCCTGGAGCCGCATCACCTCGATCTCCAGGACGGGGCCGAGCCGCACGTCGACCAGCGGCGGCCCGGTCCACAGGTCCAGTGCCGCGCCGAACCGGGCCGCGGACACCTGGTCGTCGCCCTCCACGAACGCCGCCTGTCCCTGGCGGGCCAGTTCCTCGTAGGCGTGCACGTCGACGCAGCTGCGGTCGATCTGGAGCAGGTAGCCGCCGTGCCGGGTGGCGAGAATGTCCTTGGCGCCGGACGGCGCGCCCGGGCCCATGGCCGTGCCCAGCCGTCTGCGCAGCTGGAGTATGTACGTCTGAAGGGTCGTCAGTGCGCTGGCCGGAGGCTCGGTTCCCCAGAGTTCCTCCATGAGCGTGGGAACAGGCATGACCCGTCCGGGATAGAGCGCCAGCAGCGACAGGATCTGTCGCGGCTTGCCCGCCGTCGGAACGATGGATCCCCCGTTGACCTCGGCACTCAACGGACCCAGAACCTGAATCTCCATGGTGGCCTCCCCACCTCGTCGAGTTCCTCGTCCAGTTCCTTTTGTGGCCGGAAATCTCCGCCGCTAGGCACGCTAGCCGTCTCCGTGACCCCCGAGCGTTTTCCTGTAGCGGTCCTCCAGCGGTGCTCCACACGAGGTGGTGCGCGCCGCTCCGGCGGTGCGCGGGAGACCCGCCCGCCGCCCCGAGATGAACTCCGCATTCCGCTCCGGCCCCGGGAACGGCGGGCGCTCCCGCCCGGCAAACACCCCTGTTTTTCCGGTCGCGGGCACGGATGTGGATACGGCCCGGGCCGTACGCGGGGACGGGGTGCAAAGTGCGGGGTGCGGGGATGGGATGCGGGTGCGGGGATGGGGTGCGGGGTGCGGGTGCAGGGGTGGTGTGCCGGGGGCTGGGGGCGGGGTCAGTCCAGGGTGAGTTCCTCGCCGACCGATCGTTCGCGGGCGCGGGCGATGACCAGGGCCGCGGCCGCGGCGTCCTGCACCGCCACGCCGACCGACTTGTAGAGGGTGATCTGGTCGGGTGCGGTGCGTCCCGGCTTGCTGCCGGTGAGGAGTTCGCCGATCTCGGCGTGCACGTGCCCGGCGGTGATGAGCCCGTCGCGGATGGGTGCGAGCAGGTCGTTGCTGCCCCCGAAGTCCGGGGAGAGCACGGCCTGGCGGGATTCGACGCACACCAGTGCCTCGGCGATGGTGGCGTCGTCGATCTCGCGGCCGGCCGGGTTGAATCCCACGGACGTGATGTGCACCCCGGGGGTCAGCCAGGGGCGGCGGATGACGGGTTCGACGGCGTGGGTCGTCGCGGCGGCGATGTCCGCGCCGTCGAGGGCCTGGGCGTAGCCGGCGACGGCCAGGACGTCGGCCTCCAGCACGGCGGAGAGTTCCTCGGCCAGTGCGGCGGCCTTCGCCGGGTCGCGGCCGGCCACGCGGATCTGCCGGATCGGGCGGACCCGGCAGATCGCGCGGGCGTGGGAGCGGGCCTGGACGCCGGTGCCCAGCACGGCCAGCACCTGCGCGTCCGGGCGGGCCAGCAGCCGGGCCGAGAGCGCGGAGCCGGCGCCGGTGCGCGCCGCGGTGATGGCCGTGCCGTCCAGCAGGGCGGCGGGCTCGCCGGTGTCCGGGTCGAACGCCACGATCAGCGCCTGGTGGGTGGGCCGTGCTGTCCCCTCGTTGTGCGGGAAGAGGGAGACCAGTTTGGTCATGAGCACCCTGGAGGAGGGCAGGAAGCCCGGCATGGCGGCCAGGAACCCGTCGCGGTCGGCGACCCGGGCGGCGACCCGGGCGGGCACCGAGGCGCGGCCCGTGCTGAGGTCCGCCATCGCCGAGGCCAGGGCGTCGATCAGCGCGTCGGTGGAGAGCAGGGACTCGACCTGCGAGCGGCCCAGAACCAGCATGCGCTTCAGCCTCCCGGCACCGGCGGTGCGGCCGGCAGCCGCGCCGCCCCTCAGCGTCGGCGCCGCGCCCCGGCCGCCCGGTCCCGACACGCGGTGCCCGCCGGGCACGTTCATCCGTACGCGCCCGCACCCGCCGGCGGGCAGGCACCCCGGCACACGGCCGCCCCGTCCCGCGGCGTCCCGTCCCGCGGTGTGCCAGGAGGGGCGGGGCGGGGTGGGTCAGAGTGGTGCGGCGGCCGGCGTGGGGGCGGTGGGGTGGGGTGCGCCGACGGGTTCGGGCAGGGTGATGGTGCGGGGGGCGGAGCGGTCCCAGGGGAAGCCCTGGTGCAGTTCCAGGTGCGGGGCGGGGCCGTCGTCGGCGGGCAGGGCCACCGCGGCCAGCACGCCGGGCAGCGGTTCCAGTTCCAGCAGCCTCCAGCGTCCGCCGAGGTCGTCGGGGGGCGGCTGGAAGGCGAGCACGCCCCGGTCGTCGTCCAGGGTGAAGGCGAACTCGTCGAAGGGCAGCCCCAGTCCCAGTCCGCGGGCTTTGGAGTAGGCCTCCTTCAGGGTCCACAGCCGCAGCACCCGGCGGTCCCGCTGCCGCCCGGGGGGTGCCTGGGCGGCCCAGTGCTGCTCCTGGGCGGTGAAGGTGGTCAGGATGGTCTCCAGGGCGCCCGCCTCCCGGTCCAGGCACTCGACGTCGACTCCGACGCGCTGCCTGCGGACGATGCCGAGCAGGCTGTAGCCGCCCGCGTGGGAGAGGTTGAAGTCGAGGTGGCCGCCGCCTCTGGGCAGGCCGCCGGGCAGCGGCTGGAGGAAGGGGCGGCCGCGTGAGGAGCGCCAGATGACCAGTTCGGCCTCGCCGAGGCCGGCCTCCAGCGCCAGCGCGCGGCGGACCAGGGTGTGGGCGACGAGGTATTGCCGGCGGTCGCGTTCGAAGAGGAACCGGGCGGCGGTCGCGTTCTCGCGTTCGTCGAGCCAGTGCGAGGCCAGCAGGCCGGCGACGGCGGGAGGGAGGGCGTCGTTGGGGCACAGCCACAGCGTCACCGGGGGCACCGTCGCGTGGTGCGGGGCACTGCCGGCGCCGGGCGGCCCCGGTGCGGTGAGGGTCATCGTGTGGGGTTCCAGTCCGTCTCGGTTCGCCGTCCCGCTGCGGACGGGGCGAGGGGGCGGCACGGTGCCGCCGGGGCCGAAAGCAGGCGCGGAGCCGGCCGGGGCCGCCGCCGTCGGCGTGCCCGGGGCGGGCCGGTTCCGCGAAGGGTGCGGTGTCCGTTCAGGTCTGGCGGTCTGACAGGAACGCGGCGGCCTCGTCGACGCCGATCCGGTCGCCGCGCACCGCGTCGAGGAGCGCGAGCACCTCCTGCCGGGACAGCGCGGGCCGCTCCCGCACCGCGGCCGCCGGCAGGCGCGGCACCGCGGCCTCCGGCGGGCCCGGCGGCGCGGGCACGGCGGCCGGCACACCGCCACCGGGGTCCGCCGCCCCACCGTCCGCCGCCGCACGGTCCGCCGCAGGCGCTGGTGCCAGGGGGGCCGGTGCCTCTGCGGGGGCCGGGGCGGTGGCGGGGGCTGGTGCCGCGGGGGCCGGGGTGTCCCGGGTGCGGGAGGCGATGTAGGCGGCCATCGCGGCGAGACCGGGATGCTCGTGGACGGTGACGGGGCGTTCGCTCAGGCCGTAGGCGCGGTTGACGCCGGCGGCGAAGTCGGCCGCCAGGATGGAGTCGATGCCCAGTTCCGCGAAGGAGGCGCCGCCGTCGATCTCCCACGGGTCGCAGTGCAGGATCCGGGCCAGCTGGTGGCGCAGCACCTCCAGGACCGCGGCCGCCGCACCGGGGTCCCGGTCCGCGGGAGCCTGTTCCGTGCCCCGGCGCAGGGCCGCCAGGTGCCGGGCGAGGAGGGCCGGGGTGGCGTACTGGTAGAGGTCCGCGCCGGCGATCCGGACACCGAAGCTCCGGCCGATGGCCGAGACGAACTCGATGGTGAGCAGGGAGTCGAGGCCCAGGACGGAGAAGGGCTGTTCGGGGTCGACCCGGTCGGGGGCGGCGTGCACGACACCGGCCAGCACGGCGGTGAGCTCGGCGAGGATGTCTCCGTGGCCGTCGGATGATGCCGTCGGCTCGCTGGTCATCAGGTCGTCCCTTCGTGGTTGCCCCGGCCTTCGGACCGGGTGGGGGTACCTCCCCCCCTGCACAGGGGTGAAGACGAAACTCCCGCCGGGGCCAGGCCACATCAAGCGGGCCGCGGGCAAGCGAGGCGGGACGGGCTGGGGCGGGGCGATACGGGGCGAGGTGGGAGCGGCCCTATCGCTGCTGCCGGAGCAGGCCCGGCCGGCCCGGGCCGGCCCGGGGGCCTAGCGGCCGGTGCTCTGGGGTGCGGCGCTCTGTGCGGTGCTCTGTGGGGTGCTCTGTGGGGTGCTCTGTGGGGTGCCCGGCCGGTATCCGGCGCGGGCGGCGCGGGGCGGGGTGGGTGCGGTCTCGGGCGCGGCCATCAGGATCGAGTGCTGGAGCCGGCGCAGCCGCGGGGAGGGTTCCAGGCCCAGGTCGCGGCCGAGGGTGGTGCGCAGGTGCGTGTAGGCGTGGAGCGCCTCGCCGCGCCGCCCCGAGCGGTGCAGCGCGATCATGAACTGGGCGTGCAGGTTCTCGTGGTTGCGGTAACGGCTGGTCAGGACGGTGAGTTCGGCGAGGACTTCGCGGTGCCGGCCCAGGTGCAGGTCGGCCTCGATGCGCTGGTCCAGTGCGCACAGCCGGCTCTCGTCCAGGCGCCTGGCCTCCATGGCGAGCTGGGCTCCGGTCTGCACGTCCGCGAAGGCCGGCCCCGACCACAGGTCCAGGGCGGCGCCGAGGTGACGGGAGGCGCCCGGGAAGTCGCCGGCGTCCATGGCCCGGTAGCCCAGTCCGGCCAGGCGGTCGAACTCGCGGACGTCGCTGGTGCCGCCGCCGGCGGCGAGGAGATAGCCGCCCGGCAGGGTGACCAGGACGTCCTTGGCACTGCGGCGCCCGGGACCGCCACCGGGACCAGAGCCGGGACCGGGACCGCCACCGGGTCCGACACCGGGGCTGCCGTGACCGGGGGCGGGCTGCGGTGCGGCGGTGCGGGCCAGCGCGGCGCCGATGAGTTCGCGCAGTTGCAGCACGTAGGTTTGCAGGGTGGTGCGGGCGCTGCGCGGCGGGCGGCCCGACCACAGTTCCTCGATGAGCGAGGCGACCGGCACCACCCGGTCCGCGTGCACGGCCAGCAGGGCCAGCACCTGGCGGGGCTTGGGTGCCGTCGGGGCGACGGACACCCCGTTCTCCCGCACGTCCAGTGCACCTAATACGTCGATGTCCACGCCGTCTCCCCTGTCCCCGTGCGCTGCTGACACTCCGACGATTAAAAAACAGCGCAGGCGGTATGTCAATACGAGACCGATCGCCCTGTTTCCAGGAGTGTTCCAGCGGCTGTGCAGCGGTCCTCGATGACGGCCGCTGACATGCAACTCCCCCGGGAAAGCGGCCGTGTTCGCGTCCCGTACGCACCCCTGCGGGCCGGTATGCACCCCCGGGTCCGGGGGTGCGGGCCCGGGGAGAGTAGACCGGAATCCGTGCCTGACCTCTCCTCAAACAGACCGGTAGGTCTTCTCGTTGTGTGCCGGGCGGTCGTCTCAGCGCCGGCCGTGCACTGCGCGGCGGCCGTCGCGCAGCCACCAGCGGGGGCCGCCGGCCGGCGGGGCCGGTGTCCGCTCGCGGGCGGGCCGGGCGCGCAGGGCCAGCAGTACGACGGTCAGCGCGGCCAGTTCCTCCTCGGTCGCGGTGCCCCGCTCGACGCGCAGGGCCGGCCGGCCGGGGTTCGTGTCACCCATGACGCCTCCTCTTTGGGCGCCACCCTCGGCCAGGCCGCTCAAGAAACGCTCTCGGCCCGCTGGACGGCCGGACGCCTCCGGACGGCGCGGGCGGCGCGGGCGGCGCGGGCGGCCCGAACTGTTCGAGTGGCTGGGGTGGTTCGGGCGGGCCGGGCGGAGAGGGGTGAGCCCGATGAGGCGGGTGGCCCGGGCCGTCCGCGCGGCCCGGGCGCCCCTGGGGGTGCGGGTGGTGGTCAGGTGCTGCGGGTGCGGATCGCCAGCAGGGCCCGGGACAGTGCGTGCGCGCTCTCCGCGGCGCCGCCGAGCCCGGTCATGACCACGGCCGGCGGACGGCGCAGCAGGTGTGCCGCGCCGCGGGCGATCTCGTGGGCGGCGGGGCCGGCCGGTCCGGCGCCGCACACGGTCAGCCGTCCTCCGTCGCCGAGCAGTTCCGGCAGGGCGTCGGGGGGCATCCGCTCCTGCGCGGCGGTGGCGGTCAGCGACACGATGCGTTCGGGTCCCTCGTACTGGCGCAGGAACGCGTTGTAGGTGCCGGGGGTGACGCCGGGGACGGTGACCAGGCAGACGAGGTCCGCCTCGGGGTCCCCGGCCCGCAGCACCGCGAGCGTGGGGCCGGCGGCGGGCGGCGGGGGCGGTGCGATGGCGGGGACCTGTGCGCTGTCCAGCAGGTCCAGGGCGTCGGCGACGGTGGCCGGCTCGTGCGGGCGGCCGGGCAGGCCGTGCAGCAGCTGCACGGCCTGCGCGAGGGTGCTGGAGGCGTCGGTGTCGGTGAATCTGGAGCGGTCGTAGAGGGCGTCCAGCACGAGGGCGTCCTGGGTGTCGTGGTGCGCGAGGAGGGTGAGGGGCACGGTGGTGGCGCCCTGGGCGCTCTGCGGGGCGCCCACCCCGATGCCCTGCGCGGCGAGCTGGAGGCGCAGGTTCTGGGGCAGGCCGGGATGGGTGTCGAAGCGGACGGCCGTCTCGGTGAGGCGGGAGCCCGGGGCGCGTCCGCTCCACTCCCGCACCCGCTCGCCGCTCACCCAGGCGTAGGCGGTCAGGTCAAGGGCCGCGTCCCGCACCCGTAGCAGCAGGTCCGCCAGCGGGGCGGACGCCTCGACGGTGACGGTCATCGGCAGTGCGTCGCCCAGCAGTCCGGGCACCCCGGCGGCGGAGCGCAGCGGCAGGTCCCGTCCCGACAGGTGCACGCCGAAGGCCACCGGCAGCGGCCCCGTCGTCCCGGCCGCCCGGTACAGCAGCAGCGCCCACACCAAGTGCAGGGCGCTGCTCTCCCCCGCGCCGCGGCTCGCGGCCCAGGACCGCAGCCGGGCGCTCTGCGCCGGGCCGAGCCGGCGCTGGATCCGGCCCGTCCCCGCGGCGTGCAGGAGCAGCGGCGCGGGGCGGGCGGGGCTGACGGCGGCACGGGCGGGCGGTGCGGCGGCGGTCCAGAACTCCCGTGCGCCGGCCGGGTCCTGGCGGGCCAGCCAGGACGCCTGGTCGCGGATGTCGGGCCGCCGGTCCGCGCCGGGCAGCACGCCGCCGGCGAGGTAGGAACGGTAGAACTGGCGCACCAGCAGCCGGGCCCCGCGCTCGTCGAGCAGGGCCCGGTGGTAGGTCACCAGCAGCCGGGTGGGCGCCGTGCCGGCGGGGCCGGCCGGATCCGGCGGCGGCCCCTGGAGCAGGGACACCCGCAGCAGGCCCGGCCGGTACAGCTCGAAGCCGCGCTCGCGCTCGCGGCGCAGCAGTTCCTCCCAGCCGCCGCCGGTGTGCGGGTGGTGCACGACCTCGACGGCCGCACGGTCGTGGAGCACCAGGCGGGGGGTGCCGGTCCAGTCGAAGGACGCGCGCAGCACCGCCTCCCGCTCGGCGACGGACTGCCAGGAGGCGGTGAAGCGGGTGAGGTCCAGCGGGCCGGTCCAGTCCCAGTGGATCTGCTCCACGAGGCGTCCGGGGCCGCCCCTGGCGCCGAGCGCCGCCTCCAGCAGCGCCCGCTGGTGCCCGCCGACCGCGACGGTGCCCGCGACCAGCGGCGCCAGCAGATCGGCCAGCAGATCCCCGGACAACGGCGAACCCCCACCCCCCGGACCGGCCGGGGTGCCCGGGGTGCCCGGGGCGAGGGGAGTCAGCCGCAGGACATGACGCCCCCGCCCCCCGGGCTCCGGCACACCGCCGGAAGCACCGGAAGCACCGGGCAGGCCGGGCACGCCGGATGCAACGGATACGCCGGGCGTGCCGGGCGTGCCGAAAGCGTCGGGGGTGCCGGGCGTGCCGGAAACGCCGGGGGCGTCGGGGGTACCGGAAACGCCGGGGGCGTCGGGGGTGCCGGGGGCCCCGGACGGGCTGGGGACCTCGGGTGTGCCGAACTGGCCGGGGGTGTCGGGTGGGTTGGGGGTGTCGTCGAGTTCGACGTCGTAGGCGCGGTGGCTTCTCGCGACGCGGGCGGCGACCGCCTCGGCGTCGGTGCGGGCCGGTCCGCACAGTTCGAGGACCAGCGGTGCACCGTCGTGGGTGCCCGGCGGTTCGTGCACGACGGCGAGAACGGCGCCGTCGTGCCAGTGATGACTCCTCATCCACCCCCCGGGGTGCCGGACGGCTTGCCGCAGCAGAGTCCGCCGATCACCCCGACCTCCTTTTCGAATCGTTTCTGCACGGCCGGGCCGCGGGTCCGCGGCCCCCACCCGGCCCGTCCGCTCACCGCGGCCCGGGACCCCGGCGTGCCGGGTGGTACGCCTCGCTGACCAGGTAGCGTTCATCGACGAGATGGGTGGCAAAGGCCCACTCCCCCGCCGTGTCGTCGGCCAGCCGGGGAGTTCCGGTCGCGTTCCACTCGAAGCCGATGGCCGAGAACCGGCGCCGCATGCCGTGCCCGAGCGCCTTGGCGTAGGCCTCCTTGAGGGTCCACAGGCGCAGGAACGCGCCGGTGCGTTCCTCCTCGGGCAGGGCGGCGAGCAGGCGGGCCTCCCCGGCGGTGCACACGTGCTCGCTCAGTGCCTCGAAGGAGATCCGGCGTGCCGCGGGTTCGGCGTCCACGCCGATCGGCCCGGTACGGCTGACGCCGACCGCGATGAGCTCGTCGGTGTGGGTGAGGCTCACCTGGAGGTCCGCGCCCAGGCCCCGCAGCACGGGCCGCCCGCCCGGCAGCACGGCCAGGTCGAGCCGGCCGGCGGGGACCTGGAGGGCCGCGGCGGCCGTGTGCTTGAGGACCGTCCGGGACACGGCGAGGATCAGCCGTCCGGCCGGGGCCGGATGCTGCCGGTAGCGGGGCCAGTCACGGCCCAGCAGGGTGCGCAGTCCCGGATCGAGCAGGGCCGGGGTCAGCCACTGGCCCCAGGTGGTGTGCACCACCGCACGCCCGCTCTCCTCGACCCGCTCCTGCACCTCCTCCCACGGCCCGTCGGGACCGGCCACATGACACGGCGCCGGAAACGACGGCAACACCGGAACACGGCCGCTCGGCCCACCGGGCACGTCGTATGCCGGGATACGGTCCTGCGGCGCCGGCAGGTCGTGCGGTGCCGGCAGGCTGTACGCCGGTGCGCGGTCCTGCGGCACCGGCCGAGCGGACGCTGCCGGCCGGTCCTGCGGCAACAGCCCTTCCTGCGGCGCCCGTTGCTCGTAGGGCGGCGTCCGGTCGTACGGCAGCGTGGGGTCGTACGGCGGTACGCGGCCCTGCGGCACCCGTCGGTCGTACGGTGCCTGCCGGTCGTAGAGCGGCGTGGGGTCGTACGGCGGTACGCGGTCCTGCGGGGGTGTGGGGTCGTACGGTGCCCCGCTGTCGCTCACCATGCCGGCCTCGTCGCGTACAGGTCGCAGTCCACGCCGTCGGCGGCGCGCCGGGCCAGTTCCTGCCACAGGCGCGGCTGTGCGTCCGGGATCGCGGTGGGCAGCGGCAGGCCGAGCCGTACGGTGATCCGCCCGAGCACCGGCAGCGTCCAGCCGGCGTCGCCGAGGAAGGGCAGGCCTGCCGCGGCGGCCGCCTCCCGTACGGCTGTCGTCGCGGTGGCCAGGACCAGCAGGGCCTGACGGTCCGCCAGGGCGCGCGCCGCGGGGTCGGCGGGGTCGTGCACGGCTTGGGCCGCGCAGGCGGTGCGCAGTGCCCGCCGCTCGGTGGCCAGCCGGCGCCCGAAGCGGGCGAGCGCGCCGGCGGCAGCGTCGTCATCGTCGGCACCGGGCGGCGGGCAGACACCGGCACCGGCCGGTGCTGTGGTGCCCGCTGTGGCGGCGAGGGTGGTGGCGGTGTCGTGGAACAGGGCCGTGAGCCGTGGGCCGTCGTCCCATCCGGTGCCGCCGGACGCGCCGAGCCCTTCGACGATGCGGGCCTGAGCGGCGTTGGTGGCTCTCCGGCCGGCCCCGGCGAACTCCCGGTCCCCTACCAGGCGTGCCAGGGTGCGCCGTTCGACGGTGTGGGCGTCGAACCCGCACTCGTTCAGGACCAGTTCGAGATCGCCGAGGAGTTCGACGGCGAGCCGGGGCACCAGGTATCCGGTGACGGCGGCAAGCAACTCCGCCTCCGTGGTGGAGGGTTGGCCGGCCGGCGGGCAGGTGCGCAGGGCCGTGGCCGTCAGGCTCTCGCAGGCCAGCAGGTCGGCGAAGACGGTGGCCAGGACCGGGCGCCACTGCCGGGCGGCGGTCTGGTGGCGGCCCAGGCCCTCCACGATGCGGGCCGCGCCGAGCAGGACACCGCCGGCCGCGGCGAGCAGCGCCGCCGGGCCGAGCAGGGCGGCCGCCGGGTGGGGCACCGGGGCGGTGAGCAGCGGGCGGATGCTCCAGGCGTGGGCCAGGGCCAGGTCGCGGCGAAAGAGGGGGCGCAGGGCGCGGGCGAGCTCGTCGGCGCCACCCGGCACGTCGCCGGCGCCGGGCAGGAACGCGGGCGGGGCGGGCAGACCGGCGCCACCCGCGGCCCCGGCGGCCCGCAGGGCGGCACGGCCGTAGGGGTTGCGGGCATCGCGGGGGTCGCCGAGCAGTGCTTGCAGCCGCGCCGCGTACTGCGCCGCACCGGCCGGGGCCGAAACCGGTGCCGAAGCCGGGTTCGGTGCCAGGTCCGAGGCCAGGTCCGGGACCGAGGCCGGAGCCGGAGCAGGGGTCAAGGCCGGGTCGGGGACCGAGGCGAAGTCCGGGGTCGGGACCGGGGTCAAGGCCGGGTCTGGTGCCAGGCCCAGAGCCGAGGCCGGGGCCAGGTCCGAAGCCAGGTCCGGTGCCAGGACCAAGGCTGGAGCCTGGGTCAAGTCCGAGGCCGGGGCCAGGTCCGGGGCCGGGACCGGGGCCGGGACCGGGGCCAGGGCCAAGTCCGGGGCCGGGCTCAGGGCCGAGGCCAGAGCCAAGTCCGAAGCCTGGTCAGGGGCCAGAGCCGGAGCCTGGGTCAAGTCCGGTTCCGGAGCTGGGGCCTGGGCCAGGGGTGTCCGGGGTGCCGGGGGCCGCCCGGCCTGACGGTGCGGCCGGGTGGGGGCCATCGCCGATCTCCTCCTCGTCGTGGGGCGCCCGCTGTGCGGCGGCCGCCGCCGTGGCCGCCGCACGGCGGCCGGACGGTCGCCGGTGGCCGCCGCCGCAGTTGTGGCTGTGGCCGGGGCCGTGGCCGTGGCCGTGGCTGTCGGGCGGGGGTTGCCGGGTGGGCTCATCTCAGGCGGCGCAGGGCGCTCTCGGCGTGCCAGCGCGCCAGGGTCAGGGTCTGCGTGCTGGTGCGTGTCAGCTGTTCGCGC
Organism: Streptomyces sp. f51; assembly: GCF_037940415.1. Classification (NCBI taxonomy): domain Bacteria; kingdom Bacillati; phylum Actinomycetota; class Actinomycetes; order Kitasatosporales; family Streptomycetaceae; genus Streptomyces; species Streptomyces sp. f51. Next base: position 7,599,309 of record NZ_CP149798.1, on the reverse strand, counting down.
ACGTGGCGGCGGGCGTCGACGGGCAGTGCCCCGGCGCCCAGAACGCGCTGCACGGCGCTCTCGCGGAGCATCACCTGGTGGGTGCGGGCGACCCGTACCCCGCGGGCGTCGGGTTCCAGGTACCACTCGCCGCAGTGGGCGGCGACGAGGTCGGGGGTCACGGTCGCCTTGTCGACGATCCGTCCGGCGGCCGGGAAGCACAGCCGTACGGCCCGGGACAGAACGGTGTCCCCGGTGTCGGGGTCGCTGGTGTGCAGGACGGTGCTCTGCACGCCGGGCCGGTCCTCGGTGACCTCGGCGTGTTCGACGTGGGGGACGAGGTCGGCCCAGTCCGCGATGCGGTAGAGGAAGTCGTAGACGATCTCCGGGGAGCCGCAGACGTAGACGCTGTCCTCGAAGGAGAACAGCAGTTCGTCCAGGCGGTCCCAGCGTTCGGCGGCCTCGGCGACGGCCGCGAGTTCGGCGCGGACCTGCGTGTCGAGGGTCCCGGGTGCCTGTCCGGGGGCGGGGTGGTGTTCCTGGTGCAGGGTGAGCCGGCAGTGGCCGGCGGGGCCGGGTGACACGTTCCAGCCGCCGCGGGCCGGGGCGTCGGGCAGCAGGGGGTCGCGCAGTTCGAACGCGATGCTGCGCTCGCGCGGGTGCAGCGCGCGGCGCACGAGCGCGGAGCGGACCTGGCCGTGGTGCAGCTGCCACAGCCGCAGGCTGTCCCCGGCCCGGTCGGAGTCGACGCGTTCGGCGTGGACGCAGGAGGGCAGCAGGAGCGGCCAGCGGGGGGCGTCGGCGAGCAGGCCGTAGACGACGCCGGCGGGCGCCGCGACCGGGACGGTGTGCCGGGCGGAGTGCCATCGCTGCGACGGCATGCGCGCTCCTCTCCTCCAGGTGTGATCAACGCTGCACGGCCAGAGCTGAGCGGTGCTCGATTCCTGGTGGAACGACACGGGCGGCAGTGCCGCGCATCGCATCAGCCCGTGCCGGCCACCAACACCCTCAACAAGCAGGACGAGCCGGTGGGGCAGGGCGGGCGGGAACGGGGCGGCGCGGGTGCGGGCGGCCGGCCCGCCCACGGCGGGACGGGCCGCGCAAAGCAGGAGGGCGGGAGCGGGCGGGGTGGGAGCGGGCGGGGTGGGTCAGCCGGTGCGGGCCGCCGGTGTGCTCATGGCGGGGCGGGCCGGAAGGCTCTGGGGCCCGACATCAGCAGGGAGCGCTGGAGCTTGGCGAGCGCGGGCGAGGGCTCCAGGCCCATGGCGCGCACCAGGGTGGCGCGCAGCCGCTGGTAGGCGTCCAGGGCCTCGCCGCGGCGGCCGGAGCGGTAGAGGGCGAGCATGTACTGGCCGCACAGGCTCTCGTGCATGGGGTACTGGCTGATCAGCACGGTGAGTTCGGCGAGCAGTTCGCGGTGGCGTCCCAGGCGCAGGTCGGCCTCGACGCGCTGGTCCAGGGCGCACAGCCGGCTCTCCTCGAGCCGTTTGGCCTCGGTGCGCAGCTGGGGGCCGGTGTGGACGTCGGCCAGCGCGGGCCCGGTCCACAGGTCCAGGGCCTGGCGCAGCAGGCGGGCGGCCTGGGGGTAGTCCTCGGCGTCCATGGCCCGGTAGCCGCTGCCGGCGAGCCGCTCGAACTCGCGGACGTCGCTGACGCCGTCGCCGTTCCGAAGGAGGTAGCCGCCGGGGACGGTCAGCAGGACGTCCTTGGCCTGGCGGCGCCGGCCGGCGGGGCTGTGGGCGCCGCCGGCCAGGGCGGCGGAGATGAGTTCGCGCAGCTGGAGGATGTAGGTCTGCAAGGTGGCGCGGGCACTGCGCGGCGGGCTGGCGCCCCACAGTTCCTCGGCCAGCACCCCCACCGGGACGACCTGCCCGGCCCGCAGCGCCAGCAGGGCCAGGACCTGGCGGGGCTTGGGTGCGGTGGGCGTGACGGACACGCCGTTGTGCCGCACGGCGAGTGTGCCCAGTACGTCGATGTCCACGCCGTCTCCCCGTTTCTGACGCAGTTCCGCAGTGTCGTCCACTGCACCCCGAGTAAAAAACAGCACGCGCGGTATGTCAATGGGAAACCGGAAACCCTGCTTGCTCCCGCACCCGGCACGAGGACGGCCGGCCGCGCGGCCGGGGACGACCAGGCGGCGGCCGGGGGCGGACCCGTGCGGCCGGGACGGGCCCGTGCGGGCGGGACGGGGCACCCGCGCACACGGGGGCGGCGGGCCGGCCGCGGTACGGGAACGGCCCAACTGCGGTACGGGGACAGGCCGGCCGCGGTACGGGGACAGGCCCGCGCAGCCGGGGGGCGCCCGTGCATACGGGGACGGCGGCCCGGCCGCGGCAGGGGAACCGCCCGGCCGCGGTACGGGGATGAGCCGGCCGCACGGCCGGGAACGGGCCGCCTGTGCGCTACGGACGGCCGCCCGCGCGGCACGGGGACGGCGGGCCGGCCCCGGCACGGGGACGGACCTGGCCGCGAGGCCGGAACGGACCGCTTGCGCGGTACGGGGGCGGACGGCCGGCCGCAGTACGGGAACGGCCCAACTACGGTACAGGGAGGGGCCGGCCGTGCGGCTGCACCGGCGCTCACGGACACGGCGCAGCCTGCATCGACGGGATGGGTCGCAGGCACTCACGGCCACACGGTGGCTGCACCCGGGCAGACGGGGCGCGGGCGCTCACGGCCGCGCGGCAGGCCGTACTGACGGCTGCGGCGCAGGTGCCGACGGCCGCACGGCAGGCTGCGGCGACGGACGGGTCCGGGTGCCCACAACCCCCATGACGGGCCGCACCGAAGGCCGTTGACGCAGGACCGTGCCGACGGCCGTTGACGCAGACCGGGTTGGCGGCCGTCGGCACAGGCCGGTCGGCGGCCGCGGCGCAGGCCCGGTTGGCGGCCGTTGGCGCAGGCCGGGTTGGCGGCCGTTGGCGCAGGCCGGGTTGGCGGCCTGCCGCAGGCCGGGTTGGCGGCCGTGAAGGGGGGCCAGGCCGGGGTCTAGGTGCGGGGCGGCATCCATTCCAGGGCGCGTTCGGGGCTGGCCGCCAGCCCGGGCAGGACGAGGGACCAGAACTGCTCCACGAGCCCGGCCGGCAGCCAGCCACCGTCCACCGCGCCTCCCCCCGCACCGGCCCTCACGCCGTCCACCGCGCCTCCCGCCGCACCGGCCCTCACGCCGTCCGCCGCGCCTCCCTCCGCACCGTCCCTCACGCCGTCCTGCGCGGCGCCCATCGCACCGCCGATCGCACCGGCCGTCACACCATCCACCGCGCCGTCCGCCGCGGCGGCCATCGCGGCGGCCATCTCCAGGCCGACGGTGGCGGCCACGACCGTGGCCGTCACGCCGTCGGGGCAGACTCCCTCGGCGAGTTCGCCCGCGCTCTGGGCCTGGAGCACCAGCTCGCGCACGCACCGGTGCCACAGGCCCAGCATGGCGGCCCCGCTCTTGCGGGAGGGGTCGGCGCCGAGCCTGAACCCGGCCCTGACCACCGGGTCGCCGGCGACGGCCAGCAGCAGGCCGGACATGGTGCGCATGAGCAGCTGGAGCCGGGCGCCGTTCTCCTCGCGGCAGCGTTCGGCCAGCTCGCGCACCCAGTCCGCGGCCGCGGACTCCACCTCGGCGGCCAGGGCGTCCTTGCTGGCGAAGTGGAAGTGCAGGGCGCCCGCGCTGACCCCCGCCCGCCTGCTGATCACCGGCAGCGAGGCGAGGGCGTAGCCGTCCGCGGCGAACACCTCGGCCGCGGCGCGGACCAGGGACTGGCGCGTGCGCGCCGCCCTCACCTGCTTGACCATCACAGCCTCCTTCCGGGCCCGCGCGGCATCCGCCGCGCACGCCCCCCTGCATCCGGGCCCCCGGGGCCCGCGAACATTACCAAACCGCGCGCTTGGTACGTTTACTGTAGGGGACGATGCCGGGCAGGACGAGACCCGCCCCGGCCATCGCCGCACCGGCACGGCCAGATAAAGACGCAGACGGCGGGACCCTCCCCCGGCCTGGGGGGAGGGTCCCGCCGTCTGCACGCGGCGTCTTGGTCCAGCGGGTCAGGGACCCGGCGCCCTAGTCCGGCGGGTCCGGGGAGCCGGTGTCCCGGTTCAGCGGGTCCGGGGAGCCGGTGTTTCAGTCGAGCGGGTTGAGGATCACCGGCAGGGCGCGGTGGGAGTTCATCAGGAAGCTGGACATGGGCCGCAGTTCGCGCGGGGGGCAGGCCAGCCGCATGCGGGGGAAGGCGTCGAAGAGCGCGGCGAAGGCGCCGGTGGCCTCCATCTCGGCGAGCGGGACGCCCATGCAGCGGTGCGTGCCGTGCCCGAAGCCGAGCAGGTCGCGGCCGGTGCGCAGCACGTCGAAGCGGTCGGCGTCGGGGCCGTGGAGTTCGGGATCGCGGCCGCCCGCGGCGAAGTTGACCAGGATCGCGTCGCCCTTGCGGATGAGGACCCCGTCCAGGTCGATGTCCTTAACGGCGAACCGCATCGGCGAGTAGGCGCCGGGAGTGTGCACGCGCATCGTCTCGGCCGCCACGTCCTGCCAGCCGGCCCGGCCCTCGCGCACGTGCCCGAGCTGGACGGGATCGCTCAGCAGTGCCCCCACCGCGTTGGTGATCAGCGCGGCGGTCGTGTCCTGCCCGCCGGCGATCATCAGGAAGAGGGTGCCGAGCAGTTCCGCCTCGCTCAGCCGGTCCTCCCGGTCCCGGGCCGCGATGAGCGAACTGGTCAGATCGTCCCCGGGCCGCTCCCGCTTGTCCTTCACCAGCTGCGACAGCAGCATGAAGGCCTCCAGGCGGGCCGCCTCGATCTCGGCGCCGGGCAGGGTGGTGCTGAACACCTTGTGCAGCGCCGCGCACAGCGCGTCGGTCGGCTCCCCCTGCACCACCCCGAACAGCTCGCAGATCACCCGCATCGGCAGCACCTCGGCGAACGCGGTCCGCAGATCCACCTCCGTGCCGGCCGGCAGCGCCGCCAGATCCGCGAGCAGCTCGGCGGTGATCTCCTCGACCCGCGGACGCAGCGCCTCGGTGCGCCGCGCGGTGAAGGCCCCCGCCACCAGCCGGCGCAGCCGCGTGTGGCTCTCCCCGTAGGCGAAGAGCATGTTCTCGTTGGCCACCCACGGATACAGCGGCCAGTCCTCGGTGATCCGGCCCTCGATGAAGGCCGGCCAGTGCCGGCGGGCGTCCTTGGAGACCCGCGCATCGGTCAGCAGCCGCTCCACATGCCGCTGCCCCACCACGGCCCAGGCCACCACCCCCCCGGGCAGCTGGACCTGCACCGCAGGCCCCTGGGCCCGCAGCATCGCGGCCTCTCCCGGCAGATCCCGCCCGGTCACGTCCAGGACATACGGGCATACAGCAGGCGCGCTCACGTCGTTCTCCCTGGGTCGGTGTTGCACAAACGGCACGTGCCCAGGGGGAGGAAACCCCCTCCCCCACCCGGGAGCGCCACGCGAACACGCCCCCGGCGACTGTTCAGTTGTCCCTCACACACCGGCCGCCACCAGCCCGCGGCCCCCACCCCGGCAACCACCCGGCCACGCATGCGCGCACCCGGCGACCGCCCGGCCGTTCCCCGTGCACCGGACGGCCGTCCGGCTGTCTTCCGTGCACCGGGCGCCCGCCCGGCCGTCTCCACCTGCGCCCGGCAGCCGTCCGGCCGCCCATCCGTCCGGCAGCCGCCCGGCCGTCCTTCGCAGACCCGACGGCCACCCGGTCGCCCTTGCCTTGGTACACCGGGCAGTTGCCCGGCCGTTTCGTACACCAGGCAGCTGCCCGGCCGCCGCTCGTACGCCGGGTCGGCGGCCGGCCGGCAACCGCTCCCCCGGCAACCGTCCGGTCACCCCGCACACACCCGGCAGCAGGCCGGCCGTTCTTCGCGCACCCGGCGGCCGTCCGGGCGCCCTTTCGTCCGTCCGGCAGCCGCCCGGCCGCCCCTCGCTCCCCGGCAGCCGCCCGGCCGTCTTTCATGCACCTGACAGCCGCCCGGCCGTGTTCCGTGCGCCCGGCGATTGTGCGGTGGTCGTGCGTGCGCCGCAGTGCGGTGCGGTGGTGGTCAGCCGGCGGCTGCGATCTCCCCGCCCTGCGCGCGCAGTTGCAGCGCCGCGGCGTGCACCCGGGCGCCCCGGTCGGCGGCCGTGTCCAGCTGCATGAGCACCGCCGGCACGGCGATGCTCGCCATCAGGTGCCGCTGGAGGTCCGAGACCCGCTCCGGCAGATCGGCGTGATCCGTCATGATCTTGGAGAGGACCTGGACCCCGGTGAACGCCCCCACGAACATCCGCGCGGCCGCGGGGACATGGACGTGCGGGAGGAGTTCCCCGTTCTCCTTCGCCCGGCCCAGGATGTCGATGTTGTGCTCGATCCACCCGCTCATCGGGACCTGCCGGTCCAGACCGTCGGACGGAGCCCCCTGATCGACCGTCAGGCGGATACTGCCCCGGACCATCGGGTCCCCCACCGACAGCAGATGCGCGAGCAGGAACGCCTCGTCGATGCCCTGCTGGAGCATCAGCTCCTGCGGCGGCGGAGCGGGGATCGACTCCAGCTGCCCGGCCAGCACCGCCTGCGCGAGCTCGTCCTTGGAGGGGAAATGGAAATACAGCGCCCCCTTGGTGACATTGGCCCGCTGGAGGATCTCCGAGATCGTCGCCGCCTCGTATCCCACATCGGCGAACACCGCTGCCGCGGCGACCAGGATGGCCCGCCTCGTCCTGATGGCCCGTTCCTGCAGCGCCACGGCCTCCACCTCCACGATCGGCTCCGGTCGGCCTCCACCAAAAATAAACCGACAGGTTTGTATTGTGCCACCCCCCTTCCGCACGATCAACCACACCCCTGGGCCGCCCCGTAACACCGGGATTGTTCGCATTCCCGCGGCCGCCCGGCGAATGATCTGGACCTGAAGAAAACCTTGCGCGCGGTATAGAGCAGCAACCCGTCGACAGCAGAATCGGATATTCCGCTACGGATCCCCTGAACGGCCCGTGAAGATCGCCCGGGACGCCTCGCGCTTTACTGTTTTTTGACTTGATAAGAAAACCGGTAGGTCCGTATCTTCTGGGGAGTCCAGCACGTCCACATCCGGATCTGCGACCGACGGGGGATAAGGGTCATGGCCCTTGCGACAAGCCAGCCGACCGTGCAGGACGGCCCAGCCGGCCCTGCCGCACACCAGCCGCCACAGGCACAAACACCCGACCGCCTGGACGCCGACCGGCGAAAAGAACTCCGCGCGATCGAGGCACGCACCCTCGAAAAGATCAAAAACCCCGCACAGGACCCCGCCCCCGCGCAGGAACTCACCGCCGCACAGGACCCCGCGCAGGAACTCACCCCCGCGCAGATCCCGGCCCCGGTGCAGGGCATCGCCCCCGCACAGGGGCCGGCCCCGGCACAGAACCCCGCACAGGCGCAGCACCCCTGCCCCGCCCGGGACTTGACCCCGGCGCAGGACGCCCCGCCCACGCGGGACCACACCCCTGCACAGGGCCCCGCCGCGGCGCAGGATCCCGCCCCCGCACAGGCACCCGCGCAAAGACCGGCCCGAGCGCAGGACCCCGCGCCCGCCGAGCGCCCCTCCCCCATGCGGGGCCCGGCCGCGGCGCAGGACTTACCGCTCGTGCAGGACCTCACCCTTATGCAGGACCTCACCCCGGCGCAGGACCTCGCACCTGCCGAGGACCTCACCCTCACTCAGGGCCTCACACCGGCGCAGAGCCCCGCACCCGTGCAGGGCCGCCCCGCATCCATACCGGACCCGGCCCCGGAACGGGACTCCCCGCCCATGCGGGACCTCCCCCTGACGCAGGGCCCCGCCCCGGCGGATGATCCAGCCCGCACCGAGGGCCCCTCCCCCGTGCAGGACCCGGCCCGAGCGCAGGACCTCGCGCCCGCACACAGACCCGCCCCGGCACAGGCCCCCACCCTGATACGGGACCTCACCCTCACGCCGGACCTCGCCCCCGTCGAGGGCTCCTCCCCGGCTCAGGGCCCCGCGCCCGCCGAGGGCCTCACACCCGTGGGCCCGGCCCCGGCACACGACTCCTCGCTCGTACAGGACCTCGCCCCCGTCGAGGGCTCCTCCCCTGTCCAGGGTCTCGCCCCGGCGCAGAGTCCCGCCCGTATTGAGGGCCCCTCACCCGTGCACAACCTCATCACCGTGCAGGCCCCGGCCCCGGCGCAGGACTCCCCGCCCGTCGAGGGCCCCTCCCCCGTGGAGTGCCTGACCCCGGCGCTGGACCTCGCGCCCGTACGGGGCTTCGCCCCCGCGCAGAACTCCTCCCCTGCCCAGAACCTCGCCCCGGCGCTGGACCCCTCCGTGCAGGACCCGGCCCCCGCACAGGACCTCTCCCCCGTGCAGGACCTCTGCCCCGTGCAGGACCTGGCCACCGCACCGGATCCCGCCCCCGCGCAGGACCCGGCCCCGGTGCGGGAGCTGTCCCCGGCGGAGGACCTGGCCCGGCTGCTCTTCGGCGAGGACCAGGAACGCGAGCGCATCCACGGCCCGTGGCGGCGGCTGATCCAGGACGAAACGTTCCGCCACCAGCCCGGACGCACCCCCGCCCAGCAGGCCGCCCAGGCCTACGACTGGCTGCGGATGGCCAACGACACCCTCGACGACCCCCAAGCCCTGGCCACCGACCCCGCCCAGCTCGCCGCCCTGCACGAATGGACCGCGATCGTGGACGGCGGCGGAAGCCTGTGCACCCTCGCCAGCATCCACTACAACCTCTTCCTCGGCAGCCTCCTGGACCACGAGAAAGCCGGACACCGCGACCTGACCCCCTACACCTCCCTGCAACGCATCGGCACCTTCCTGTGCACCGAGGTCGAACACGGCAACGACAGCGCCGCCCTGGAGACCACCGCCACCTACGACCCCGCCGGCGGCGGATTCATCCTCAACACCCCCCACCCCGGCGCCCAGAAATTCATGCCCAACACCAGCCTCACCGGCGGCCCCAAAACCGCCGTCGTCGCCGCCCGCCTGATCATCGACGGCCACGACGAAGGCGTCTACCTGTTCCTGACCCCCCTCAGCGACGAGACCGGCATCCTCCCCGGCATCCGCGTGCGCCCCCTGCCCATGCGCCCCACCGCCCCCGTCGACCACTGCCTGACCGCCTTCGACCACGTCCCCCTGCCCCGAGAAGCCCTCCTCGAGTCCGACCACGGACACCTCACCGACGACGGCACCCTCACCAGCAGCCTCGGCAACCGCCGCAAACGCTTCCTGCGCTCCATCGCCCGCGTCACCACCGGCAAACTCTGCATGAGCGCCGCCGCCATCGGCGCCTCACGCGCCGCCCTGACCATCGCCGTCCAGTACGGCGAACACCGCCACGTCTCCGGACCCCGCCCCGGCGAACGCATCACCGTCAACACCCACCGCACCCACCACGCCCCCCTCCTCAACTCCATCGCCACCGCCTACGCCATGACCCTCCTGCACCGCACCGCCCTTGACACCTGGACCCACCACACCCCCGACACCCGCGACCACGCCGAACGCCTCACCGCCATCACCAAAGCCTGGAACACCTGGCAGGCCCGCACCATCACCACCCAGGCCCGCGAACGCTGCGGCGCCCAGGGCCTCTTCGCCGTCAACCACCTCGCCAACCTCCCCGACTACATCGAAGGCACCATCACCGCCGAAGGCGACAACCTCGTCATCTGGGCCAAAGCCGCAGCCGAACTCCTCCTCACCCCCCACACCCCACCCCCCACACCCCCCACCCACACCGGACCCCCCGACCTCACCAACCCCCACCACATCCACACCCTCCTCACCCACGCCGAAAACATCTGGCACACCCGCGCCCGCACCGCACTACGCAACGCACCCCCCAAAAACCCCGCAGGCCGCTGGAACCACGCCTCCACCCCCGCCCTCGAAATGCTCACCCTCCACACCACCAACCACGCCACCACCGCCCTCCTCAACGCAACCCACAACACCACCAACCCCCACACCAAAACCCTCCTCACCCACCTCACCCACCTCTTCCTCCTCCACCAACTCCGCCCCCACACCGGCGACCTGATCACCCACCACCACCTCACCCCCCAACAAAACAACCAACTCCCCACCCTCACCGACACCCTCACCCACACCCTCGCCCCCCACCTGACCACCCTCACCCAAGCCTTCAACCTCCCCACCCCCTACCTCAACGCCATCCCCATCACCACCACCCACCGCCCCACCCTCACCAACTACACCCACCCATAAACACCCACCCCCACACACCGACACCCCAGCACCAGCACCAGCACCAGCACCGACCCACGACACCCGACACCACCCCAGACGCACCCCCACCAGACGCACCCCCCCACCCAGCAACACCAGGCACCCCCCACACCCGCCTGACGCACCACCCCTAAAACACCCTTGACACCACACCACACCACCCCACCCACCCAAACACACCACGCCAGACCAAACAGCCAGACAGCACCGCCCGCCCCCACCCCGGACGGGCCCGCACCACATTCACAAGCCGGGAACCGAACCACCGACCAGACCGCGGCACAACACCAACCCCCGCAGGCATTTCCGCGGTCAGGCCGCCAACACACCCAGAACCAGCCGACGGCAGACACCCGACACTGAACGACACAGGGCCACCCTCACCAAGAACAACCCCGCCCCCCGTTCACGAACCAGGAGCCAGACCACCCACGGACAACGGGCCGGCCCATGAACGCATCAAGGAGGATCCGGTCCCCCACCGGCCGGCCACCCACACTGCCGGCAGGCAGTTCCCTGAGGATGTCCTCGGTCTGTGGCACGATCTTGATCACCTCGCCGGTGTGCTGCGCCTGCTCGCTCACCTCGATCTGCTGCGGTGAGCCCAGGGGGACAATCTTGAAATCTGCCGGCTTCGCCTTCCCAGGTTTCGAATCCTGGCGCCGCCACCCTCACGGGATCGGCCCCTGACCAGCAAGGGCGCTTTCTAGGGGCCGTTCTCGTTCCCAGATCACGCCAGTGCCCGCCACTCCCCGAGGTTCCCCGCCCGTTGTGGCACGGCCGTGGCACATACCGTGACCTTGATCATGCAGTCAGCGGAGTTTTACGGCTGGAGTCCCGCTCACGGCCGATGGCGACGCCTGCGAGCCGCCCGCTAGGTTCGCCGCGGGTGAACGATGGAGGCATGGCAGACCACCTGCGCTCCGAGGACGGCTGGCTGATCCTTGACGACAGCAGATCGCCGTGGAGGTCGACCTGGGTCTCTTCCTGCCTGTCACGGGATCGTGGGGCTGCGTGCTGTGCAATCTTCCGCCAGGGCTGGCAGGCGCCATAAGAGGCAATGAGGTTCGCTTGCGCCTGGAGAACGGCCAAGTGCGCCAGATCCGTCTTCTGGCCGGCCCCCACGATGAAACCTCTGTGTCCTTCGTCGGTGAAGGAACCGCACCGTTCTGAACTGCTGACCGTCCCTGCGTTCGGTCGAGGCTCCTGGCTCGTCGCAGGATTGCCCTAGCGGCCTCATCCTTATCAGGTCGATGACCGAAGGCTGTCGACGCCAGCCAACCGAGAGTGAGCCTGGACCGAGTGTCCAATGAGGTTCGGCTTCGGCCACCACTGTTCGCGCTTGTTGGTGTCAGCCGCTGATGCGCCGCCGAGGCGCGCCGCAAGTTCCGCCGGACAGACCGTCACCCAGGCGTAGCCGCGCAGGAACTGCCTGCCCTCGCGCAGGGACGTGCGCCGCTTGCGGCGCAGCACGGCATCGAGGTTGGTGAGTTCGTCGAAGTCGTCCCATTCGATGTGGCCGTAGAGGGGGCTGCTCCCATCCAGCACGGCGTACAGGAAGTCCACCAGCGCGGTGCAGGATGGGGCGTCATCCGGGAATTGACCTTGACCAGAGCCGATGCGCGCCAGATGGAACCGTCCCTCAGGACGTGGTAGGAACTCGCCCGACCCAGGTGGCCAGTTCCCCGCCCTCCGTGAGAAACACGAGCTGGGCTCCCCACGGGAACGCGGCAAGCTCCTCCTCGAACCGCGGCCACGTCTTCCCGATGCGGGGGAAGCGGCGCACCAGGTCGTCGATGTCCCGGCGGATCTGCGCTTCGGAGACGACCCCTCCCCCGCTCCCGGCCTCCGCCTCCACCAGGCCGCTGTACAGCCCGGTGCGGGCGGCACGAAACCACCGGACCAACGATGCCCCAGGACCGTCCGGCACAGCCGCATCGAACGAGGCTTCGACGCATACGTTCACTCCGCGCACCCTATTGGTGCCTCAGCAGGCACCGCCCGGCACACAGGCCGGACCGCTGGACGGGAGCGGCGGGGCGATACTGACTTCGGCTCGTTGGGGTGAACTTGCTCGGAGTGCCTGATAGGGCCGGTGTGGTGGTTGTATCTGTGGTGCGTGAGATATGCGGATGGGGGCGGGCTGAGTCCTGCGGGACGTCAGCGCCGGGAGACGGTCCGGATGCAGGCGGCCGAGTTGTTCGAGCAGGACATCAAGCCGCTGGAGGTGGCGCGGTGCCTGCGGGTGAGTCTGAAGTCGGCCTATCAGTGGCAGCAGCTGTGGCGGGACGGTGGTGTGCAGGCTCTGGTCTCTCGGGGCCCGGGTGGTTCGCGGTGCCGGCTGTCTCCGCGCTGCCTGGAGAAGCTGGCCGGCTACCTCGATGAGGGGCCGGCCGCGCATGGCTGGGTGGAGGACCAGGTGTGGACCGCAGGGAGGGTGGCCACGCTGATCGGCCGGAAGTTCCACGTCTCCTACAGCGTCTCCGGGGCGACACGGCTGATGCACCGGCTCGGCTTCAGCCCGCAGGTCCCCACCCGGCGGGTCGCCGAGCGTGACGAGCAGGCTGTGACCGTGTGGAAGGAGGCGACCTGGGCGGAGGTAAAAGGGCCCGGGCGGCCTGCGCAGGCTACGTCTGCTTCGAGGACGAGGCCGGGTTCACGCGACGGCCGCCCAGGGGACGGACCTGGGGCCGGCGCGGCCGCACCCCGGTCGTGACCATCAGCGGACGCCGCTCGGGACGGCTGTCGGTGGCCGGGCTGATCGCGATGCGGCCCGGGTCACGGACCCGGCTGTGTCATCGGCTGATCGCCCACCCCGCGGGCAAGGGCAAGCGCCGCAGTATGGGCGAGCGCGACTTCATCGCGCTGATCGACGGCACCCATCACCTCGTCAAGGCGCCGATCGTGCTGATCTGGGACCGGCTGAACACCCATGTCTCCCACGCCATGCGCGAGTTGATCGCCGAGCGTGACTGGCTGACGGTGTTCCTGCTGCCCGCGTACTCGCCGGACCTGAACCCAGTCGAGTGGGTATGGGCCCACGTCAAGCGCAGCCTGGCCAACCTCGCCGTCGTCGCTCTCGACCAGCTCGAAGTCCTGGTCCGCAACCGGCTCAAGCGCCTGCAGTACCGGCCCCACACTCTCAACGGTTTCATAGCAGGCACCGGCCTGACCCTCGACGAGCCAGCGCCACCCTAATGCGCCGAAGTCAGTACTTGCACCGCTCGCTCGCGGACGGTGGCGACTGGTGGTGGTAGCCGTACGCTCCCCGTCCAAGGAGTTTGAGCCTGTGGCCTCATCCTTGTCAGGTCGTTCATCGGGCGTCGTCGACGTTGGTCAACCGGCCGTGGTCCTCGGCTGAGCGTCTGCGCGGTTCGACACAGACCGCCGCTGTCCGAGCCTGTTGGTCTCAGGTGTTGGTGTCAGCCGCCACACGCGGCCCTAACCTACGTGGCCCTCGCCTACCGTTCCGTTGACCGCAGCTCTGGCTGCATGCCCTATCCCATGGAACGTGCGAACGCGGTCCTCTCCTCCGTCAGGGCTTCCTCGTGCTCGGGCTTCAACGTGATCGGAGCGCCCGCGCGTTCGAGGAGGACGAGCGAGGTGACCAGCAGGCCGCGCGCCAGACCGTGCATCACCGGATTCGAGGTCGAGGAGTACTGCGCGTAGAGACCCTGCACGAAGGCACGGAAAGTCGACAGTTCTATGTCACAGCTCCCCTGAGGCGTTGGCGTCAGGCCAGTCGGCAGCTCCACGAACTCCGCGGCGCCCCGCGCAAGGGAGGCGTACAGCTTTCCGCTGTAGTAGCCCGCGTCCCACAGCGTCTCTCCGCCCAGTTCATAGGGGTAGCTCAATCTACGATCTCCACACTCTCAGGCCGATCTCGGGGCTGGCGCCCGGAGTTCCTCGAACATATACGCCAAGGCCTCGCCGCTGCCCGCCGCTCACCCCAGCTGCCATCCCTGGCCGGGGAGCCCCACCGGGTCGGATTGGTCTCCTTGAGGGGCCGTAGCCTGGCGGGATGCCCGACGACTTCCTTGCCCTGTGGGCTCCCGCGTTCGCCTCGGAGACTGACTGGCTCGCGGAACTCGCTCAGGACGACGGCCTCACAGGCTACGAGGCACCGGGGCTACCCGACGCCGCCTGGGTGCTCGGCGGCATGTACGAGCGGGGGGCGACCGCCGACGATTCGGTCAACCACAGTCAGAGCCGCGACGAGCACCCCGGCCCTGGTTGGGAACGGCTGCGTTGGGCTGAACTGGCTGCCCGTATTGGTGATGCGGTCGTGCCGGAAGGCCTGTATCCCTGCTTTCGTTGCTTCCCCTCCGCGAACGAGCCGGGCATCGTGTCCGGCTCCGTCGAATGGCCGACCGAAGGCAGCCTCGACAGGCCGACATGGGACCAGCTGATCCGGTTTCTCACCGCTCACAGCCTTCAGGGGGCGAACACCGCCTGCCTGGCCTCCTACAACCCGATCATCGCGCGGGATTTCGAGAAGAAGCAGGTCCACTCCGGCCGCCTGGGCGACGCTCACGCGCTCTTCGACCATCCGGACATCCTGTACACCCCGTCCAACCTGTGGGCAGCAGATCGCTCCTGGGTGGTCTGCACGGACTACGACCTCTGGGCCACCAAGGTGTGCGGTCCCCGACCGCTCGTAGAGGCGTTGCTCGCGGACGTAGAGATCGAAGCCGTTCGCCTGCCGTGGACCAGCTAGTGACGTGCCCGGTTTCGAGGCGCGGCGAACCCCTCGGAGCACGGTGCACGAAAACGTGATCGTGGGGGTCGATGGCTCGCCCGAGCGCCCGAGATGGCCCGCCTATCCTTCATGCGGACGCGTCGGTCATGGTCGGTTCGGGCGGATAGAGGTCGAGCACGACATCCAGCCCGAACGCACCGACCTCGGAGAGCAGAGGAGCGGGCAGGACACAGTCTCCCTGACCATTCTCGCTGCCGAAGCCCAGGCACAGCTCCAGATCGCAGTCGGCCGACAGGCTCGCCAACTCCTCGCGATGCCCGTCGACCAGCGCGAGCAGCACCCGCACATGGTCCGTGAGGTCGGAGTCATCAGGAAGTCCGCTTCGCCTGAGCCAGACACTGGTCTCGCGTCGAGCACTGGTCGGGTTGCGGGGGCTCATCGCGCTGTCCCGCTCGAACTGCTGGTCGGCCGGGATTCCTAGGCGACCCGAGATCTCGCCGACAGTGACCGTGCGGCTCGTGATCCGGAGCGACCCAGCCGACCACTTCGTCACCGGCGCGGCCGGCTGCCTCCTCAGGTCCTCTGGCACGTCCTCACGATCGCAGGACAGCCGACCGGGCGCGAACCCATTTCCCCAGGTCTCAGACGCCGGTGGCAGCCGAACATCACGACTTCAGGTTGAGTAGCACCCGAGAAGACACTGATCGTCCGTGGTGGCCACGCCCGTACTCCCCCTTGGCCGACACGCACCTCCATGACGCCTTGCTGCCCCTGACCGCGCCGGACGACGGGGCAAGTGCCTTTGTGTGGGGGAAGGAAGCTGCCAATCGGTCTGCGCACGACGCCGTTTTCCTCTCGGCAGAGAGCGCGATCACCACAACAGGAAGGCGGTGATCGGCCATCCCGGCACCACGAGGAGGAAACCCATGACGGCCAGGCCCATGCCGCGCTGGCCCCGTCGGGCCACCTGGATGCCGGCGATGATGCTGAAGACGAGCGCCAGCGGCGTGAAGACGAGCAACGACACGAGCAGCCCCAGGACGCCGAGGCCGAGAAGCAACAGCAACGACAGCAGCGAGAGGAGCAACGCGGCGATGGCGGCACTGTTCCATACTTCCGGTGGGCGCACTGGTCCACCGGGCGAGAGGTAGGGGCCGGACCCAGCATGCCACTGTGGGCCCGCGTATGAGCCGGGTGGCCTGCCTGGAGTCTGATCGGAATCCATCATCGGTGGTGCCCTCCCGGCTCCGAGACTGAGGTCAAGCGGTACACCGACCTGCCCAAAGATTCGCACAGAGGTGCGGCTTGGACTACCTCGGCCCACGCATGCCCGTCGGCCGAATGTCCAGTTCAGGCGGCCCTGGGATCAGTTGACGCGAGGGGTGCTTCAGAGTGAGGTAGGGCTTCTGGCCCGCGCTGATCGGCTGGGCAACAACCGTCAAGGCTGATCCACCTCGGACGGGCCCAAGACCTTTCGTCGCCGATTCTTCGGCCGCGGATGCATACGCTCCCACTCGATCAGTCCCGTCTCGATCAGGACGAAGACAGCCCCAGCGATCGCGAAGACACGTTTCCCGCCTTCGTCGGTGATCGTCCCCACGCTGAAATAGATGAAGAGCACCAGGTTGACGATCCTGATCCCCCACACCGGTCCGAAAAGACGCTTCGCCCCGCGAACCAACGCGCTGATGGTCGAGTACATGTGTCGATCCCCCATGGTGAGGGCCAGGTGACCCAAGCGGACGGGAGTGTACCCACCCGGGCGTGAGCGGCTTCGTGCCGGAGTCTCATATGACTGAGCCAAGCCACAGGGCGGCGTCTACGGACTGGAACAGCACCCGTGCCGGCCGCAGCGTTGAAAGCCCGGCTCTCATATTCATCCGGTCCGTCACGCGAAGCTGTCGACGCGAGTCGACCAACTCGGTGCTTCGGTCGAAGGTTCACTCAGGTCTGGTGCTGGCCGTCGTTGCTATCGCTTGTTGGTGTCGGCCGCTGATGTCAGGGCGTCGGCTCGGGCCTACGATGCCGGCCCTCAGGCGGGGGTACACGAAGCACGGGGAGCTCCGACGATCTTCGAACGGACGGGAAGGCTACCCCCGCCGGCCGGCCCAACCCACGGCACGCGTCGGCGCGGGCCGCCCGCATCGGAGAGCAGCCGGGGCCTGATGCGAACGAGGCGGGACGGTCGCCAGGGTCTGGCCGGCGCGCCGGCCGGTCGTTGGGCGACCGACCCTCAGTGCGCGCCGCCGCCCCCTTTGTGATGACCATCGCGCTCGGCCACGGGCCGCGCCTTCACGAGTCGGAGCCCGACCGCCCGTAGGCAACGGGCCTGCCCGTGAACGCGTCGAGCAGGATGCGGTCGCCCACGGGTCGACGCAGCTTCACCTTCACCTTCTCGACGCGCAGTTCGGAGGTGCACGGCCCGTCGGAGGTGCCCCGGACCGAGGCCGAGAACACCACCATGCTCCCGGCCTCGAGCACGTCGACGGCCGGGCCGTCGTCGCACGCCCCGTGCTCGGCACGCAGGGTGAGCGTCCTGCCGTCCCCTCCGATGGCCTCCAGCCCGGCGAGCGGTCCCAGTTCGGCCGTCTGCTCCCGTACGGCCCCGATCGGAGAGCGGGGGGTCTCCGAGGGCGTGACCGCGACGCGCTTGAGCGGGGTGTCGTAGCCCTTGATGGTGAAGAGCCAGGCAGGCACCGTCGCAGCTCCCCGACTCGTCGCCATCGTCATGTCACCGAGTCGGACGCCGGTCACGGTAAGGGCCGGACCGGAGTTCCGGCCGCGGCCGAGCTTGTCGTAGGCCGCCCGTGCCGAGGTCAGGGGGACGGTGAGCGAGTCGCCGTCGCCCCACCGGACCTTCCCCCGCTTCACCGGTGCGCCGGGAAGCGAGGCGCGCAGTTCGAAGTTCTGGGTGGTGTACGCGCGCTTGTCGGCGTCGTTGTGAAAAGCCCCCTCGGGAAGCTGAACGGCGGCGCCGAGCGGGTAGTAGCCGTCCCGCCACGCGCGCGCCGCCTCCGAGCCCTCCCAGGCGGCAGCCACACGGCGCGCCCGGTCGCGGGGGCTGTGGTCGCCGGTATGACCACCGGAGGCTGCGCCCTGGTCGCCGCATCCGACCGCCGCGGCGGCGATCAGGCCGAGGGTGACGAGCAGTTTGACGGACCGCATGATGCCCCCAAAAGAAAAACGTGGAGTGGAGCCGAATCCGACGCCAGACCTGTGACGCCCGGGCGGTGCCGGACGTTCGGCCCGAACACGGGTCTCCCCCCTTCGTTCTCCAGGGCCACGCAAGGGGCATGGACGCGGTCCCTCGTCCGCACGCCCATCGTCAGGCGGTCGTCAGAATCCTGGCGGCACGCTCGGCGCTCTTCACCGCCCGGCCCAGCCCTCAGAGCGGCTTGAAGCTCGGCTGAACCGGGCCGATCTCACCGGCTGCGACCAGGTCCTCAAGATCCTCCGGTGCCAAGAGCTCCAAGGCTTCTTCCGGTTCGACGCCGTGGTACTGCTCGACTTCGGTCCAGTCGTCCGGGTTCCGCTGCCGGCGGGCGGGCTCACCCAGCAGAGCTCGCAATGCACCCAGCGACGACATGCACTGCTCCAGACCGATCGCGGGGTCGTGCGCCGCCACCCTAGCCCCGCCCGGTCCAGGGCCACATTCACTTCTACGACGACGGGGCCCGGACCGCAGCGTGCGGTCCGGGCCCGGCCTGTGGTCGCCCTGCGGCGGCGGTACGTCAGCTCTGCGCCGTGTCGTCGCCCGCCTGCCCGGCATCCTCCGCCGCGCCCACCTTCTCGCGCATCTTGCGCACGAGCTCCGCCTTCAGGTCGGCCGCGCTCTGGCGGTCGAGGTTGCGGTGCGGGCCGTGGTTCTGGCGTTCGGCGCGGGACAGCCTCTTGCGCTGGCCGCCGCCCATGCCCACGGGGTTGTTGATGTTCTTGCTCACGGTCACGGGTTCTCCCGGTAATGATGTGAAGTGATCTACGGATTCATCGGTGGAGGGACGAGCGGGCGACGTCGAAAGACGTCAGCAGGGGCCCATCACGCTCTCACTCGTACATCGGCGCCTGGAAGAACATGACAACGACGTTACCCGGTTCCGTCGGCCCCGCAGACCAACGTGTTCCGACCGGCCTCGGCAGGGCTTTGGCACGTGCCCCGGGTCAGCCGTCTCCTTCCGGGGATCTCGCAGCACCGGCACCCGTCGGCTGTTGGCCGTCCGCGAGCACGGCCCCTGTGGGTCTCGGCTCTAGCTGGAAAGGAGGCCGCGGTCTCACTTCGCTGTGCGGCCATGGCCTGGCACAGCTCCAGGAGTGGCTCTTCGGCCGGGCTCGAGAGTGAGAAAGGAAGTCCCGGACGGAGGCAGTACCTGCTCAGGAGCAGCGGACAGGGCCGTCAACGGCACCACCAGGAGCACCGGCAACAGGACTTGAACCGCGGCGAGGACGAGGGCCCAGGCGCGCCGCAGCCGCCTGGGCCCTCTCCGGGGGACCGCCCCGTCCTCGACCGTCTGCGTGCCGTGCCCGCCGGGCACGGCCGTTTCGCCGGAACGCTTCCGGCCACCCTCGTGGGGATCAGGCCGCCACGAGCTCCCGCTCGCGGTCCGGCGCCTTGACCTTGGGCTTCTTGTTCGGCAGCGAGAGCCGGACGACCTTGTGCCACGCGGAGAACACCTGCTTGGGCAGCGGCCCGGTGACGTACTCCAGCTCGTACTTCTCGAAGAGCGCGCGCACCTTCACGGCGACCTCGGCGTACCGGTTGCTCGGCAGGTCCGGGAACAGGTGGTGCTCGATCTGGTGCGACAGATTGCCGGTCATGAAGTGCATGGCCTTGCTGCCGCTGATGTTCGCCGAGCCCATCATCTGGCGCAGGTACCACTGGCCGCGCGTCTCGCCCCTGATCGACCGGCGCTCGAAGACCTGCACGCCCTCGGGGAAGTGCCCGCACATGATCACCGAGTGGGACCAGATGTTGCGGACCAGGTTCGCGGTGAAGGTGGCGGCGAGCGTGGGGAGGAACGACGGGCCCGACAGCAGCGGGTGGATCACGTAGTCCTTGAGCACCTGCTTGCGAATCTTGCGGCCCACGGCCTTGGCCCGCTCGCGGAACTCCGGGTTCTTGCGGCGGCGCTTGTGCAGGTTCTTGCCGAGTTCCAGGTCGTACGCGGCGATGCCGTACTCGAAGAAGCAGGCGTTGAGGAAGTTCCACAGCGGCTGGCCGAGGTGGAACGGGTGCCACTTCTGGTCCTCGTCGACGCGCATGATGCCGTAGCCGAGGTCGTTGTCCTTGCCGATCACGTTGGTGAACGTGTGGTGCAGCTCGTTGTGCGAGTGCTTCCACTGGTCGGACGGCGAGACGTGGTCCCACTCCCAGGTGGTGGAGTGGATCTTCGGGTCCCGCATCCAGTCCCACTGGCCGTGCAGGATGTTGTGGCCGATCTCCATGTTGTCCATGATCTTCGCCACGGACAGACCCGCGGTGCCGAGCAGCCACGCGGGCGGGAAGAGCGAGAACAGCAGCACGCCCCTGCTGGCCAGCTCCAGCTTGCGCTGCGCCGAGATGACCTTGCGGATGTAGGCGGCGTCCTTCTCCCCGCGGCTGGCGATCACCTCGTCGCGGATCGCGTCCAGCTCGCGGCCGAGCTCCTCGATCTGCTCCGCGGACAGGTGGGCGGTGGGGTCGATGGCGGTCAAGGTGCTCCTACCGTTCGATGTCGCAGGGGCCCGCCGCGGCGGACACGCAGGTCTGGATGAGGACGCCCGGCTCGGCCTCGGTGATCTCGCCGGTACGCAGGTCACGGACGGCGCCTGCCTTGAGCGGGGTGACGCAGCCGAAGCAGATGCCCATGCGGCACCCGGAGGGCATGAGCACGCCGGCCTCCTCGCCGACGTCCAGCAACGGCGTGGCGCCGTCCGCGTCGGCGGTCTTGCCGGTGGTGCTGAACGTGACCGTGCCGCCGTCGCCGGTGACGACGATGCCGGGGCGGAAGCGTTCGGTGTGCAGACGCTCCGGTACGCCGTGGTCGGCCCAGTGCTTCTCGGCGGCGTCGAGCAGGCCCGCGGGCCCGCACGCCCAGGTCTCGCGCTCGGCCCAGTCGGGCACGAGTTCGCCGAGACGGGCGATGTCGAGCATCCCGTCCGTGTCGGTGTGCACCTCGGTGAGCCGCAGCTTCTCGTCCCCGGCCAGGTCGCGCAGTTCGCCGCGGAAGATCACGTCTTGGGGCCGTGGCGCGCAGTGGACCATGACGGCGTCGTCGAACCCGGTGTCGCGCAGCATGCCCATCACAGGCGTGATGCCGCTGCCTGCCGTCAGGTGAAGCACCTTGGCGGGCTTGGCCCGCGGCAGCACGAAGTCACCGGTCGCCTGGTCGAGCTGGATCAGCGTGCCCGGTTTCGCGTTGCGCACCAGGTGGTTGCTGACCTTGCCGTCCGGGATCGCTTTCACGGTGATCGTGAGGCGGCCGTCCTCGCGGTTCGTCGGTGAGGTGATGGAGTAGGCACGCCACAGGCGCACTCCGTCGACGTCGACCCCGATCCGCACGTACTGACCGGCCGTGTGGCCGCGCCAGCCCCGCCCCGGTCTGATCACGATGGTTGCGGCGTCCCCCGTCTCGGGGTGCACGGCCTCGATGCGCCCCCGGAGGTCGGCGCCCGCGCGCAGCGGGCTGACCAGGTCGAGGTAGTCCGACGGCAGCAACGGCGTCGTGACCATCTCCAGCAGTTTCCACGCCCTGCCGCGGAGGGCTGTACTCGTCATGGCCCCAGCTTGCTGCGTCTCAGGGCGTAAAGTCCTGACCGCAGGACGTGAATCTGATCGACGGAATTGTTCGCAGGGAATAGAACGTGAGCCATGTAACCCGGAGGGCCAGCGAACTGGCCCTGGATGAGACAACGGTCACCGTGCTTCGGGCCGCGCTGAAGACCACCGCCGACGAGGTCGTCCAGGCGATCATCGACGAGGTCCCCTCCTACGCCAACGCCCTTTCCGGCAGCATGGGCGGCACCATCCGGCGAGCCGTCCGCACCGCCCTGGGGCACTATCTGGACCTCGCGAGCGGGAACGCGGCGGGCGGGGACGGCGGTGACGCGGCCTATGAGCTGGGCCGCGGCGAGGTCCGCGACGGCCGCTCCATGGACGCCCTGCTCAGCGCCTACCGAGTCGGCGCCCGCGTGGCCTGGCGGTGCCTGGCGGCGGGTGCCGTACCCGCGGGTCTGCCCGCCGCCGCGGTCGCCAAGTTCGCCGAGCTGACCTTCGCCTACATCGACGAGCTCTCGGCCGCGAGCGCCGCGGGCCACGCCGACGAACTCGCCGCCCGGGGCAGGGATCAAGAGCGACACCTGGAACACCTGGCCCGTGACCTCCTCGCCGGCGCGAGCCCGGACGTACTGCTGGCCTCTGCCCAACGGGCCGGGTGGCAGCCTCCGGTTTCACTGACCGCGGTCCTGCTGCCCGCCGCCCAGGCCCGGCCTGCCTACCGCGCGCTCGACCCGAGCACCCTCGTCCTCGACGATCTGCCGGACGCCACCGGTGTGCTGCTCGTCCGCGATGCCGACCGGTCCCATCTCTTGCGGCAGCTGACCGACCGCACCGCCGTGGTCGGCCCGGCCCGGCCCTGGATTCGTGCGTCCGCCTCGTACGCACGAGCCGTACGCGCGCGATCCCTTTCCTCCGACATTCGCGACACCGAGGACCACCTGCCCGAGCTGGTGCTGAGCGCGGACGGGGACGCCTTCGCGGACCTGCGTGCCCGAGCCCTCGCGCCGTTGCGGACCTTGCCCGTCGCGACCGCGCGGCGGCTGGAGGAGACCTTGCGGGAGTGGCTGCTGCACCAGGGCAGGCGGGACGAGGTGGCGGCGGCGTTGTTCGTCCATCCCCAGACGGTCCGGTACCGGATGACGCAGCTGCGGGAACTGTTTCCGGATCTCGCGTCGCCGCATCGGGTTCTCGAACTGACGCTGGCGGTTGGTCTTGGCGCCCGCTGACGCAAGCTGCGACCGTCCGCGATCGCGTCGGATCGTGGGCGTGTCGTGGCAGGGGCGATCACTGCGCCGCAGAGATCCTGGACGCCCACCCCGGGTCGCGCCCTCACCCGTCCAGCCGGATGACGACCACATTGCCGATGCGTCAGCTGGCGACGACTGTCGTTGTTCGTCGTCGCCGGATCTTCCCGGACGGGAAGCACAGACGGCCCCAGGGGTGTCCCTGGGGCCGTCTGTGCTTGACTTGCGTGGCTTTCTCGATACGAACCATGTGCACGGCGGTCGCTGAGGTGCGCTCAGCCGGCCGGGCGGTCGCACGCGATTGCCGGCGACTGACTCCGGTCGCGACGGTTGCTGCCCCTCACCCTTGTGAAGCAGTCAGGTCAGCGACGGTGGCCCGTCGCTCCCCCGGGATGACAGCCACCGCGAGCGGGGGATGTCAGACGGCCGCGGCGGCCAGCTTCGGGTTCGGGCCGTACTCGCTCGGCTCCGGCTTGCTGTCGGTGGCCAGGAAGACCAGGAGGGTGATGGCGCCCACCAGCGGGACGAAGGCGAAGAACAGCCACGCGCCGGAGCGGCCGGTGTCGTGGAGGCGGCGGACGCTGACCGCGAGGCTGGGGATCAGGGTGGCGAGCTCGTAGACCGCGGCGATGGCGACGGTGTTGAGGACACCGATGCCGATGGCCGCCAGGGCGACATAGATGAGCGAGTTGATGAGCGTGAACATCCAGTACTCCTGGCGGCGGGCGCGGCCGCTGAAGGTGGCGTACTTCTTGAGGACGTCGATGTACCAGTGCATGGGTCCCCCCAGGGACGTGAGCGGTGAGGCAAGTCCGAAAAGAACAAGCCAGCGCGGAATGTAGATGGCTTGTTTTCGCTGGTCAAAAAGTTACCGGGAAGCCGCCGATCGGTGATCGTAAGTGCACGGATAGAGGCCAACTTCGCCTGCTTTGCGGTGCGTGAGAGTCCGTGGCCGTGGCGCGCGCCGGCCAACGCACAAATTCCGAAGCCGACCGGCCCAGCCGTGTGTTCGTGTTCTCGACTGAGGTCGCGCTCAGTGCGGCCCGGGGCTGAGACTCCGGGCCTCGGAGACGCAGAGGGGTCAAACCCCATAAGTCGACCCGCGCTTGGGGTACATGACGACCTGTCGTCGAGGCAAAGGCCGTGGACGCCCCGCTGGGGGCCTCGACTCCCGTGCGCGGGTACCCGTACGTACCGACAGCGCCCCAGCCGGAGTTGACGCTGCGGGTATACGCCCATCTGATGCCGAGGGCATGAACTCTTACCGCGAACAGACAGACGGTCTCTGCTGGACCGGGTAGGACTTGATCGAGTCACCGCTCGCGCTTGCGAACGAGGCAATGGCCCTGGCGGTGCCTACATGCAACTGGGCATCGGGCCAAGGATCGCGGTCGTTCCACCGACGGTCTTGCCGGCGCTGTTCCCCCTGGGCGCAGCACAATTGGTCGCCGGTTGATGGACGGTCACCGTCGTGGACGGTGCGCGGTCGGGCTCGGTCGCACTGGCCGCGTTGGCCGCGTTGGCCGCGTTGGCCGCGCCGAGCCGGTACGCGGTTCTCGGGTTCACGGCTACAGAGAGCTCTTCCTTGCAACGGTGACCTGAGCTGTCCAGGACCCGGGTTCCTCGGGCGGATCCCAGATCACATCGGCGTCAGCTTCGTGGAAGTCGTGTGCGAGTCCCACCACCATGGCAACCATTGCGGCCTGTGCCTCGGCCGGGTCGGCGTTGGCCGCCAGGTCGGCAAGGCGTCCGCAGAGCATCCCGCCTTCCTCGGTGAGAACACTGTGCCGCCAGCCTTCCGGTGTCGCCAACAGGACGATGCTCCTCGGCACGCCAAAGGGAGGCCGTCGCTTCGTCATGCCCTCTCGTCGCACCATGGAGCCATTCAACCTCGTGGGCTGGCTGGAGGTTCGCGCGGGCAGAGCAGAGCCGGCCGAGGATCTCGACCGGCAGCGCGGCGAGCACGTGGGCAATGCGCGGAGCGTCGTATCCCGCGTCCAACACGACCCGCACCTCGGGGTCACCCGGCCGCGACGGGCCGGCGGCGACCAGTCGCTCGACGACGCCGACCGAGTTCGAGCCGCCTCGACGCCGGACCTCAAACGACAAGATCAGACCGGTTTGCGATCTGGTCATGGGACGATCATTCGGTGACACGCTCCTCGCACCGTGACCGATCCCTCGAAGAGCTTGAACGTGACTGCTGGCCGGCTCCGTCAGCCGGTGATACTCGTCTTCTCACTACTGCACATGCCTTGCGGCGTCGGCCGATCGGCGAACTGACCGTCGAGGACATGCGCTTGTTGATCGGGCAGGACATCGGCCTGCCCCACCTCCTGCCACTGGCAGTGGAGGTACTGCGGGAGAACCCGATGGCAGAGGGACACATGTACGAGGGTGATCTGCTGTCCGCAGTCCTCACCAGGAACCCATCGGTCTGGGCCGAGTTCTCCGGGCTCGGCCCAGAGATTCGCGGGTTCGTCTCGAAGTTGACTGACCTGCCCCCGGACCTACAACAAAAGGTCGAACGCTTCCTGGTCCAATAGAGCACCGACGCAGGGGATTCCGGGCAGACGGGGCGGCCGCCGCATTCACGCAGCATCGCGCAGGAGCGAGCGCGGACCGGGACGAGTTGCCGGTCGGTCACGCGTGAGTCGGCGGACCATGATGCCGACCATTGCCCAGCCCAGCGGATCGCGAGCCTTCTTGAGCCGTAGTTCCAGCCAATCCAGTCAGCGACTGTCCTTCCGGTCACCTTGAGGATTCGGCACGTCGCGTTCGCAGTCCGCACGGCCCGGATCCTCCTGGTTGGGCAGGGCTTGCCCTTGCGCGGGTCCGGCCGGGGGCCCGATGGAGCGCCGTTTGGAGCGACCGCTGCCACGGGCCCGGCCAGCGGTGACGCCGCTCCGTCGTCCTGCGGAACAAGCACGCCGGCCACGAGCTACTCCGCGAGGCCGTGAACAGGGCGAACGCTTGCTGATGCGGCACTACATGGCAG
Organism: Streptomyces sp. f51; assembly: GCF_037940415.1. Lineage (NCBI taxonomy): Bacteria > Bacillati > Actinomycetota > Actinomycetes > Kitasatosporales > Streptomycetaceae > Streptomyces > Streptomyces sp. f51. The sequence goes on along the minus strand of NZ_CP149798.1, from coordinate 7,573,408 downwards.
GACCTGAATCGTCGGTCAGGGCGGCCGCGGTCAAGGTGAGGTGCTGGACCAGGATCGCGGCTGCGGTGTCGGCGTCGCGGGCCAGCGCTGCCTCCTCCAGCATCCGGTGTTCCTTCGCGCCGTCCCGGTCGGGGTCGCGGTGCGCCGACCAACGGCGGGCCAGCTCACTGGCCGTCCACAACCGGTCGAAGGTCTCCAGCAGCGCGCGGTTGCCACACCCCTCCAGCAACGTGCGGTGGAAGGCCCTGTGCGCCTCGGCCCAGGCATCGGTGTAGTACTCGCCCTCCTCCGGCACATACGCCGGAGTGCGAACCAGACGATGGTGCGCGGCCCGCACGCGGGCCTCCCAGTCGACGTCGCCGCGCTCAACGGACATGCGCAGGACGACCGGTTCGATGGTCCGGCGTGCTTCCGCGATCTCCTGCCAGCGCTGGTCGGAGAAGGACGGGACGGCGAAACCGCGGTTGGGCAACCGGTCGGCGAGCCCTTCACCGACCAGCCGTACGAGCGCCTCGCGCACCACGGCCAGGCTCACGCCCTGCTCCTTGGCAAGATCCTGCGGCTTGAGGGGGGCGCCGGGGGCGTGGTCCCCGCGCATGATCGCGTCCCGCAGGTGGGCGTAGACCTGCTCGGAGAGCATCTGCTTCCCCGCCGGGATCGAGGGGCGCGCCGTCTGAGTCATGGGCTCATCCTAGACGACCACATAGACGATCCCCTGGATAATCGATTATCCGTGTTATCGTCGATTCATCAGCCGATCAGGGCGCCCGCGTCCGGAAGGGAACGACCGCTGTGCCTGCCCATAACCCCTTCGCCCGCCTCCCCCAGGCGGCCTCGTTCACCGTCACCAGCACCACCGTCACCGACGGTGCCGCGTGGCCGCCCGAGCAGCTTTCCTCCGGCCTGCCCGGCGGGAAGGACACATCGCCGCAGCTGTCCTGGAGTGGTGCCCCGGACGGCACGAAGAGCTACGCCGTCACCGTCTACGACCCCGACGCCCCCACCGGGTCCGGGTTCTGGCACTGGGCGGTCGCCGACATTCCCGTCACGGTCACCGAGCTCCCCGAGGGCGCCGGCGACGACACCGGGTCACAACTGCCCGAGGGCGCCTACCAGTTGCCCAACGACGCCCGGCTGGCGCGCTACATCGGCGCCGCCCCGCCGTCCGGGCACGGCCCGCACCGCTACTTCATCGTCGTGCACGCCCTCGACATCCCGTCGGCAGGCGTTCCGGCCGACGCCACACCGGCCGTCCTCGGCTTCACCATGGCCGGTCACACCCTCGGGCGCGCGGTGTTGCTCGCCACTGCCGAAACGCCCGCATGACAGCGCCGCCCAACTTCCCGGAGGCACCAGCGCCATGCACCTCGACGACTCTCCCGGTTCCGCCCGCCCCGACGACGACCCGATGGACCTGAGCGCAGTAGGGGACGTCAGCCGCGCCGTCAGCGCCGCTCACCTGTTCATCTACTTCGCCCCCGAGAGTGCCGAGGAGGCGGCCGAACTCGGAGTGACCGACCGCGGGCCGGCATATCTGGCCTTCCGGTCGGCCGCGATGGGCGCGGTTCCGTGGCAGGTCACGCTGGCGGCCTTCTACAACTTCAGCCCGCGGGCCGTACGCGCCATGGCGGGCGTGTGGGACGCCGCGCCGCCCGAGCGGTGGCAGGCCGCCCGCTTCCTGGCCGCGGGACGGGCGATGCGGCGCGTCAACGTAGACCTCTCGGACGACCGCCTCGCCGAGGCGCGTTCGCTGATCGATCGGGTCCTCGCCGGCGCCGACTACGCAGGCAAGGTACTGGCCGCCGCGAACGCCTCGGTCCCGCTTCCCCCGGACCCCCTCGTCGCACTCTGGCAGCAGATCACGGTGGCGCGCGAATGGCGCGGCGACGCCCATCTCGTCGTACTCGCCGACAACGGCCTCGGTCCGTGCGACTGTCTCGTTCTGCACACCGCGACCGGCCGCTTGCCGACAGCTCTGGCACGAGCGACCCGTCAGTGGAACGACGAGGAGTGGAGCGCGGCGACGGCTCGTCTCGTCGCGCGCGGCTGGCTCGACTCCCACGCCGTGATCACCGACGCCGGCAGTGCCGCACGCGAACGTATAGAAGGGGAGACGGACGAGCACTGTGCCGCGCTGTGGGCTCCGATCGGCAACACAGGAGCCCGCCGCTTCGCCTCACTCATCGCGCCCATCACCAACGCGTTCGCTGCTGCCCCGTCTCATCGGATCCAGGACCCGACTTCGGAGGCGACAGCGTTGGTCACAGGGTGAAGACCTCCACGCCCCGCGTCTTGCAGTCCTGTTGTCAGTTGTGGTGGGGAACGCAGGGGGCCAGGTGGCTGTGGTGGGGGTACTGGTCGATTCTGGTGAGGTCGGTCGCCGTGTGGCGGGTGGGGTCGCCGCCTCCGGTGACGGTGGCGATATTGGTGACTCGTGGGCGGGCGTTGCAGGCGACGTCGACCTTCAAGGTGATCACCGGATAGCTGTGCCCGGCGGGCAGGACGTCGTTGCGGGTGCACGTGAGGGTCGTCCGGATGCAGTGCCACCCCCTGCCGTTGATGCTTTCGGCCCTGAGGCCCGCAGGAAGGAGGTCGTGGACCGTGACCCTCGTGCCGTCGGTCGGACCGGCCGCGGTGCTGTTGGCCGCGGTGATGATGTAGACGCCGTCCCCGCCCTGGGTGAAGGTGCCGTGGTGCCGTTTGGCCAGGGTCAGGGAGGGGTGGGCGGGCGCGACGACCGTGAAGGTGAGGCCGGTGTTGCCAGTGGTGTCGGCAGCGCTGGATGTGCCGGTCTTCTTGGCCGCCTTGGCCGGATCGGCGCCCCTGGGTTTTGCATGGGCGGTCGTCGTGAAGACGTCCGTCGCCGGGGCCCTTCGGCCTTCTGCCCCGCTGATGTCGGGGTGTTGGGCCGTAGCGGTCCATGCCGTGGCCAGGGCGATCGCCAGGACGCCGAGACTTGACGTCATGACCGCACCCGTCCCGCGACGCGGTCGGTCCGTACCACCCTGGTCTCCCGTGTCGCGGCCCGCTCCAGCCCGCCCTCTGTCATGCCTGAACACCGGCAGCTCCGCTTCCACGTCGTCGGCAACAAGCCGTCATGGACAATCAGTTCACATCAAGAACGCTTCAGGCTTCCGCGGTCATCTGCGGCGCCGGAGGAACCGGGAGACCGGCAGGCACAGGGCGACGAGGACCAAGGCGGAGAGCGCTACGACCCCCAAAGCGGGCAACCGCCCCAGGAGTTGGCCCTGCCGGGTGACCGACGCGACGACCTCCCCGGCGGCCTCCGGGGAATCCGGGAACGTGACCTTGGCGCGCGCGGTGCGCTCGACCAGGCCGCTTCTCGCGGTGAGCGCCACCGTCCACGGGCCGTCCGGGATGCGTGCGTCCAACGGGACGACCACCTCCGCGGCGTCGCCAGGAGCCAGTGACGTGCCCGTCCTCGCCGCGAACGGTCCGGCACGCAGCCCGCTCGGCCCGTCGCGGAGGGAGAGCGCCCCGCTGATGTCCAGGGCGCGGCCCCCGGTGTTGTGGATCCGGGCGTGGACCTCCGCCCGCCCGTCGGCGGCCCGGGTCGAGCGGATCCGGTCGATCGTGAAGTCCGAGGGCGGCTCACCGCCGGGACCGACGTCGATGTACATGCGGACGCCCACCCGGCCCAGCATCGTCACCGTGTGCGAACGGTCCACGGGGGTGCCGGTCTGCGCCCAGACGACGCCGTACCGTTCGCCTTCGGCGGCGTCCTTGGGCACGCGAATGGTGGTGCGCACCCGCGCCGTTGCGGACGCCGCCAGGTCGAGGCTCGTTCTGTCGAGAGACGTCCAGCTGGTCAGCTCGTCGGGCGTACGCCCGCGCGCGAAGGTGAACCGGCCCTTGGCGATGGTGGCCGCCGCAGCGTAGAGGTCGACGTGCATGGGTGTGGGCGACTCGTTGAAGACCTCGACCCGGCGCTCGATGGTCGAGCCGGGTGCGAGGTGGTCGACGATGTACGCCTGAGCCCTGGGGTCGGCCCTGCGGCTCTCGGGGGCGTCGAGCAGCCGGATACCGATGGTGCGGTGCGCGGCCGGGTCGTGAGGAGAGGGCGCTCCGGCCACCCTCGTCTCCCCCGCCGAATCCCTCGTCTCCCCTGCCGACGCCGGCATCACCCCGGCCGTCTGCGTGAAGGCCAGGACCAGCAGCAGTGCCAAGAAACGGTGCGCGCCCTTCACTGCGTCAGGCAACGGACTGGGTCAGCGTTCCGGTGTAGTTCCCGCCGACGGAGCCTGCGGGCACGCTGACGGCGACCGTCGGGTTCCAGGTCGCGGTGTTGTCCCCGACACCGGCGGACCCGGTGAGCACGACCTGGCTGGAGTTGCTCAGCGTCACGGCCGTCGGGGTGGCGGTGATGGTGCCGGTCGTGGTCACCGATCCGGGTGTGTACGCGGCATCGGTGGCGGGAATCGTCGTCGGACCGTTCGCGAAGTCCGTCTCCGCCGCGGTCACGGTCCAGGAGGCCGAGGCGAGGGCGCGGTCGTCGGTGACGGTCACGGGACCGATCGGTGCGCTGATCGTGGTGCCGGGCGCTCCCGAGCCCAGGTTGGCGCTGACCGGTGCCGACATGGTCAGCGCCCCGGAGGTGACGGTGTACGTGATGGTGGTGCTGGGGTCGTCCGCCGCGGCGGCGAGGCCTGGCTGAAGCAGGACGAGAGCAGCGGCGGAGGCCGCCAGGGACAGGCTTCGTGCGCGCACGATCACTCCCGAGGTAGCCGCCCGCCAGGACATCCTGGCTGACAGCGGACGTGCCGGCTGACGTGACGCAGACAATCGGGCGCGGGCCGCGCACACAAGCCGACGCGCGCCGCGCTCCACCACACGAAGGACCACATTTCAGCCGGACCGCGGTGACCTGCGGCGTTGAACACCAGGCCGAGCACCCGGCGTCCAGGCGGCGCGGCGCGCACGGCCGCGGTGTCGTCGCACGAGCCCCGGAGCCCGGCGTGCGAGGGAGGACGAGCCGCGGGTCAGCGTTCGCTCGGCGGGACTGCGCCCGTTCTCGCGTTGTCTTCCGGGCCACGTCCTGGAGAGGGTTCAGGCCTGGCCCGCGGGCCGGAGCAGGATCTCGTGGATGGCCAGGTGTCGGGGGCGCTGGACGGCGAAGGTGATGACCTCGGCTACGTCCTCGGCGGTGACCTGGGCGACGTCGTAGAGCCGCTGGGCGCCCTGGCGGGTCGCTTCGTGGGTGATGTGGGTGGGCAGCTCGGTGGCGACGACGCCCGGCTCGATCACCGTGACGCGCACGTCGGGCAGCAGCTCCTTGCGCAGCGCCTCCGACCAGCCGTTGAGCCCGAACTTGGTGGCCGCGTACACGCTACTGCCGGCGTTGGCGACCCGGCCGGCGACAGAGGAGATGTTCACGAGATCGCCGCCGCCGTCCTTGAGCTGGTCGAGGAACACCTCGGTGGCCGTGATCGCGCCGAGCAGATTGACCTCGATCATCTTGCGGTAGTCGTCGCGCTGCTCGGCGGAGAACGGGCCGAGCAGCATGACCCCGGCGTTGTTCACCAGGACGTCCGTACCGCCGAACTCCTGCTTCACCCGTTCGGCCGCCGCGACGAGGGCGCCGCGGTCCGTGACGTCGGCGGACACGGCCATCGCACCCTCGCCGAGCTCGTCGGCGAGGGCCTCGACGCGGTCCGTGCGGCGGGCGAGAAGCGCGACCCGGTGGCCCGCCGCGTGCAGCGACCGGGCGGTCGCGGCCCCGATCCCGGAGGAGGCCCCGGTGATGACGGCGACGCATCCCTGCTGGCCCTGCTTCTGGTCCTGGCTCGTGACTCCTCCCCCTCGTTGGCGACGGGGCTTCTCGCTATGCCGGTTGGGCTTGGCGACGGGCCAGCCCGGCCCGTAGAACGTTGAGCGCGCCCACGGTGTCGGCGTGCGTCTGGTGGTCGCAGTTCTGACAGTGGAACTTCTCCTGTGTGGGCCGGTTCTCCGCTGCGACGTACCCGCATTCGGGGCAGGTGCGGGAGGTGTTGCGGGGGTCCACGGCGATCACTTCCCGTCCGGCGCTTTCAGCCTTGGCGTGCAGGATCGTCAGGAACACCCCCCATCCGGCATCTGAGATCGAGCGGTTGAGTCCGGCCTTGCAGGCGGCCCCGTTGGGCAGGAAGCCGCCCGGGGTCGTGGGGTCCGACTTCGGGGCGGGAGCTTTGAGCATATTGCGGATCTTGAGGTCTTCGTGCGCGATGAAGTCGTGTTCGCGCACGAGGCCGAGGGCGGTCTTGTGTGCGTGGTCGAGGCGTTGGCGCCGGACCTTACGGTGCAGGTCGGCGACCTTCTGAACGGCCCGCTGATGGTTCTTGGTGCGCTCGTCGCGGCGCACCCGGGGGAAGCGGGACAGTGCCCGCTGCGCGGCTTGGAGTTTCGCTGTGGCGCGGCGGCCGTGGCGCGGGTTGGGCGTGAACTCGCCGCCCGAGTCGGCAAGGAAGTTGGCTATGCCCATGTCGATGCCGACCACGCGGCCGGTCGCGGGCAGTGGCTCCGGCTGGGACCGCTCGGCGGTCAGGATCACATACCAGCGCTTGCCTTCGCGCTTGACGGAGACCGTCTTGACCTTGCCGGCCACGGGCCGGTGCTGGTTGACCTTGACGTGCCCGACGCCTTGGAAGCGGACACGGGTGACCGGGTCGTGCGGGGTGGAGTCCCAGCGGCAGCCGTCGCCGTCCTTGGGGAAGTCGACGGTGTCGAACCAGTTGATGCCCCGGAAACGGGGGTAGCCCGGCGTCTCGCCGGACGCGACCCGGCGGAAGAACGCGGCGAACGCCTTGTCCAGGCGGCGCAACGTCGCCTGCTGCGACGAGAACGACCAGCGACCCTGCCGTTCCGGGTCGAACGCCCGGATGTCCTTGAGCTGCGCGGACTGCCGCCCGTACGTGACGCTCGTCTTCGAGGCGTGCCGGTAGGCGTCGCTGCGTTCCTCCAAGGCTCCGTTGTAGAGCGAGCAGTGATCCCGCAGCATCTCGCCGAGCGAGGCCGCCTGGCGAACGGTGGGCCGCATGAGGAACTTGTACGCACGGATCATCCGGCCCACCCCCTCCCTGGTCAGCTTCAAAGACGATACGACACTTGGCGCATGTCATCGCGCTGGGCACCAAACCCTGATATCCGTAACGGGCGCCACGTCGCCTACAACCTGCATGCGCACTTGGTGTTCGCCACCAAATAGCGGCGCAATGTCTTCGACAACGCCATGCTCAACCGCTGCGAAAAGATCATGCGGGAGGTATGTACATGCTTCGACGTGGAACTGCGCGAGTTCAACGGCGAAGCCGACCACGTCCACCTGCTCGTGCACTACCCGCAGAAGATCGCCCTGTCCAAGCTGATCAACAGCCTCAAGAGCGTCAGCTCCCACTACTTGCCGGCCGATTACACCGGCCGGATTAACCGCATCGGGATAGGCTCAACGTTCTGGTCGCGCTCCTAGTTCGCCAGCTCCTGCGGCGGTGCACCACTGACCGTGATCCGTCAGTACATTGAGAACTAGAAGCGGCCTGCCTGACCGTCAAAACAGAGACCGAGCGAACCCCGGCGCTGCACGCCTCCGGGACAAGAATGCGTCTCCCCTCCCCGGCTCAAGCCGGGGATACCCACGCAAAAAACGGGGATGGGCAACCAGGCCGAGGTGCGGGACTTCCTGAGCACACGACGCGACCGCATCACCCCCGAGCAGGTGGGGATCATCGGCGGCGGCCGTCGCCGCCTGCCCGGTCTGCGCCGCGAGGAAGTCGCCATGCTGGCGGGGATGAGCAGCGACTACTACGCGAAGATGGAACGCGGAAGCCTCGCCGGCGTCTCTCCGGAGGTACTCGACGCCCTGGCCAGGGCCCTTCGCCTCGACGAGGCGGAGACCGAGCACCTGCACGACCTCGCCAGGGCCGCGGACCCCGCGCCGAGCCGACGCCGCTCCCGCCCCGCACAGGCGACCGTCCGGCCCTCGCTCCAGCGCTTCCTCGACGCGATCACCGGAGCACCCGCATGGATCGTCGATCAGCGGGCCGACATCCTCGCCACCAACCCGCTCGCCCGCGCCCTGCTCGCCCCGCTGCTCGAGGACCCGGACGCCCGGAACAACAGCGCGCGGTTCATCTTCCTCAGCCCCGCCGCGCGCACCTTCTACCCGCAGTGGGAGCACGCCGCGGACGCCTCCGCCGCGAACCTGCGGACATCGGCGGGGCGAAACCCGCGCGACAAGGCCCTGACCGACCTCATCGGGGAACTCATGGCCCGCAGTGACGCCTTCAGCAGCCGCTGGTCCGCCCACGGCGTCCGCCTGCACCGCACCGGCACCAAGCACATCCACCACCCCGACGTCGGCGACCTCGCATTCGTCTACGAGGGCGTCGAGCTGCCCGACCACCCGGGATGGATGCTGTACACGTACACGAGCGCGGCGGGATCCCCGACCGAGGAACGGGTCAACCTCCTCGGCAGCCTCGCGGCCACGACGGCCGACGGGCGGGCCACCGCACACGCCCTCCACCCGGACGACCTGTGAGCCGGTTCGGCTCCGGGGATCCATGGGCCCGTCGGCGGCTGCCGTCCGCGTCCGAAGCGAGCGCCGCTCATGCGACGTACGACGTTGTCTTGCTGACCCATTGCGACAGGGTGATCCGCGTCGTCGGGGCCGCTCGGAACGGCCTGCGGTGGTGAGGGGACGCCTGGCCGGACTCGGCCCCGGTGGCCGTGGACGTCCTCGCGTGTAGGTCTTCGCCGCGAGCCAGGGCGTCGCGCAGGAGGGACAGGTGTGCGGGCACCGCTGCGGGACGGTCGTGGTCGTCCCCGCAAATGCCGCGGGTTGCCGGGTGGGCCGCCGCTCCAGTCGCGTCATCCGACGTGAGAGGCGCGAGAGGCTTGAGCGCGTGTCCGGCCAGCGGCTCACGCATCGTGCGGATCTTCTCGGCGGCCGTCTTCCCGCCGGACGTCTGGACCAGGCAATTGGCTTCGATCATGGCGAAACCTCCGTTCCTGGTCCCACCTTCGCCCAGGAAGGGTCCCCGGCGCGTCGTCCCAGCGCAGCGATTCCCGCGTACCACGGCGGCGGTATACGGCACGCCGGTCTACTGCCGGCACACACCAGGGAACGCCGTGCTCACGACCGCGCGCGCACCTGCGGGCGACTTGGTTCGGTCACGAGGCCGACCAGTCCGCACTGATAGGCGACGACCACGAGCTGGGCACGGTCACGGGCCGCCAGCTTGGTCATGGCCCGGTTGACGTGGGTCTTGGCTGTCAGCGGGCTGACGAACAGACGTTCGGCGATCTCGTCGTTGGACAGGCCCAGCGCGACAAGACTCGTGACGTCGCGTTCCCGCGGTGTCAGGCACTCCAGCCGGTCGTGTGTGGCGACCGTGCACGGATCCGGCTGCGCCAGGAATCGGGTGATCAACGCTCGCGTGGCCGACGGGGACAGCAGCGCCTCGCCGTCCGCGACCGTGCGGACGGCGTCCAGGAGTTCCTCGGGGCTCGCTCCCTTGCCGAGGAAGCCGCTCGCACCGGCGCGCAGCGCCTCGGCGACGTACTCGTCGTCCTCGAACGTGGTCAGGATGAGCACCTTCACGCCTGCGAGGTCCTCGGACGCGCTGATGAGCCGTGTCGCCTCGATGCCGTCCGTCTCCGGCATGCGGATGTCCATCAGGACCACGTCCGGATGGTGTTCACCGGCCAGTTCGACCGCCTCGTGCCCGTTGGACGCCTCGGCCACGGTCTCCATGTCGTCGGTGGCGTCGAACAGCATTCTGAAGGTGCCCCGCAGCAGGGCCTGGTCATCGGCAAGCAGTACGCGAATCGTCATGCCCATCTCTCCGATGCCGTGCCGGGTTGGTGAAGCCGGGGCGCAGTGGCAGTTCGGCGGTCACGGTGAACCCGCCCTCGGGGCGCGGTCCCGCGTGCAGCGTGCCCCCGATCGTGGCGGCCCGCTCACGCATTCCGATCAGTCCGTGACCGGCCCCCGGGTGAGGAGGGCGCAGTCCGTCGCACCCGTCGTCCTCGACGGTGATCGTCAGCCGTTCACGGTCGTAGTGCACGAAAACCCGGGCGCGATCGGCTCCGGCGTGCTTGCGCACATTGGTCAGGGACTCCTGCACGATGCGGAACGCGGCCAGGTCGACCGCCGGCTCCAGCGGCTCCGCGATGCCCCGCAGGTTGTAGGTCACGGCCAGCCCTGCGCGTTCGAACGACTCCAGCAGGGCCGGTACTTGCGCGAGGCCCGGCATCGGATCGCGGGGCGCCACCGGATCGTCCGACTGCCGGAGCAGGCCCACGGTCGCCCGTAGTTCGTCCAGCGCGGCACGGCTGGTGTCCCGGATGTCCTCCAGAGCCGTGAGGATCTGTTCCGGTCGCTGGTCGACGAGATGCACGGCGACGCCCGCCCGAGCGTTGATCAAGGCGATGTGGTGCGCGACGATGTCGTGCAGCTCGCGCGCGATCCGGACGCGCTCGGCCGCCACGCGCTGCTGTGCCTCGTGCTCGCGGGTGCGCTCCGCGTGCTCCGCCCGTTCCTCCACGGCCGCCACATAGGCGCGGCGTGAGCGCACTCCGTCCCCGACGGCGGCCGGCAGGGCTGTCCAGGCCACGATGGCGGCCTTGTCCGGGTCCAGCCACGACTTCGAGGCGAACACCGCGGCGGCCAGCAGGACCGCGGCCGAGACGGATGCCGCGGTCCAAGCGGTTCGCCGGTCGGTTCGTACCGCCACGTTGTAGACGGACACCAGCACCGGGCTGGTCACCAGGGGGCTGTCCCGAATCCCGAGCAGTTGGAAGACCACTCCGCAGCCCACCGTGACGGCCAGTACGCCGAACGGGTGGCGCCGCCGCCACACCAGTGCGGAACAGCCGACGGCTGCCACGACCGCGGTGGGCCACCGCAGTGCGATCTGGTGCTGGTGCGGTTGGATCGAGGCGGCCACGACCGACAGCGCGAACAGCACGGCAGCGCCCATCGCGTCCATCGCACGGACCCGGGATCGCGCTCCCCGACTCCAGCCGTTGATCACCGCCATGGCACCACCGTAGGTTCGACGGCCGGATCGGGCATTGTCTGGTCGCGGCCGTGTGCGGCGGTCCGGTGGTGTGCGCTGTCCGGCGGTTCCGGCGATCCGTCATGCCGAGGCGTCAGCGAATCCGCGCAGCGTACGGGTGGGTCCGTGGATCAGGGAGCCCACTGTGCGCCGGGCGCGCGAGGTGTCGGCGTGGAGGGTGTTCAGGTGCAGCACCGGGCTCGGAAGCGGGCATCCAGGGGTGCCCCGGAACCGGGCGAGGGGGCCGGTGAGTCACTACAGCTGAGACACGGGGCGTCACCGCGCCCACGGCGGGGTCCTGGACGCGGGCTCAAGGGGGACGGGGACAGCGGGTGTGGTCATCTCGCACAGATCGGCGGCCCCCATGACAAGCATCAGCAGGGCCATCACGCTTGACGCCGCTGCCGCCGTCCACGCCAGGGTGCTGAGGACGCGGCTCCGGATGATGGTCCCCGCCTGTCTGGTCGCGGCGCCGGCCCTCGGCGCGGCAGCCGCCGGCGCCGCCTCAGCCCTCGGCCGACACCGCATGGGCTCCATGGCCCACTACGCGGTTTGGATCGCCACCGCCACGGTCAGCGTCTTCCTGCTGCCGACCCCGATCCTGCGTGCGTCGCCGACCTGCCGGCCGGTCGTCCCCTGACCTCTCTCTGCCGGAGCGTTCGACACCCGTTCATCCCCCGACGCACGCCCTGAACGACGAAGGAAGCGACCGAAATGCCGGAGACCGACGCCCTGAAGTGGTGGGAGCCACCGTTCTACCTGCATCCGAAGCAGTTCGGTGCCCGGGAGAGATACCGCCCCACCGTCCCGCCGCACGTCGTGAAGGCACTCGGTCAGGGCGGCCGCGGGCGGGCGAAAGCCGGCAACTCCGGCGCGGGAAAAGGCTCGTGGCGACGGCGATGGGCCGGGACCAGCATCCTCGTCCATGTCCTCGTGGGCCCGGCCGGGTCGGGCAAGACCCTGCTCGCTCTGGACCGGACCAACACCGGCTCCCGCAGCTACTTCGACCCCTACCACTGGAACGAGGGATCGGACGTCCACTTCCTCAACGCCCATGACGAGGCGTCACTCGCGGCAGGCCTCACCGACCTGACCCGCCGCCTCACGGCCAGGGCGGCCGCGAAAGACCGGAGTGCCCCGCCGTACGGGCAACGCACCCCGGAAGACCGGGCGTTGAGCGCCCTGATGCGGAGCCCGAAGAACTGGGTGCTGCTGCTGGACGGGCTGGACGACCCACGGATGGTCGCCCGGGCCTGGTCACCCACCGGTCTGCTCCGTCGCCATCTCCGCCGGGCATCCCGGAACGGTTTCGGTCGGATCATCGTGACCTCGCGCCTCGACGACCGCGCGGCATGGCCCTCGTGGATCACCGTGACCCCGGTCGGCCCGCTGCCCACCCCACCCGCGGGCGAGCAGCTACGACGCCTCAGTGGGGCAACCGCCGGGACGTCGGAGGAGGCCGACCACCTGGCGGGCCGACTCGGCGGCCATCCCCTGACCCTGCGCATCGCCGGAAACCACCTCCATACCAGCTCGACGCCGAAGACGGTCCTGGATGCCTGCGCCTACCGCGACTACGAGGCCCTGCTGGACTCCTGTGCGGCACGACGCGGGGTGCCGAGCCCCGGTACACCGCAGTTGGAGACGCTCGCGGCGGTGTCCGAACTGGCCCTCGACCTGGCCGCCCGGCGCGGGATGCCGGAAACCCGCCCGATCCTGCGGCTGCTCAGCTGGTTCGCCGCTGCGTCCATCCCGGGTGAACTGTTCGTTCCCGAGGAACTGGACCGCCTGATCCCCGGCCTTTCCGGCGAGCATCCCGACGGCGATCTCGCGCCCTCGTTCACCGACGGCGAGCTGTACGTGACCGTCCGGACGCTCCGAGACCTGGGCCTGCTGCACACCTTCGGACCCGACCGTGAAATCGACGAGCGGGACCGCTACCTCGCCCTCGATCCCGCGGTGGCGCAGACCCAGCGCGACGCCCTGGCCACAGAGCCTGCCCAAGCAGCGGTGTTCCGGGCGGCGGCGGTCGAACTGCTGCACCTCCGGGCGGTGTCCGCCACGTCCGACCGGTCGCAGGCGTGGTGGTGGCCCGTCCTGCTGCCGCACGTGCAGGCCCTCGGCCGCCAACTGCCCACCATGGACCGCGCGTCCGCCGAGCGCCTGAGGGACACCGCCGACAGGGTCGCGGACGGCCTGCGCCACAACGGGCAGAAGCCGGCCGCGGATCTGCTCCGATCGTCCGTCGAGGGCCTGGGCGCCGAATGAGCCTGCACGCCAGGCACCGGCACCGGCCGACGGGGACTACTCGGGGAGCGGTGCGAGCTCCGGCAGGGGACCGAGATGCTGGCCGACACGCTCGCGCAGGAGGAGGTACTCCTCCCAGCGGCGGGGCAGCGGCCCCGGCGGGCGTTCGACGACGCGCGCTGCGGTGACGATCTGTCCATGCCGGAACTGCTCGCGCGTCAGGTCGAGTTCAACGCCGCTGGGCAGCTGATTCCACCAGTGGAAGCCGTGCTGGTCCCCGTCGGCGTGGACCTCGCCCACCATGAGGTCGCCGCCGAAGATGTCGTTGACGACCAGGGCCGTGATGTCGCAGTGGCCCCACGCAGGGTTGTCGGACTGCCATCCGGCGCGAGCGAGGTCGTCCGGAGAGCAGGTGTCCGCAGCCCAACTCGCGCGCAGGGCCTTGTCGAGGGCGAGCAGGTTCCAAGGAATCATGCCGGCAGCATCGCAGCCGCCACTGACACCTGCGGCGGCGGAGCGACCTCTCCTCGCGTCCTCGGTCAGTGCATGGCAAGCACCCACAGGAAGCCGGCCAGCGCTCGCACCAGGTGTTCCGTCTCCTCGATCTGCTCCGTCAGTGCGACCGGTACGTGGGACAGCTCCCAGGAGGCACGGTCCGAGGGCTCGTGCGACTCCTCCGCCTCCCACAGTCGTCCGATCTCCTCGGTGCTTGCCTTGAGCCGGGCGCACGCGTCGGCTGCGGAGCCGAGGACCTTCACCAGCGGGCCCGCGTCGTCCCGCCTCGCCTCCTCCGGCCGGGCGCCGGACAGGGTGCCGGCCGCGCCGGACAGTGCGGTGGTCACAGCGGCCAGCCGCACTGCCCGCTCCAGCCAACTCGGCGCCGGGTGACCGGAAATGGCTGGCGAGGCGAGCGATCGTTCCAGGTCTTGACCGAGGCGTGCGCCGACGGACCGCTCCCGATCGGTGGGCCGCCAAGTCCCCGACTCCCGTGTCTCGTCCGCCCGCCCCATGGCCTGGCGGACCCGCGCGAGCGCCGCCGGCCAGTCGCCGAGATCCCAGTCCGGCGTGGCCAGCAACTCCCGTACGCGGTAGCCGAGTGTCAGCCGCACCCCGGCGGGCCGCGGCCGCGGGAGGTCTGCCTCGGCATGAGCCTGTAGTACGTAACTGATCCCGGCCACCGATGCCGCGCTGCCGACGCCGATCCCGGTCCTGCGGGCCGCATCGGGTACGGGCCCCGCGTCCAACGGTTCGGCTCCCTGGGCGCAGTAGCTCATCGCGTTGGCCAGAACGACCTCGTCGACCAGAATCCCCGCGTCGTGGGCCGCCCTCCAGAACAGCAGACCGAGCGTGTTGTGTCTGCCGCTCCCCCACGGCCACTTCACCCGCATCCCGGAATTCCCTGAGAACCGCGGGGACACCCCGGGCCCCAGGCCACCGTCGTGCTCGTCGTACCAGGCGACCAGCAGGCGCGCCTGGTGCCCGGCGCGCTCCCACGCCCCGCAGCCGTAGGCGCCCTGATGCTCCCGCTCCCACCCGTCCCTGTCCACGGCGCGAACCGTACCGGGCCGGGCGGTGCGGGTCGTCCAGGAGGTCACCGCGGGGAAGCGGCACGCGCGCGTTGAGTGGTCGTTAAGGGAGTGTTGATCCCTTCTTCCTAGCATTCCTGACGCATGGATCACCGATCAACAGCGAGATGGAGTAGGCGTGTTGTTCCGTACGCGAGGCAAGGGCAAGATTTCTTCCTTATCGACCGGGGCCGGCAAGCCCCGGAGGCGGACCGCGGTCATGGCCGGGGTGCTCGTGGGCGTGTCCGTGGTGGCGCTGGGGACGGCTTCCGCGGCATCGCAGGACTCGGGGAAGCCGACGAAGGCCGCCGCGCAGGCAGCTCCGTCGGCCGACTCGGCACGTGAGCACTGGCAGCCGCCGAGGAACCGGACCGCCGATATCGAGGACCCGAGGCCGGGCCAGATCAACACCGACTACCTGATCAGCGAGGTGTCGCCGACGCAGTACCGGGGCTGGTGGTACCAGTCCCACCTCAACGGCGTCAGCGTCACCTGGGTGGCGCCCTCGGGGCGGGATCCGTACAACGGCTCGGACTGGATCGAGATCGTGGACAGCAACGGCAGGCGTGTCGCCTGGGACTGGGCCTGCGGCAACACCAACTGCGGTGCGTACGGCTCGACCCTGATCAACGCGAACCTGACGAAGGGCGCGGAGTACAAGGCCCGCTACTACAGCGACGCGGGCCGGGTCACCAGGGGCACGCTCCAGGCCGAGTTCGAGTTCTGGGTCTGAGATGGGGAGCTCGGAAGCGATGACGCGAAGGACGGAACCGGCCGAACGGGTCGAACACGGGCCGGTGCGACGGCGGTTGGTCAGCGCGGCCGTGGTCGTCTCGGTGCTCGCGGGCACGCTGGGCGCCGGAGGGTCGGTCACCTACGGCGCGACCGACCGGACCGGACAGGACCGGAGCGCCCCAGAGCAGTACCAGGCACAGGCACAGCCGGCGGTGACGGAGGACGAGGATTTCGCCGACCTCTACACCCGCACGATCGCGAACATCCGCAACGCGATGCTGGGAGAGCAGAGCGTCCGACGGCCCGGTGCCGGGCACCTGATCCAGAATCCCGACCCCGGGGCCTTCCAGTCGATCAACATCGGCCGGTTCACGGAGGACGAGTTCATCCTGGGCCGCATGGTCCGAGGAGTCTTCCGCCGGTCCGACAACTATCTGCTCGGGTTCTACGTGGAGAGCCTGGACGCCAGCCGCCGGGTGTTCTACACGTTCACCGAGCAGGTGAACGGCCGGGCCAGGGACATGGTCCCGCGGAACGTGTACCCGGGCGTCCGCAGGGAGCACTTCGGCTGGGGGGTGACCTACCGGGGTCTGCCCGCGACCACCATCAGCCGGAGCACCCTGCGGAACGCGGTGCACGACATCTATCACCACGACCCGAACACGAGCACCCACACGCTGGAGGCCGGGGTCCAGGTGCTGGCCGTGGCCCTGGCCGAAGGCGCGAGGTTCCAGGCGATTCCGGCGTACGTCGCCCAGCACATCCGGGGCAGGGAAGCCTGGGTCGTGGGCGGCCACGCGGACGAGATCAGGAACTGGGACCAGCGCTCCCAGGTCGTCCTTCAGGCACGTGCCGCCGACCCGAGCGGCAATGGCGAGGTGTGGCAGCAGCGCCGTGAGTACGCCTGGAACGGGGCCCGCGTGCTGCTGACCGCGCTGGACCTGGCCCGTCGGCTCTATCTGATCAAGCCGCCGGCCAGAAGGCCCTGACGCAGGGAGCGGCCGTCGCCGTGCTCCACCTCGTGGCGGAGGTGGAGCAACTCCCCCAGGGGCCGAACGTTGCTGGACGGCCCGGGAAAAACGGGCAGAAGGTCCTCGAGGTTCGGGACTATATCGCATCAAATGGGGCAGATAGGACGGATAGCCTCGACTGTATGCCCATGACGATGCCCGCCACCATTGCCGCGTCCGCAGATCTGGCCGTAAAGAAGTCCCGGCTGGTTCGCTCACCTGCCCGTTACCTGGTCTCCGCGATGCTCGCCGGCATCTACATCGGTGTCGGCGAGGTCCTGCTGCTCACCGTCGCGGGGCCGCTCGACGCGGAGCATTCGGGTGCCGTCAAGCTCGTCGAGGGCATGGTGTTCCCCGTAGCTCTGACCATGGTGATGTTCGCTGGTGCCGATCTGTTCACCAGCCAGTGCATGACCATGACGTTCGGCGCGCTCAGCCGCCGAACCAACTGGATGGACATGGCGCGGGTCTGGGTGATGTCCCTGCTCGGCAACCTCGCGGGGGCCGTGTTCTTCGCGTTGATCATAGGCGCGGCCGGGACCGTCAAGACCGGGCCCTCCTCCGCCCTGCTGGGCAGTCTGCTGGCCGCGAAGCAAGCGGAGACGGGAGGACAGCTCTTCGCCCGGGCCGTGCTCTGCAACATGCTGGTCTGCCTGGCCGTGTGGATGTTCACCCGCACGTCCGGCGACGGGGCCAAGGCCTTCATGATCTGGATTCCGGTGTTCGCCTTCGTCTCCAGCGGCTTCGAGCACAGCGTCGCCAACATGGCACTGTTCTCGCTCGGTATAGTCAGCGGCCAGGCAGGCGTCGGCGACCTCGCCCACAACCTCGCCTTCACCGTCCCGGGCAACATCGTGGGGGGAGCGGTGCTGGTGGCCGGGGCGTACTGGTTCACGAACCGCGGCACTTCCAAGCCCGTCGACGTCCCCGCCGAGCCGTCGCTCCCCGCGGCTGACACCGCCCCGCGGACCCTTACGACCGTCTGAGCTTGGCACCCGGCCGGGGTCGAGGCTGGACAGATGCCGGACGACTCACGTGTCCCGGCAGTCAGCGTGCGTGACAGCTCTCAACCGCTGGAGGAAGCGCGCTCAAGTCATCATTCCGGGCGCGGTCCCGCTTGGCCCATCGCGGTGACGAGGGTGGAGGAGACGTGGGCCAGGGCAGGGTCTGCGGCGAGGAAGAACGTCTCCACTCCGGCCAGTTCGTGGTTCATGCGGGCCATCGGCATCTCGTAGTCCAGGTCGCGAACACCGCGAACTCCCCGCACGACGACGTCGATTCCGGCTCGGCGGCAGTAGTCGACCAGCAGGCCGCCGGTGTGGGAGTCGACGGTGACGTTGCTCAAGCCGGTTGCCGCCACACGGAGTCGGTCCAGTCGTTCCTCGACGGGGAAGCGGCCGGTCTTGTTCGGATTGAACATCACGCACACGACGACCTCGTCGAACAGGACGGCAGCGCGCCGGAGTACGTCCTGATGCCCTGGAGTGACCGGGTCGAAGGATCCTGGAAAGAGGGCTCGCATGATCGGGAAGACTAGCAGCGTCGTTCGTCACAAAACGATCTTGGACACCCTCGTTCTCCTCTCCGCAGGCACCCCTTGGATCACACCACCGGGAGGAACCAGTGTCGTACCCGCAACCACTTACCCCCGAGGAAAAACTCTCCGCCGCGAAGAAGCTGTTGAGCCTCCCGCGCATCGTCGCGATCTGCGGCTCCACCCGCTTCATGGCCGAGATGAACGAGGCCGACGTGCGCGAGACCAAAGCCGGAGTGATTGTCGTGAAACCGGGCTGCGACATGAAGGCGCCGCACGACCTATGGTCCGACCCCGTCGAGGCCGAGGCGCTGAAGGTACAACTCGACGATCTGCACCGGGCGAAGATCCGGCTCGCTGATGAGGTGCTCGTAGTCGGCGACTACATCGGAGACAGCACCCGAGCCGAGATCGCCTACGCCCGGTCGCTGGGCAAGCCCGTGCGGTTCACGCACCCCGAGGTCACCCCTGACGCCTGATCGCGCGCTGCCACATCGACAACCAGGGTCGACAGCCCGCCACCCGACCGTCTCGCGGTGGCTTCGGCCGCCGCCCACCCCATACCTTCCGCAGGCATCCCTTGGAATTGATCATCAAGTGGGGCGTTCTGAAGTCGAACCCGTGATGGCGGCGACGGTACCCCTGTAACCGTCGCCGCCATCGCGGGGAGGCCGCTCGCTCGGCGTCAGTGGACCGGTTCGAGGTCGTCGGCGCTCAGGTGGGCCGCGAGGAAGCGGGCGGCGCGGTCGAGTGCGGCGTCCGCCTCGTCGAGGCGGCCGTAGTGGTGCTGGAACACGTGAGGGAGGCCGGGGCCGACTTCGAGCGTGACCTCGACGCCGTCGGCACCCGCGCGGCCGGCCAGTCGGACCGCGTCGTCGAGGAGTACCTCGTTCGCGCCGACCTGCACGAGGAGTGGGGGCAGTCCGGTGAGGTCCGCGAACACCGGGCTGGCCAGGAGATGCGCCCGGTCGCCCGAACCGATGTAGAGATCGGCGCACGCGCGCACGTCGGCCGCCGTGAAGATGGGATCGGCGCCTTCCTTGGAACGGATGCTCTCCCCGGCGAGGGTGAGGTCGACCCAGGGGGAGAAGACGACCACGGCGGCCGGCTGCGGCAGCCCGGCCTCCCGGGCGGCAAGCAGCGTGGCGATGGTCAAGCCGGCTCCGGCGGAGTCACCGGCCACCACCAGGTCCCGTGGGTCGGTGCCCGCCCCCAGCAGGTCGCGGTAGGCCGCGAGCCCGTCGTCGACAGCCGCGGGGAACTGGTGCTCGGGCGCCAGCCGGTAGTCCACCGACGTCGCGCGCAGCCCGGCGCGGCGGGCCAGTTCACCGACCAGCCCCGCGTGGGTGTCCGGTGAGCCGACGACGTAGCCGCCGCCGTGCAGGTAGAGCAGCCGGCCGCGGCCGGAGGCTCCGGCCGGCTCCAGCTCCAGGGCCGGCCGCCCGCCCAGGACGGTCCTGCGGGTGGCCACGTCCTCCGGCGCGGGGCGGGTGAGGGCCGCGGCGAAACCGTTGCGCTGCTCCTCGGGAGTGGGCGGCGTCTCGCTGCGAGGGGCGGAGCGGAGCAGGGCGTCCAGGGCTTCGCGCTGCTGTCGGGACATGTGGGCCTCCATGGGTCGGGATGCGAGGATGGATTCCTGGGAATCCACCTGCCCGCCTCAACCGGATTCCAAGGAATATGATTCCCTGGAATCTACTGGAAGGCCAATGTGAGCCACATCACTCCCCTCTTCATCGATCTGGTCCGCGTCGAGACCCGGCTCTACAACGCGGTGAGCGCCCGGCTGCGTGCCGAACAAGGGCTGGGGCTGGGACAGTTCGAGTTCTTGGAGATCATCGACCGCGTGCCCGAGTGCCGCGTGCTCGACATCGTCGGCGAAGTGGCGATCACCGTGGGGGCCGTCAGCAAGGCGGTCGACCGGCTGGTGGCCGCGGGCTGGTGCGTCCGGGTCGCCCACCCCCAGGACCGTCGCTCGTCCGTCCTCCGCCTCACACCCGAGGGTGAGGAGCGGTTGTCCGCATCCCGCCCCATCGTCGAGAGTGAGCTCACCTCACTGACCGGGGCGGTTCCCCCCGACGCCCTGGCCCGCATCGGCTCAACCCTGGCCGGTCTCCGCGCAACCCTGGAGGCGGGCCCCCACGGCCGTGCTGAATGACGGGACATGACCCCCACAAACGAACTTCAGCAGGCGGCGGACAGCCGGGACTTGGCGCTGTTGCGGATACGGCGGGTGCGGCCGTTCTCGGCCAGAACTTCCAGGGCCGACACGGCTGAGGACTTCTCGGCGGTGCGGAGCTGTAGCCAGTTGGAGGCCGCGAGCAGGTTCGCGACCTCCCACGGCTCGTTCAAGGTCATCGCCCGCAGCAGAGTCCACTCGCCGAGGCGCCGCGTGGCGAAGTCGTCCGATGCGACAAGGCCGGTCATTTCCGAGCGCCAGGAGGGATAGCCCGGGTCCGTGAGCAGTTCAGCGGCTCGCCTGTCGAGGTATTCACAGACGGCACTGTTCGCCATCGTTCTGGCGGGATCGGCGAGTACTCGGGCGATGAGGGTGGCTGCATCCGCGGGGAACACCTCGTGGAACGCCCTCCGGTAGCGGGCGAACCGCACGTGTTCGTCCGGATCCCAGTCCGGATCGTCCGCCGGCACCGCTCCGCTCGACGACACCATGGTTCCCTCTCAACTCCTTCGGATGGAAGCCTCGATTGCGGCCCGCTGGGCTGGGGTAACGGCTTCGCCGGGGCTCGGTCTGCCCCGCAGCACATCTCAGTCGAGATACGCGTACTGATCGATGTCCAGCGACGCTCCGGCCCGGGCCGGCCAGGCCAGTAGGGCGTTATTCCTCCCCACCCGGATGGCCTTGAAGCCGTGGGCATCCTAGGGGCCAGCGGGATCGACGGGCGGGACAAGGACCTCGAACGGAGGCAGTGGAGGCGCGTCAAGAGTCCCTCCCTCGATGCGCCGCACGCGATAAACCCGGCGACGCCGGCGACCGTCCCCGGGATACTGGCCGCCCATGGACGAGGTCGAAGTTGTTGTCGCCCATTCCGAGCGTGCGACGCTGCGCGTCGGTGACGTGTTCCTGAAGGTGGACGCCGATCAGGCGCGCGTCGACGTCGAGGTGGAGGCGATGTCCCTCGCGCCGGTCCCGACCCCCGAAGTTCTGTGGCGCAAGCCGCCCGTGCTCGCGATCGCCGCAGTCCCGGGGACGACGCTCGGGCGCCTCGGCGGACCGGTGACCGGGTCACCGTCGGCGTGGGCCGCGGCGGGCGCGGCCATCCGGAAGCTGCACGACGCGCCGCTGCCGCCCCGGCTCGGCCGGGCAGGGCGGAGCGTCGTCGCGCTGACGGCGGAACTCGACGCCGAGTGCGAGCTGCTGGTGACGCACGGCCTCCTGCCCGCCGACCTGGTCACCCGCAACCGCCGGATCGCCGAGGCCGCGCTGCGGCCGTGGGCTCCGGCGTTCACCCACGGCGACCTACAGATCGCGCACGTCTTCCTCGACGGCGACGAGGTCACCGGCATCATCGACTGGTCCGAGGCGGGCCGGGGCGATGCCCTGTACGACCTCGCCACCTTCACGCTCGGGCACGAGGAGCACCTCGACGACCTCATCGCCGGCTACGGCGCCGACGTCGACCTCGACGTGATCCTCGCGTGGTGGTCGTTGCGAAGCCTGCTGGTGGTTCGCTGGCTGATCGAGCACGGCTTCGACGCCTTCGCGCCGGGCTGTGAGGTCGACGTGCTGCGATCCCGGATGTGAGGCCGCGCGGGCCCGCCCGGCTGCTACGCAAGCACTCTCACGTATCGACCGGCATTGGGCCTTCGGCCAGCCGCATACGCTGTGAGCTTGAAGCCCGCGCCGGCCGACGGATCAGCGGTAGTCCTCCGGGTGACCCTGCATCCACGTATTGATCTTGTCCCGCGTTCCGGTGAGCGGCTTCTGGTGCTTCTTGAGGTTCTCGAAGGATCTGTCGCCGCCCAGTTCGGTCCGGAGATCCGCGATCCACGCGAGGGGTTCCTTGAAATGTCCAGGGCCCTGGGGATCCGCCTTCATCGCGCCGTCCAGGCGGCTGAGTTCATCGAGGACCCGCCCGAGGAAGTACTCGCAGTTCCCCGGGGTGGTGCACCCGTCGTTGTAGGTGGCCTGAAGCCCGGCGAACGCATCGCGGACCTTCTCGACTCCCGGTGCCGGCGCCGCCGTGCTCGGGGTGGGGGGCTCCTCGGTCGCGGAGGCCGATGCCGCGGCGCGGATGTTCCGGGCCGTTGATTCCGGAGCGCTCGACGTCGTGCCGGGGCTGCCAGAACAGGAGAGCAGTCCTGAGGCCAGGGTCACAAGGAGGGTGGAGGCACCGAGAGCGTGCCGTGCGCGCATATTGATCATGCCGCGTACGACTCCGTAGGGGGCTCACTGGTTGCGCTGGATTTCGGACTGGGTGGGCATTCTGCTGTCGGTCCTGGCGGTACGCGCCCGACGGCGCCGGGCCGGGAGGCTAGCGCGCCATGTTCGAAATGCCTGACGCCGCTCCGACGTCATCGGCGGACACCGGCGAAGTGGACGCCGAACTCGCCGGACCGTTGACGAGCCCCGGGCCCGCGGCCAGGAGTACGAGGGGCAGCACGAACGCCCCGTACCTCCAGTCGCCCTGGACGAAGGACAGCAGCCAGCAACCGGCCGTCGCCGCCGCGAAGCCGGCCGCGATCACCGGTCCGATTCCCAGCCGTTGGATCACCCGGCCCGCGATCACCCCGCCGCCGGTGTCGGAGAGCGCGATGAGCACGCACGAGGCGATGAACAGGGCAACCCCATGGCGGTCCCGCCGAGTGCCCGCAGGGCACCGTACGCGCTGGAGCGGTCGCAGGTGTTCCACCATGCGGAACGATCTTGCTCGTATGGTGGACGGCTGGTTACGGTCGCCGCATGAGTGAACTTGTGGATGTCTCGCCGTTCGCGCAGGTTGAAGAGCTGAACGGCCTGCCGGGGCACGTGGTCCTGGCGGACGTGAGGTGGTATCTGGATGGCCGATCCGGGCGGGCGGCGTACGAGGAGGGACATCTGCCGGGTGCGGTGTTCGTGGACCTCGACCGCTGGCTGACGGGGCCCGCGACACCGGAGGGCGGACGGAATCCGTTGCCGTCACCGGAGCTGTTCAGCGAGGGCATGCGGGCGTTGGGCATCCACGACGACGACATCGTCGTGGCCTACGACGACCAAGGCGGAGTCATCGCGGCCCGGCTGGTGTGGATGCTGCGGAGCACCGGTCGTCGCGCGGCGGTCCTCGACGGCGGACTCGCCGCCTATCTCCAGGCACACCCCGGCTCCCTGACCGTGGGGGAACCGGCGCCCACCGAGGCCGACTTCTCCGTACGCGCCTGGCCCGCGGAGGCCCTGGCGGCGGCCGACCAAGTGGTGGGACCTGACGTCCTGGCGGTCGACGCCCGCAACCGTGACCGGTTCGCAGGCGAGCAGGATCCGGTCGACCCGCGCCCCGGCCACGTTCCGGGGGCGGTGAACGTCCCCTGCCGGGAGAACCTGGACGGCCAGGGACGCCTCCTGCCCGAGCAGCGGATCCGCGACAACTTCGCCGCCGCGGGAGTGGACCAGGACTCCTCGCCGAAGGTCGTGTCGTACTGCGGCTCGGGCGTGACGGCCTGTCACAACCTCCTGGCTCTCGAGCACGTGGGTCTGCGTCCCGGCCGGCTCTTCGTCGGGGGATGGTCCGCCTACAGCCGTGACGAGTCCCGCCCCGTGGAGACCGGACTCGCTCGCTGACGGCTCCGTCCGGAGTCCTGTGGATCCCGGGCCGACCGTGTGAACTCGGTGCGCCGGAAGCCTTCGAGTGGCTCACGAAGGCTTCCGGTGCTGCCGGCCCGGTCGAGGCCGACGGACGCTCTGCTTCGAACCTCGCGGGTCAGTCGGCGAGTTCGAATCGCTCCGCGATCTGCTCGATGAGCGGCAGGTGCTCCGCCCAGCTGGCGCTGCCCATACCGAGTACGAAGGCGGCGTTTCCGCGCACGGCGAAGTACTCCCGCGTCCGGCGTGCGACCTTCCCGTCGCCGTCGCGGGTGACGAAGTCGAGTGCCACTCCCGACCGCCCGGCGAACCGGGTCTCCGTGCGTGTGAAGTCCGCGAAGCCGTGGGCCGCGAGCTTCTCCTGAGCCTTGTCCGCCACCTGCGCCGCGGTCAGCCCTCCGGCCGGCATCTTGAAGACGATCAGCATCCGGCCCGCGCCTCCGGTGGCCCGCAGGATCTCCGGCCCGTTCGCCGGAACGGGCGGCAGCGCCTCCCAGTCCGTCGGCACATGGAGGACCACCCCGTACGGGATGATCTCGAACGGCTTCCAGGCGGTGCTGCTGACATCGGACATGCGACGACCTTCCAGGGGCGGGGGTGCTCGGCCGCCCCAGGTGATACCGGTCACCGGCCGCGATGCGAACCTCGCGTCCCGTCGTCTTCCCGGTATCTGTGGAAGGGGAAGTCGGACGAGCACGGAGCATCAGGAGACCATCGCGGTGAACAGGTACCGGACCGGACCGGCCGTCTCTGAGCGTGAACGTCTGGTCACCGATCACGGCCACCTCGTCGAACGGGAGGCCGCCCGCTACCGCACCTGGCACATCGATCGGGCGGACCTGCGACAGGCCGGCATGCTCGGACTCCTGATCGCCGCGAGCCGCTTCGACCCCGATCGCGCCGTGCCCTTCGGGGCCTACGCGCACACGTGGGTGCGCAAGGAGATCCAGAGAGCCATCTCCCAGCAGGAGTTCCCCGCCGTCGTGCCCGCCGATCTCGTCGGCCGCACCGTGGCCCTGCGCCGCGCCCTCGACGAGAACGCGGACAGCCTGAACCTTGCGGCCGCGTGCCTGGGCATCTCGCCGGCGACCGTCACAGCCCTCCACCGGCAGCTTCGTACCTCCGCCCGCGAGGACGACGAAGAACTGCCCGCACCCGGTTACGTCTTCGACGACCCCGAACTCACCGTGATGGCCCTGGACTTCACCGAGGCGGCCCGCGCAGCTCTGGCCCGCATCGACCCACGTCAGGCCGAGGCATTGGTCCTGCGCTACGGCCTGGACGACCAGCCAGGACGGTCGTTCCGCCAGATCGGCCGCCACCTCGAAGTCTCCGACCACACCGCCAAGAAGCTCGTCGAACGAGCCCAGGCCGAACTGCGCCTGCTCATCACCTGACGCAAGCGCCGCCCGAACACCGCCGAGGGGACGCGCCGCAGTCCACCACGTCAGGGAGAGCGTGCCGCGGGAGGGTCCTGTGGCCGGGGGGTCACGTTTGGCGTGTAATGGAAGGTACGGGAGTGCGAGCCGTACGACGGCCGCAAGACACTCCGAGGCGATCGCAGCCGGAGGACTTCTCGTGAACCACCACACCCGAGCATTCATCGCAGCGACCGGAACCGCGCTCTTCCTGTCCACGGCCACCATGGCGTACGCCGGCGGCAGCCCCGGCGGCGCACACGGCGTACAGGCGGCGCCGGCGGCGACGAGCACCTCGTCCTCAGCGACGGTGTCCACCAAGTCCGGTCCGCTGGGCAAGATCCTGGTCAACAGCAAGGGGCACACCCTGTACCTCTTCCAGTCCGACAAGACCAACAAGTCCACCTGCAACGGGGACTGCGCCAAGGCGTGGCCGCCGCTGAAGGCTCAGGGCAAGCCGACCGCGGGAGGCGGTGTCAACAGCAAGCTGCTGTCGACCATCACGCGCAGCGACGGCTCGAAGCAGGTCACGTACAACGGGCACCCGCTCTACACGTTCACCGAGGACACCAAGGCCGGGCAGACCAACGGGCAGGGGCTCGACGCGTTCGGCGCCAAGTGGTACGTGCTGGGCACCGACGGCAAGGCGATCACGAAGGCCCCGCCGTCGTCGTCGAGCGGCGGCTACTGACCGGCGTGGCCGGCTGACACCGCCCGAAGCGGTCGGATCCGAAGCGGTCGGACCCGAAGAGCAGAAGCCGTGGACCGCAAAAAAAGACCCCGTCCCGCAGAACGCGGGACAGGGTCTTCACAGAGCGCCGGGCAGGCCTTGCACCTGCATTTCCCCGCAGGAAGCGGGGCGTCTTTCCTTGGACCACCAACGCATCACCGAAGCGGTGCGGTGTGCGCCGATCAGCTCAAGATCAATCGTAGCGCATGCCCGGAGGGGGCACGGCCCGGCGTGCGCTGTCACTGTGGGGCCCTCCAGAGCCCCTCAGGCGGTCGCCTCCGCCCCCGCCCGGTCCGGGGTCTCCTGGCGTACGACGCGGCGGCGCCGGGACGGCATGCCCACCGTCGGGTTGGCGACGCCCCAGGCCGCGCCCTTGCAGATGAGTTCCTTGTAGAGGGCGGCCGTGCGGCCCGTCAGGGCGCGGTCGACGGCCCGGTCGTCCGCGGTGACGAACTGGATCAGGCCCTCGCCGCGGCCCAGCGAGACGCACTGCTGGAAGTAGCGGATGGAGACGCGCGGGACCTTCGTGCCGGCGAGGCGGGCGGCGATGGCGTCGGCGGCCTGCCAGGCCATGGGGACGCCCGAGGCGCAGGACATGCGCAGCGGCTTGCCCTGGGGGCCGGCGGCCAGCGCGGCGTCACCGACGGCGTACACGTCGGGGTGGGACACCGAACGCATGGTGGCGTCGACCTTGATCCGGCCGTGCTCGGTGGTCTCCAGGGTGGTGGCCCGGGCGATGGGATGGACGGCGAAGCCGGTGGTCCAGACGGTGACCGCGGCGGGAAGGCTGCGGCCGTCGGCGATCGTGACCGCGTCCGGGGTCACGGCGGTGACCGCCGCGTGCTCGTGGACCTCGATGCCCAGCCGGCCGGTCACCTTGCGCAGGTGGGCGCGGCCCTTGTCCGAGAGCCAGTCGCCGAGGGCTCCGTGGGCGGCCAGGGAGACATGGAGGTCCGGGCGCATCTCGGCGATCTCCGTCACGGCCTCCACGCCGGTCAGGCCGCCGCCGACGACCACCACGGGCAGACCGGCGTCCAGGGCGTCCAGGCGCTCGCGCAGCCGGCGGGCACCAGGGCGGCCGGCGATCTCGTGGGCGTGTTCGGCCGCACCCGGGACGCCCCCGTCGTTCCAGCCGCTGCCCAGGGCGTAGACCAGGGTGTCGTAGACGAGCTCGGCCGGGCCGTCGGCGCCGGTGACCCCGACCGTCCTGCGGTCGACGTCCACGGCCGTGACCCTCGCGATCTTCAGCTCCACACCGGTGCCGGCGAACATCTCGCCGAGCGGGCGCGGCCTGAGTTCCTGGCCGGTGGCGAGCTGGTGCATCCGGACGCGCTCGACGAAGTCGGGCTCGGGGTTGACGAGGGTGATGGTGACGTCCTCGCGGTGCAGCCGCCTGGCGAGGCGGCCTGCGGCGGTGGCTCCGGTGTAGCCGGCGCCGAGGACGACGATGCGGTGCTGCATGTCCGTACTCCTGTCAGGAGGGGTGCGCCGTTGTCCGGCGTGGTGTCGCCTCTTGAACCGGACAGCCCGGCGTTTCCTGACAGGAACGAGATGTGTCCTGCGTCACATCGGATCGGACGGTGTCAGAGGATGCAGAACGGGTCCTGCCCACGGCCTGTGGCGGCCCACTGTTCGGTCGCGCGGACGAGTTTGTCGGGGTTGACCTGGCTGCGGACCGCCACGATGCCGTCCGCCGTGACCTCCAGGCAGCTGATCCCGACGACCCTGCCGTCCACGACCGCGACGATCGCGGGCCCGCCGTTGGCGATGGCGGCGTACATCTCGGGCGCGCCGCCGACGTACTTCCGCTTGGCCTCGCTGGGCTTGAACAGCCCGCGCACGAAGGTGGCGACCGCGAGCGCGCCCTCGAAGGCCTTCGCGCGGGCCGGGATCTTGCCCCCGCCGTCGCCGACCGACACGGCGTCCTGCGTGAGCAGGCGGATCAGGGGTTCGGTACGGCCACTGGTGGCCGCCGTCAGGAACTCCTCGACGATCCGCCGGGCGGCAGTCTCGTCGACCTCGGTGCGCGCCCTGCCCTCGGCGATGTGCTTCTTGGCCCGGTGGTGGATCTGCTGGCCGGCCGCCTCGGTGATGTCCAGGATCGCGGCGATCTCCTGGTGCGGGTAGCCGAAGGCCTCCCTCAGGACGTACACCGCGCGCTCCTTGGGTGCGAGGCGCTCCAGCAGGACGAGGACGGCGTACGAGACCGACTCGCGCTGTTCGGCGGTGTCGGCGGGGCCGAGCATCGGGTCACCGGCGAGCAGCGGTTCGGGCAGCCAGCGCCCCACGTACGTCTCGCGTCGGGCGCGGGCCGAAGTGAGCTGGTTGAGGCAGTAGTTGGTGAGCACCTTGGTGAGCCAGGCCTCGGGCACCTCGATCCGGCCGGTGTCGGCCGCCTGCCAGCGCAGGAACGTCTCCTGCACGGCGTCCTCCGCATCACCCGACGAGCCGAGCAGCCGGTAGGCGATGGCCTCCAGCCGGGGCCTGGCCGCCTCGAACCGGTCCACGTCGCTCATGATCAGGGCCATGTCCCGATCCTAGTGACTTGAGCCGGAAGTTCCTCGCCGGTTGGAGGATCGGTGACCATCCGGTCTCCAGGGCCGGGCTCGCGGGCTGGAACGGACGCCACGGGACCGCGACACCGGACTGCCGGGAGCCGCTGTCTCAGGTCACCGGGCCGGCGACCGGCGCGTCCCAGGACCGGGGTCGGGCGAGCGCCTGCCACTCGTCGCGGAGCAGGGCCAGCACCGCGATGTCGTACCGGCGGCCCCGGTGCAGACAGGCGGAGCGGCGCACCCCTTCCCGCACGAACCCGGCCCTGGCCAGGACGGCGAGAGCCGCGGCGTTGGTGGTGTGGGTGACGGCCTGGACACGGTGCATGGGGAGTTCGCCGAAGGCCAGGTCGACCAGCGCGTCCACGGCGGCCGTGCCGTGTCCCCGGCCCCGGTGGCCCGGGTCCAGCATCAAGGTGATCTCGGCCGTTCCGTCGACCACGTCCTGGTCGGTCAGGGCGATGTGGCCGATCGGCGTGCCGTCGGGGAGCAGGACGAGGAAGTCGTCGCGGTCGTTGTCGTCGAGGTCCCGCTGGATGCGGTCGCGCACGGCGGACAGCGCGAGCGGCCACATGCCGACCTCGTGGGCCGCCGCGGGGTCGGCGCGCCAGACCTGGACGAGCTCCGCATCGTCGACGTCGAGCGGCGCCAGGGCGATGCCCCTGCCCTGCCAGGAGACCACCCGGGGTGCTTCCGCGTCCCCGTCCTCCCGCTCCTCCCCCACAGCGTCCCCGTTCACCGTCTCCGCCTCGTCCTCGATCATGGGCGGATGCTACGGGCCGTCTGAACCGTCGGACCAATCATTTCCCTTCCCCGGGCGGCCGGGGCCGAGGCGAACGTGGTGGCCGCGAAGGTGGCGGCTGGGACGATCTCTCGTCTGCGTAACGGATCCCGGCCACCCGCAACGCCGGTGTGAGCGCCTGCGTGCGGGAGGTCGTGGCCACCGCGTGACCGCGGCGCACTGCCTCGTCCAACGAGGCGGCGAGAAAAGCGGCGGGGCCGCGCCTGGGCGGGCCCCGCCGGTGGGGGGAGGGAGGTCAGCGGTCCTGGGCGAGCGCGTACAGCTCGCCCAGCAGGCTGCCCTCGGTGGCGACGAGGGCGTCGAAGGTGCCCTCCTCGCGGATGCGTCCCTGGTCGAGGACGATGACGCGGTCGGCCATCCTCACGTTGTCCAGGCGGTGGGTGACGACCACGGTGATCCGGTCCGGGGCCATCGCGCGCAGCTCGCGGAAGATCTGGTGCTCGCCGCGGGCGTCCATCTCGCTGGTCGGCTCGTCCAGAACCAGCACGGCCGGTTCCCGGTACAGGGCCCGCGCGCACGCCAGACGCTGCCACTGCCCGCCGGACAGTTCGTGCCCGCCCCAGACCGAGCGGGCCAGCAGGGTGTCGAGCCGGTCCGGGAGACCCTGGAGCGCCGTGGTCATTCCGACGCGTTCCGCCGCGTCCCAGACGCGTTCGTCGCCGTGTTCGCGGGGCTGGCCGAGGGTGATGTTCTCCCGGGCGCGCAGCGGCCAGTGCCCGTTCTTCTGGGGGACGAGGCCGACGTGCCGCCAGGCCGACTCGGCGTCGGTGGTGGCGAGTTCGGTGTCGTCCCAGTGGACGGTTCCGCCGGTGGGCACGGTCAGTCCGGTGAGCAGTCGGATGAGGGTCGACTTGCCGGCGCCGTTCTCGCCGACGAGGGCGACGACCTCGCCGCGGTTGAGGGTCAGGGTGGTCGGGTGCAGAGCGGGGCTTTCCTTACCCGGGTAGGTGAACTCGGCCTCGTACAGACGGATCCGCTCCGGCGCCTTGGCCTGGGTGGTACCGCGGGCGGTGGTCATGGAGCGGACCTCGTCGACGAAGGTGTAGTAGTCGCTCAGGTAGAGGCCGTGGTGGAACATCACCGCGCCGTACCGGACGATGGAGTTGAGCGCCCGTCCGGCGGTCTGCGACGCGACGATGGCGGTGCCGGCGATCGCGGTGGACATGGCTCCGGTCAGCACGAGCGCCGCCAGCGCGGCCCACATGCCGAGCGTGAACAGGCCCGCCAGGGACGCCGCCAGGAGCGTCACCAGCAAGTACGGTCGTGCGCCTTCGAGTTCGCGTCCCTCGACCCGGTCGCACATCGCCCGGTACCAGGAATGCAGGTAGGGGCGCATGGTGTTGGCGCGCAGTTCGTCGGCGAGGTCGGAGGTGGTGAGCCACCAGCGCATCATGCCGCGCACGGTGCGGGCGGACAGGGTGCGGTCGTGGACGCGGTAGTCGATGCGCGCGGCGATCACTCCGCCAAGGCCCCTGGGAATCACCGACAGCAGCAGGACGCCCAGGAGCAGCGGGTGCAGCGAGGTGAGGACGGTCGCGGCCGAGACCAGCTGGACGAAGCCGTTGGTGAGGGTCTTGGCGTCGTCGGCGAGGTCGACCGCGCGCAGGGCGCCGATCTCGGCGGCCTGGCTGCGGTCGGTGAACCCTTCGGTGTCGTAGGCGGACAGCTCGGCCTTCATGTGGAGGTCGACCAGGGTGAGATCGGCGGCGGAGGCGATCTTCGGGTTCAGCCGACGGGTGGCCCAGTCCGCGAGGATCCACATGCCGGCGCCCATGGCCATCGCGGCCACCGCGACGGCCAGGGCCGGCCACGCCTGGCGCAGCCCGGTGCGGGCGTGGAGGGTGGTGAGGTGGGGCAGCGCCCGGGAGACCGCGGTGAGCATGACGGCCGTGCCGAGGCCGGACAGCACCTGGCACACGATGATCGTGACCGTCATGCGCCGGTCGACGGACCAGGCGAGGCGGGCCGACTGGGCGAGCGCCATCGGGATCCGGCGGGCCATGTCCCACAAGGTGGCGTCGTCCATGGCACGGCGGTGCTTGCGCCCGTTGTAGTCGAGCTCGGGCGGGGCCGAGGGCTGCGCGCCCGCCGTGCGGGCGGCGGGAACGGTGGCCGTGTCCGCGACCGTGCCCGTGGGCGTGGCCGTGCCCGTGGGCGTGGCCGTGCCTGCGGGCGGGGTCTGTGGCAGAGCGGTCGCGGGCCGCCTGCCGGTGATGCGGAGCCGTTTCACGCGAGTACTCCCGTCATCAGTCGGTGAAGGGTGCGGTGCCCGCGCTCGGCGGCGTCCGGATCGTCGTGCGCGGCGCGCGGGGTGAGGGCACGCACCGCGTCCAGGCCGGCCAGGCAGGTCAGCACGTGTTGCTCCTCCGGTGTGAGCTCGCGTCCGTATCCGCCGAGGAAGGCGGTGCGCAGACGTGGTCGATCGGCCCAGGCCCCGCAGGCCAGGGCGACGAAGTCCTGGACGACGGGCGCGAATCGGGACCGCGCGAAGCCGATCCAGGCCGCGTGCCCCGACCAGAGCAGGTTCGCCGGCGTGGCATTCCCGTGAATGAACCCGAGCGGCAGCGGCCCCACTTGACGGAGCCGGTCGGTCAGGTGGCGTACGAGCGTGCGCTGTTCCGGTGTCAGCCGGTGCCCGGCCGCTTCGACGTGGCGGTCCGCCTCCTGCGCCGCCGTGTGCAGCGCGCCCTCGGCCTCGGTGCGCCAGTGGCCGGTGAGGTCGCCGGCGGTGTGGAGCCGGGCCAGGAGCAGACCGGCCTGCCGGTGGGCCTCGTACTCCTCGGCGGCTGCGAGCGGGAGTTCGTTCGCCGGTCGGCCGGGCAGGGCGGCCGTCAGGAGCGCCAGGTGCTCGGCGCTGGACGCGTGCAGCTGGGGTGCCCGGCCGCCTCCGAGTGCGGGTGCGGCGTGCCTCAGGGCGAACGTCTCCCGCTCGTAACTCCGCGCCGTGGCCGCGACCTTCAGATAGAAGCGGCGGCCGTCTGCGCGCACGAGTTCCCACACCCGGGAGTTGTCGCGCGGGGGCGATGCGTCGCGGGCTCGGGCGGTGCCTGAGATCTGTCGTTCGGCCCAGCGGTGAAGGGCCGTGGGACGTGAGGGTGCCTCGCTCATGCCCCCCACCTCGGTGACGGTCGTGATGCCGATGCGAACGGGGCGCGACGAGCCTCCGCGGGGCGCCGGGGCACCACGGGTCCGGCGGGCAGAGCGGGAGGATTTTCGAACGCGGGGTGGGCGGCGGGAAGAGGGCTTACGGGATTCACGGTGTTCTCCTCGGTAGGGATCGGGTGGAGCACCCCGGACAACGCGGCTGATCACGTGGCCGATACGGGGCGGACCGGGCGACGGTTCGAGCGCAGGTTCGAGGATGGGCGTGGCGGGCAAGTGCGGTGGGCGCCCCTGCCCGTTCGATTCACTCGGCCAGGGGACAGCGGTGGAGGCGTGACCCGAGCGGGGGATTGCGTGAGGGTGTCGAGAGCGCGGTTCTCCTGGGTGGGTCGTGACCGGACTGGGAGAGGGAACCTTCGGTCACGCCACTGACAATCGGGCGGGTGCGGTGCCGCATTCCGGACAATCCGAGCGGCCCGTTCGGCGCCGGGAGCGGGCATCGGGCAGGCCGCCCGGCCTGGGACGGAGCCGGGAGAAAGGATTCTCGAACCGGTCGCGGAATCCCCGCGGCCAGGCGGTCGCCAAGATGGCTTGAACTGCCCGGATCCCGGTGCGGGTGGCGCAGCATTCCGGAGTGGCGGCCCGCATCGGAGCGTCCCGGCGGCTAACGTCTGCACCTTCGGCGCCGGCCACCGGGGGTCTGCGCGGTGGCCGGCACGCGATCAACGCCAAGGGATGTCGGCCGGAACCTCTACGAGTTCAACGTTGGTGTTTCTGTGGTGCGGCTTGGCCGCGGGCTGCGGAACTCCGCTACGGCCGACCGCCGAAGGCGGCCAGCGGATCCATCAACAGCACTGCTCAACATGAGGATTGACATAGCGTCAGGACACGGCACCGGCAGCATCGCCGGACAGACCCTTCTGCACCAACGTGATCAATTCCTGGTCGGTGAGGCCGAGTTCGCGGGCCTGGGTGACGAGGTCGTGCACGGATGCGGTGAGCCGGGCGTGGCGGGCGATGCCGGGAGCCGTCGTGACCATCGCACCCCGGCCGCGCCGCAGCTCGATCAGGCCCTCGTCACGAAGCCGCTGGTAGCCGCGGAGCACCGTGTGCACGTTGACGTTCAAGGACGCGGCGACCTGGCGGGCGGGCGGCAGCCGCTCCCCCGGGGCCGCGGTGCCGTCGGCGATCGCCCCCCGGACGCAAGCGGCGATCTGCTCGCCCAGGGGTACCGGCGAGTCGGGCAGGACACGGATCAGCATTCCGGCGCCCGCTCCCCCGCGTGCCGCGCCACCAGGCCGTTGAGGAGCGCGGCCGCGGTCGTGGCGTCGTCGACGGTGACCACGTATTCGCGTCCTTTCACCGTGCGGACCGACAGGGCCTCTCCCGAGCGGAGCACGACTCCCCGCCGGTGCGGCAGGATCCGGTATCCCCAGCCGCCGAAGTCTCCCATGGCGTCGATCCGGGCGCTGCCCGCGTCGGCGATGTCGTCCAGGGGCAGGGCCAGGCGGGGCCGGGGCAGCAGGGTCGAGGCGACCGTGAGTCCGCGCCGGTCGACGGTGACCCGTACGGCGGCGATCGGCGCGCAGGCCAGGCCGAGGACGAACAGGGGCAGTCCCAGCTGCCAGGGCCCGAACACCGTGGCGAGCAGGCCGCCGAGCGTGACCGCGGCGGCCGGGAGCAGCAGCGCGCGGGTGACGACGGTGCGGCTCCAGGCCGCCAACTCGCCCTCGGCGAGCGGCAGTGAGGGGGCTGCCGACGCGGCCTCGCGTCGCGGGGCGGCGTTCGCCAGCCACCGGATCAACGCGCCGGTGCCCGCACAGATCAGGAGCAGCAGCACGGCCAGGAACCACAGGGGCAGCCGGGCGGCCGCCGGGTCGTGGACGCCGGCGTCCGCGTCGGCGACGACGGTGGCGATCAGCGGACAGCCCAGAAGGGCCGCCGTCGCGGCGCCGAGCGCGGCGGTCACCCGCGCTCCCGCGTCCTTCGTGGCGACCGCGGCGAGGACGACGAACAGCACGGCGACGCCGGCGATGAGGCCGACGCCGGACCACAGCGCGGCCTCGCGGCTCATGAAGCCGTCGGCAGTGCCGTCGAGGGAGAAGTGGGTGGCCATGCGGCCGGGCAACCGGTCACGGTTCGCCGAGAAGACCACGGCGTAGGCAGCGGCGGCCACGGCGAACGGACCGGCGGTCAAGGCGCACCGGCGGATGGTGGTCATCTGACTTCCCCCTCATCATTGTTCGTATTCAAGTAGAACAATGACACAGAGCCGGAGTGTCGCGGAAGGCGGTGTCAGGAGTTGCTCCAGCGACGCGTGCTGAGGACCAGTCGGTACCCGTCCGGGTCCTCGACGGTGACGCCCCAGGTGTCCCAGTACGGGTTACGGGCCCCCACACGCCGGCCGCCGTGGGCTTCGAGGCGTGTGAGCAGATCGTGCGGTACCTGCTCGTCGAGGTAGACGACGAGCAGGTCTTCCTCGGTGGGCCGCGGTACGACCGCGGTGTCGTGGACGAGTTCGAGGTGCCAGGAGGCGTCCGGCCAGCCGACCATCAGCAGATCGTGTTCGCCGGGCCTGCCCCCGGCATCCGCCCGGAACAGCACGCTCAGCCCGAGCCCGTCGGCCCAGAAGCGTTCCGCCGCGGCGAGGTCGCGCGAGGGGCGGGCGATACGGATGTGGCTGTGGCCGCCGGCAGGCATGGTGGGCTCCCCGATGTCGGTGTCGAACTCGGTGTCGGTGTGGGTGTTGGTGTCGATCACGTTCTGGGCGAGCAGCCTAGGCAGGGGCACCGCCGACGGCATCGGCCCGAGGACGCAGGAGCCGTCCGCCGCGAGCCCTAAGCCTTCGGACGGTCTGGGCCGGAGCACCACTCCGCGGCGCCCGAGCGCATCCCGGCTGTAAAGGCAGGCGCCCACCTCGCCGAAGGACCCGCAATACGGGAGGGCCAGAGTGCCGCCGAAGGCGAGATCACGCAGACGGGCGAAGACCAGACCGACGTACGTGCGGCCGCGGTGAAGATCGGGAACGGTGCCGCGCGGAAGAAGAC
Source organism: Streptomyces sp. f51 (assembly GCF_037940415.1). Lineage (NCBI taxonomy): Bacteria > Bacillati > Actinomycetota > Actinomycetes > Kitasatosporales > Streptomycetaceae > Streptomyces > Streptomyces sp. f51. Next base: position 7,537,821 of record NZ_CP149798.1, on the reverse strand, counting down.
CTGCCGCCCGGAACGGATCCGCGGGCCAGTGCAGGACACCAGATCGTGCCAGCTGTGACGAAAGAGCGCCCGCTGTAGCGCGCGAGGCGTGCAGGAGGCGACCGGCTCCACGGGTCGTGTGGTCCGGTGATGCTGTCGGGGTGGTCCGAGCTCGCGCATCTGTGATCAAGCGCCATGGCCCCCGGTCGGCTCTCGTCGCATCAGAGCGCGCCGCTCGGCCTGGGCAGGCCGCCGATCCGTTCCGCCCCGACCCGCTGGCAAGGACTACTTCTGCCTATCAGATGGCTCCTGTCAGCCCCTGGACTGCGTCGATCACGCTGCCGACCACGTCGGTCACCGGCTTGGACGCGTCGACGATTGCCGCGCCACGGCGTTCATAGGTCGCTCGCATCCGAGGGTTCCACTCCAGGGCCGCTGCGAGCTCTTCGGGATGTTGCCCGAATGTGTTCGTAGTGCGGGTAGCGAGCCGGTGGCGGAGGGTGTCCTCGTCGATCACCAGACACACGATGAGGTCGAAAAGATCGCGGACGTCTGCCTCGTTCTCCGCCGACCCGCACAAGAACGCGATTCGGAAGCGAGACTCTTCGACGAGGGTCTCAACGCGCTCACGGACGATCGCCCACCCAAATCGGTCGAGCCAGCCCCCAGGAACCGGATACGGAGGATCCACCACAACCGCGCCCTCAGCCCGGTCGATCCAGCGACTGAAGCCGTCCTCGTCGGCATCGAGCGCAACGTAGCCCCGCGCTCGCAACACCCCGCAGACCGTGGACTTACCGGTTCCTGAATTGCCCGTCACCCACACCAATGTCACGCAGCCAGCGTAGACATGACCACCGGGACAGTGCCGTGACCGTGCAGGTTCGGCGGGTGCAGCTCGATCGGCCTTTCTCTACGGGGCCGTCCGCTGCACCACACGATGATCCAACCCAACCCATCCCGCGATATCCCATCCGGAATCCCGGGATGGAGGGAAGAAGTGATGAACGCGCCGACCGAGGCGTTTGCACTCTGGGCGAGGAGACGCGGAAGCACCGGCGCGGCCCACCATGTCCTCCAAGGCGTCATCCAGCATCCGGACGCCGGGCTTCTCGCTGCGACTGGACGCCGCACATCCCCATCCCCTCGGACAGGCGAATCGCCGCCGCGCATAACGACTGTCCCTCGCCTTGCGATAATGGCCGCCTCATGTTGCGCGACCAGAGCGATGCCGGGCGTCGGCAACCCGCCCACCCCGGCCCACTCCTGCTGCGCAGCGCAGCCAACTCGTCGCCAGGGCACCGATGGAGGGCCCGTCCTCTCGGAGGCGGGCCCTCCAACCGGTTCACGCTTCAGTGCTTGCCGTGCTTGCCGCGCATGGATTCCTTGGCGTCGTGCACGGCTTCCTTCGCCTCACCCTCCGCCTGGTCCATCTTTCCCTCGGCTTTCATCCGGTCGTTTCCAGTGACTTTGCCGACCGCTTCCTTGGCCTTGCCCTTGACCTTGTCCATGCCGCCCTTGCCTGCCATGCCCTGCTCCTTGCATGAGAAATCAGTGACGGTGACAAACTAGATTGAAAATACGCATATCGCTCGGCGAGTACTGCACGAGACAGTCACGGCCAGGGTGACAGCAGGCTGGGCATCCAGCTCGGGAATCCGGGCAGTTCCGAGCAGCACGGGGCCTGTCTCCGCAAAGGGTCGAGCCGGTCGGGCGAGGCGCGAGAGGGTGGTGGCGGGGGATTGCGCCGGGTCCGAATTCGGCGCGGATGCGGTCGCTGACTTCTTCGGCGATCAGGCCGGTTTCGCATGCGTGGTCGAGGCTGATCCGTTCGGCGACCTGGCCGAGGTCTTCGGCTTTCAGGTGATGCCGGTGATCCGGCCGCGTTGCAGGCCGGCTGCCTTGGTGGCCGTCGCGGCGTCGGAGGTCTCGGCGGTGTCGGTGGTCTTGCCGCCTTGGCGCCAAGTGCGTCGCGTACAGCGCAAAAAGGCCCTGTCCCGCAGAACGCGGGACAGGGCCTTCACAGAGCGCCGGGCAGGCCTTGCACCTGCATTTCCCCGCAGGAAGCGGGGCGTCTTTCCTTGGACCACCGACGCATCACCGAACCGGTGCGGTGTGCCCCGATCAGCTCAAGATCAATCGTAGCGCACGCCCGGACGGGCTCGGTGCCGGGACCGGGACCGGGACCGGTGCCGGTGCCGGGACCGGGACCGGGACCGGGACCGGCCGCACTGTGCTGCTTACGGCGCCGGTCCCGGCCGGTGTCATGCCTGGCGGGCGGCGAGGCGCCTGGCCGCCGAACGACGCTTGGGCTGGAGCGGATCGACCATGACCCCGGATCCCCTGCCCGGGGTGTAGTCCCACTCCCGCACCTTGTCCGCGACACGGGTCAGGCTCTCGTCGCCGGGGGCCACGTCGACGTAGAAGAGGGATTCGTCCGGCTTGGAGTCGTCGCCGCCCCAGCGGACGACGCCTTCGAGGTCGGCGAGGATGTCGCGAACGACCAGTTCCTGCTGGGGGAAGAAGCCGCCGCGGGCGCCGCTCGGGTAGTGCTCCGGGCGGATCTGCACCGCGGTGCCGGACGCCTGGTTGGACTCCGCGCGGCCCTTGCGGACCGTGCCGGGAGAGCGCCAGCCCACCACATCGCCCTTGCGCAGGGTGTCGACCTCGTAGTGGAAACGGCGGACGACATGGACGAGTACGGTCTCCACCTCGCCCATGCGCACGGCGACGCCGGCCAGCGGGGTGCCGGGAACGGGCCGGGTGAAGACATTGCCGCCGTCGTCGGCGGCCCGCTCCATCTCCCAGCCGTTGCGCGACGGCTTGCCGGTCAGGACGCGCTTGTCGCGGGCCTTCGCCCGGCGGACCGCTTCACGGACCTTGGCCGGGTCGGGGCCGCGGCCGGCCGCGTAGGCCGGGGAGGTGAGGAACTGGGAGGCCGGCAGGGACGCCACCAGTGCGGCGGCGGTGATCACCGCGGTGCGGGAGAAGAACGTACGGCGGGACAGCTGGGGGGTGTTCAACTGATGTCCTCTTTCTTGAAGTCGGTCCTGGCTCGCCGCTCGGATTCGAGGGCCGCGAAGACTCCGAGAACGACAGCGATCAGCGCCAGTGCCAGCACGGCGGGGTTGACGTAGTCCGGGACGGCGGCCGCGTACGAACCACCGCTGGTGACATGGCAGTTCAGGTGCAGCGGCACGAGGGAGACGTCGACGCCGGAGATGTGCGCGGCCTGCGCCGCGGGCACCGCGGCCCGGCACGCCTGGGTCGTCATCGTCTCGTCCCGGACCAGGTGGACCGCGCCCCAGACGTACATCAGGGCCGTCGCGGCCGCGGCGAGGGCGGCGCCGGCGCGCAGCCGAAGGCCCAGGCCCGCCTGCCGGATGCCGCGCCGGGCCAGCGAACTGGCCCCGTACACCGCCGATGTCACCGCGACGATCAGGCCGATGAGGATGATCGGCAGGACCACGGCCAGGCTGGGCTGATCGTTGTTCATGGAGTCTCACTCACCGCTTGGAGGTCACTGGTTACGGATGATGCCGTTGTACTTCTCGAAGACCTGGTACAGCCCCATGCGCTTGGTCGCGTGCGCCACCGCCTCGTCTCCCCAGCCCTGGTAGCGCCGCAGCACCTCGAAGATCTCCGTCTCGGTGTAGTCGAGGCGCATGGACCGCAGGACAGACTCGCCGCCCGGGGGGTTTTGGCCGCCCTCCTTGCCCTCCGCGTCCCACAGGTGGATGAGCGACACGGTCTGGAGACTGAAGGCGTTGTCCTTGTTGAGTTTCTGCCACATGGTCCAGATGTCGTCGTCCTTGGCGGGGTCGAGGACCGTTCCGGAGACGTACCCCTTGTTGATGCAGTGGTTCCAGGCACGGATACCGACGTCGCCGCTGATCTGCGCGATGCCCGTGGAGGAGTCCCGGATCGGGGTCATGCCACCGCCGATACCGGTGTGGTAGTAGGCGACGGCCGCGTCCACGCCCTGGTCGATGATGTCGTAGTGGCGCATCTCCCAGTACGCGGACGTCTGGATCAGCGCCTTGCGCATGCTGTAGCGGGTCGACTGGGCCGTGACCACGGGGTCGTTGGCGAGGATGGTCTCGAAGCACTGGGTGTGGGTGAAGATCTTGTTGCCGCCGTCGTCGGGGAAGCCGATCGACTGCATGTACTTGCCGATGTCGTCGTGCAGGGCGTTGAGGAAGCTGCCGACGAACGGGACGTCGGGGAGCATTCCGCGCGGCTTGTCGAAGGAGTTCTCGCCGATGTCCCGGCCCGAGGCGACGTTGTTGTCGATCTCGATCTTCCCGTCACCGGATCCGACGGTACGGGTCACGATCTGGTCGTAGGCCCAGTCGGGCGGCAGCGGGTAGCCGAAGTTCCCGGAGAATCCGGACGACATGTCCGAGACGAACGAGGCGGAGGTGTGGCCGGCCTCGGCGACGCGTGTACAGACGTTACGCGGTCCGTACACGCCGATTCTGAAGCGGTTGCCGTCGTCGGTGAGGGCGTCCTGGATGCCCTTGAAGTGCGGCAGGACGTTGCTGGTGATGTCCGCGTCGAGGGCGTCGAAGTCGACCGCGAAGAAGATCCGCGCACCGGCCTTGAAGCCGTGGTCGAGGGCGGCGTTGACCGCGGCCTGTCCGGCGGCGCGGCCCGCGGGGTAGCTGAAGCTGGAGGCGTCGCGGGCGTAGGTCTGGTAAATCGGGTAGCAGCGCAGGCCGTTGTCCGCGATGGTCTGGAGCTCGCCGGGCTGGATCGCCTTCTCCAGCAGGGACGTCGTGCTCGGATTCGTCAGATAGCGGCCTACGTACTTGACGCCCTCGGCCTTCAGGGCGGCCGCCCGTGCAGCCGTGATCCTGGTGACCCCGTCGCATGCCTCGCCCTTGCGGGACTGGTCGCCGTAGGACACGAGGAGCGAGGCCCAGGTGGAGAAGTCACCGGCGCCGGACACCGGGAGCTTCGCGAACGACTGGAAGTTCCTGACCGCCGCCTGCGTGTCCGCGGTGAAGTCACCGAAGGCCACCGAACGCTGGTTGAGGATCATGGCGCCGGAGAAGAGCAGCGCCCAGGTGCCGGTGGTACCGGCCGCGACCGTGTGGCTCTTCAGGCCGTTCTGGGTGCCGGGGCCGAAGACGCCGTTCGCCGTGCCGTCGGCCATGCCGAGTTCGTACTGGATGGCGTAGAGCATCGACTTGGACACATCACGGGAGTTGTGGCCGTCGCAGGGGACGATGAAGTAGTCCGCGCGGTTCACATAGCGACCGTTCATCCACCGCTGCACGCTGCGTATCGCGTCGGTCCCGGAGTTGACGGTGACGTAGGCGTCCATGTTCAGCAGGGCCTTGAACACCTTGGGCGTCAGATCGCCGCCGGGGAACGCTCCGTTGACCCCCATGTCGAGCTTCATGGCGGAAATTCCGGACTGTACACGGGAGTTGAACGTGCCGTCGATGTCGCCGCCGTCATAGCCCTTGCAGTACATGGCGGACTGGATGATCCGGCAGAAGTCCGCCGAAGGAACCGTCGAGGCGTTCAGCTTGGGATACTTGGAGGCGAGCGTCGACAGCGTGGTGGGGCCGAAGGTGTTGGACAGGGTGGCGATTCCCAGTTCGTACTGGAGGGCCCGGGTGAGGGCGTACATGACGGGCCAGCCCGTCTTCCCGTTCTCGTCGACGGTGAGGCCGATTCTGCTTCCGTAGACGCTGTTGACGAATTTCTGGGCGCGCAGCACCATCTCGTCGGCCATGGGGGGTCATGCTCCTTCAAGGATCAAGGGTCACGGATTGGCGGATTGCGGGGCGGCGGATTCAGGGGGCGAGGGAATCGGGCACGGACCGGATTCCGCGCTCGCCGGCGACTGGGCCCGCCGCAGATGACGGCCGGATTTCACCGGTTCACGTCATCCGCTGAACCGGTTCGGGCTTCGGTGCGGGAGTGCATTCGGCGCTGGAGTGCATTCGGCGCGGGAGTGGCTTCGGTCTCGGCTTCGGTTCCAACGCCGTTTTCGTGCAGCCGCGTTCGAATGCATCGCGATTCCAGCGCGCAGGGATCCAGACCGTCTGAAAAGCGTCGGACGGCATGGTCCGGTGGTCCGGGGCGTGCCGACGGAATGCGTGCGAACGCACCGGGAAAGGCATCTTCGGTCGTGCCGCCGTCAGATGCCTCGGACGTCCTCGGCCGACGGTCCGAAAGGATTCGCTCGCAGTGGAGTCAGCCGGTCCCGCGGGCGGACGGCAGGGCGTGGCTCCAAGCGCCATTGCCCGAAAGGCGAAGGGCACGCCCCGTTTCGACGGTCGAGTAATTCTCGTCAGCTTGGTCAGACACCACGGAACCCCATCCCCCGTTCATGCCGACGTCACGACAGACGGCGGCGCGATCACGACCCTGCGCCAGTCGGCACCCTTCTGTCAACGCGTGGCAAAAAAGGGCCCATGGCGCCATGGAATCGACACACACGAACCGGACGGGGCGCGCACCTTGCCGTAGAGCGGGCTCGGAACGGACGGATTGCGTGAGCGTCTGGAGCTGTTGGACTGTTAAGGCTTGCCCTATGGTGCGGCGGCATCGGGAGATTGACCGGAAACAGTCGATTGCTGGAGAGAAAGTCCTGGTTCGCCGTTCAGTGCCGGATGGGATCGGATGGGATCGGTCCGGCTCCGTGCATTTCCGGTCAAGGCTGCTGTGTCCGAATACTGACGGCTGTTCAGGCAGAAGTGGTGCGGCGAAGTCGCGCGTCCAGCAGGCGCATCAGTTCGCCCACCCGACCGCCGCTCTGCGGTGCCTCCGGGTAGCGTTCGAGTACCTCCACTACGGCGAGGGTCGCGCGGCTCGCGGCCTGCCCGATGCTTTCGGTGCCGGTGTCCGGGTCGTCACCGCCGGCGAGTTCGGCCGCTCTGGCCGCGTGGGCGGCCGCTCCGAGGATGTGTTTGACCTGGGTGGCCTGGGCCAGCGGGTGCAGATATGCGGCACCTGCCGCGGACATCGCCGCCCGGGCCGCCTCGCGCGCGGCCGCGGTCTCCGCGCTGCCGGCCGCCTTGAGGGCCGCCCACGCGGTGTCCCGCAGCCGTTTCCCCCGCTCACCGCCCCGGGCGAAGTCCCACGCGGCGCCGATGGCGTCCCGGGGCCGCGGATCGTCCGGGCGTTCCGCCTCGAACAGCGCGAGCACCACTTGCGCGCACGTCGCGGCGAACGCGGTGACCTCGCGGAGGTCTTGCTTGCTCAGAGTGATTCCGCTCGCGTCTTCCGGCATGCTTTCATTCTCGGGCGGCGCGGCGGGGACGAGCCAGGGCGGCCCCGCCGGAGAGCGGGAGGTCCCGCCGGGGCGAATGGGAGCCGCCCCGCCGTGGGTCGAGCCAGGGCTGCTCAACCGGGACGAGCCAGAGAAACCCGCACCGGACGGGACGGGCCCTCTGGCTCGTACGGCTGAAAGCTCATCCTCAATCATCTGATGCAGCCAGCAGATCTGAGCGCCCCAGAGATCACGCTGGGGCAGCTCGCTGTGTGCCGTGATCAGACGACGTCGATCTGCCAAGCGATCACGCCAGTGGCGCCTTTGACCCCATCAACGTCGATGCGAATCGACTTGGGCGCAGTAATGCGCTGCTGCACCACCGACGCATCACACGGCACCATGGTTTTCGCAGCGCTGACGGTTGGCGTGAACTTCACTCGCGCGCTTCCGGTACCGACACATATCAGGTTCAGTCTGTAGGACTTCCCCTCGGTCAGCGTGGGTTCAGTGTGGATGCCATCGGTCACACGCTCCGATCCTGCCTCCACCAGCGTTCCGCGGCCGACTGAAGCAAGGGCCGCTTGAGCCTGCCTGATCAGCTTTGCCTCTGACGGCCCGGTGGACGCGTGAGAGGTGCGGGACACAGGAGGCGGCGAGTCGGCAGCCTTGCCGTGGTCACCCGCAGACGTGCACGAGGTGAGGAGGAACGTCGACGCCATCACGGCGCATCCGATGAACCGGGCTCGCAGGCTCACAAAGGTCATGACGAGGTTTCCCAGTACTTCCAGCCAGTCTCGGACGTGGGCACCGTCGCCGTACCATGGCCGAGCTCGACAGCGCCGCAACCGCCGCCAGTCGATCGGTACTTCTTCCAGGTCAACTTGTAGCCCCACGAACCGTACTGCAAGTGGCCGTACTTGTTTGCTCTGATGTCGTGGGAGTAGTTGTGGCCGGTGGTAATGGTCACGCTGCCACCTACCTTGACGCTGACCTGGGCCTTGGCTTTCGCGATGATCGCGTTGCTCGACCACTCGATGGTACCCGTGATTTCAGCGGAAATAGTCCCACTCTTGGTCACCGAGACGGCTATAGTGCCGCCCGGCCCATCCTTGAATTTGGTCCCATTCCACCAGGAAGGTATGTGGTATGCCGTCTTTGACGTGATGGTGTACCACGTCGATGGCATGTCACACGCCGAGGGGCCAACCACACCTAGCGGCTGATCGTTGTCATCCTCCCATCCCCCCCTGTCGTTGATGTCTGTCGTTTGGTCAGCGGAGATGGCCGTCGCGTCTGACACGACAGATGCGTCGGTCGGTACATCTTCAGCAGCAGCTGTGCCCACGCTCCCGCACCAGATAAGCAGTGCAGTGGTCGTAGCACTGAGCGCAGCGCGCCGTAATTCGATGTCCACGTGAAATTCCCCAGGTCGGCGAGCTGGGTGTAGGCGGTGGCCTGCTGGGGCCGGGTCTCCCACGCCGTGGGAGGTGCCGTGAGCACGAGCCGGTCGAAGCGATGGGGAACCAGGACGGCGGCGTGGAGCAGGGTGGCGGTGCCCAGGGAGAGGCCGATCCGGCGGCGGGGCGTGCGGGGAGACCACGTCGAGGAGGGCGAGCAGGTCCAGGTGTTCGCCGAGGACACCCGCGAGCGCGAGACCCGCGCCCGCGTGGCCGATCTGCGAGCCACATGGGTGCGCCGGTCCGATGCGGCGGCCCGGGAACTGGTCGAGCTGCTGCGGCGCGAGAGCGGGGGGTTCGAGGACCGGTGGGCCGCGCACGAGGTGGGGAAGGCCGTCCCGGCCACCCGTGACGGACGATCACGCGTCGGCCGCGGTCGCGTGCCTAGTGCGCCAAGTGCTCTTCTTGGACTTGTTCCCGCAGGTCTCCATCGAGCACCAACGCCGGTTGCCGGGACGGGACGTGTCCAGGAACCAGGCCGCGCAATGGGGGCCGGAGCAGGCGCGCACCTGGGCCAGGGCGGGGGACGTGGCCAGCGTGACGGCATCGCGCGCGATGTCCGCCAGTACCGCGCCGACAGGGTCCTCGGCCCCGTAGACCGTCGCGCCCGTCCCGTCGAGCCGCGGAACCGGAGTCGCTGCGGCGCCGGCGGTGTTCAGCAGCTCGCGCTCGGCCGCGGGGCAGGCGGCCGCTCCGCCGTCGCCGCGGGCGGCCGTCAGGAGGGTATGGACCGCCTCCCGCAGTTCTCGCGCCCGGACAAGGACGGCCGTGGGTGGAACGGGGATGGCCAGGTCTGCGGGATAGGGCCCCAACTGGGCGACCCAGTCGGCCAGATCCTGGACGGTGGCCAGCTCCTCGGTGGCGTCGCCCGAGCCGCGCAGCCGCAAGGTCCGCATGAAGTCGAGGCACAGCCGGCCTGCGCCGCTGCGGAATCGAGGAGTGGCCGGTTCGGCGGTGAGCACCATGAGAGCCACCCTACTCGGGAACCGGTTTAACTGGTACGTTGCTGGAACCGTTTAAACAGGTTCCAGTGGCGAAGTGCGCCCTCTTCCTTCGTCGCAGTCTCCATCCGCCCCCTTCACGGCCGAGGTGCGCGATGTCCAACAGTCCTTCCCTCCTGCCTTCTTCGACCCTGAGCCGGCCGCTGATCCTGCTCTCAGCCATCGCCTGCGGCATCGCGGTGGCCAACGTCTACTTCCCGCAGGCACTCAGTCCGCTGATCGCCGACGACCTGCACGTGACGTCCTCCTCCGCGGCCCTGGTGGTCACCTGCGCCCAACTCGGTTACGCGTCAGGCATCTTCCTGGTGGTGCCGCTCGGCGACCGACTGCGCCACCGCGGCCTGGTCACCACGCTGCTGCTCCTCACGTGCGCGGGACTCGTCCTCGCCGCGACGGCCCCCTCCCTGCCCGTTCTGGCCATCGCCTGCGCACTGGTCGGTCTGGCCACCGTGGTCCCGCAGATCCTCATTCCCATGGCGGCGGGTCTGGCCGCCCCGGAACGGCGCGGCGCCGTGACCGGCACCCTGCTCTCCGGGCTGATCGGCGGCATTCTGCTCGCCCGCACGTTCTCCGGCACACTCGGCCAGTGGCTCGGCTGGCGCGCCCCCTTCCTGGTCGCCGCCGCCCTGGCCCTCGTGCTCGCCCTCGTGATGGCCGCGGCGCTTCCCCGTACCGCACCGAGCACCAGGCAGCCGTACGTGAAACTGCTCGCGTCCTGCGTCCATATGCTGCGCGCCGAGCCGCTGTTGCGGCGCTCCTGCCAGTACCAGGCGCTCGTCTTCGCCGCGTTCAGCGCGGCCTGGACCGCGCTCGCCCTGTTCGTCACCGGCCCGCGCTACCACCTGGGCACCCAGGCGGTCGGTGTCATCGCCCTCGTGGGGGCGGCCAGCATGTTCGCCACACCGGTCGCGGGCCGGCGCACCGACCGGCACGGTCCCGACGCCGTCAGCCCCGTCTGCATGACCGCGGCCGTCGCGGCCGGCCTCCTGCTGCTCACCGGAACTCTGGGCGGGGTCGCCGGACTCGTCGGCCTGGGAGCGGGCATGCTGCTGCTCGACGTGGCCGTCCAGTCGGGCCAGGTGGCCAACCAGCCCGCATCTTCGCCCTGCGCCCCGAGGCCCGCGCCCGCCTCAACACGGCGTACATGACCTGCGCGTTCCTCGGCGGCAGCGCCGGTTCGTGGGCGGGCGTCCGCGCTTACACGGCGTTCGGCTGGACCGGCGTGTGCACCCTGGTCGCACTCCTCTCCGGCCTGGCCCTGCTACGGCACACGCTGCGCGATCGTCCAACCACACCGGCCACCAAGCGCCTTGTGCTTGCGGAAGGCCAACCAGCGAGCAAATCCGCTGGCACCGACGGCCTTCCGCCCACAAGACTGCACCGGTGAACACCCTGCCACCGCCGCCCGACCCGCTCCTGCTGCCGGTACGGGACCCGCGCGGCCGCGACCTCGTTCTCGACTACGCGGACATGCATGCCCTGGTTGGAGACCTGGTCCTGCCCGGCAACGCGTCGATGTACGTCATGAGCGCGATGGAAACCTCACGCGAGCTCATCCGGCACTCCTACTATCGGTACGAGTTCGCCACCGTCTCCGTGACGCATTCCCTGTTCGCCCTGGAGCACGTCCTCACGGAGCGTCTGGCCACGAACGAACCGCTCCACATCCTCATCGAGCGGGCCACCGACGCGGGGCTCTTCACCGCCGGACTCGCCGCCGAACTCGACCGAAGCCGACTGCTGCGCGACAAGCTGGTGCAGGGCTCCGCGTCAAGTGCCGCCCTCCACCCGCTCCGGGCCCTCGCGATGGTGCGTGCCGTGTTCGATGCCGTCTCCCTGCTCCTTCGCCCATCGTCCACGCCAGCGGCGACAGCCGCCGACGCGGGCGGAGCACAGTCCGACGGGGGCCTTGCCCGGCTGTGGGAGGACCACCTGCACGCGCTGTTCCCCGACGGCTTCCGCGGCGTGGACTTCGACGGCGTGGATCTGGTCCTTCTGGACGCCGACGTCGCCGGCCTCGTGCAGAAGGAGCTGAGGGGCGGACTCGACGACACCGGCATCGCCTGCCTCTGGGGCCGCATCGCCGATCTCGACAAGATCGTTCCTCAGATCAACGAGGAGTACTGCGCCTCCTACTTCACCAGCCTTCGGACCATGGCCCAGGTCGCGGCGGCGCCCTACCTTCCCACCGCGACCTGACCACCGGGGGTTTCCCGCGAGCACGCTCACGGACGGTGTCACACCCCCGGGAGCGGACAGGGTCACACGCCGGCCGCGGAGCCTCCGTGAGGACCGCGGCCGGCGTTCTGGCCCGGCGGAGGGAGCCTGCGCGGCTACAGCGCGTCGGTCACCGGGGCCAAGGTCACGGTCGAGGTGAAGATGTCACGGTCGTTCTGGCGGGCTGTGACGCGGACCCGGGGGCGGCCGAGGGAGTCGGGTGCCAGGGCGTCGGCCAGGATCCAGCACGGGGCGTCGAGTTCCGCGTAGCGGGTGAAGACCGACTCCATGCCGACGGCGACCGTGGCCTCAGGGTGAGCCAGGGCCTGGGCCGCCTGGCGCGCGGCCTCCAGCAGCAGCATGCCGGGGGCGTGGTCGACGGGGTGGTCGAAGAGGATCGGGTGGGTGGTGTCCGTCCGCAGCTGCCAGCGGTCGGAGGTGTGGGTGGGGGACAGCACCACGTCCTCGAAGCCGTCCCGGCCCACCGGTCGCGGGGACGCCGGGGGCGACAGTGGCAGGCCACGGACGGCACCGATGTCGGCGTACCGGCCGCGCAGGCGCTCGTACACGGCGCGGTCCTGGATGGTGAAGCGGGAGTGCGCGACCGCGAACGGCGCGCCGTCGCGCAGGACTTCGACACGCAGGGCGATCGCCGCGGCGCGGTCACGGCGGTAGGTCACCTTCGGGCAGGTGATGCGCAGTTCGACGAGGGCGGGAGCCGGATCCGAGCCCGCGTACAGGGCGGCAGGGGCTTGGGGACCGGTCGGTGTGTCCGAAGGGTCCGAAGAGAGTGCGACAGGTCCTTCCGGGCCGGACTCGGGAGCCGTGTGCGCGGTGGCGGGGGCTTCGGGGCCGGCGGGTATCTCCGGGGCAGGGTCCACGAGGTGCCAGTCGAGGTCCTGCCACAGGAGCTGGTGGCCGAGCGGTACGGCGTAGGCGCCGTGGGACAGCAGCGGCAGGGTCTGACGGATCGTCTCGCTCAGCAGCATCGGATCGAGCAGGCCGTGGCGGGTGCGGTAGAAGGCGTGGTCACGCGGCCACTGGGCGGTGACGGTGAAGGCGTCCGGGCCGGTGCGCTCCCAGTCGCGGAGCAGCACCTCCTCCGGGCGGGTCTTGTGCGTGTAGCTCTGCGGTACGGGTGTGAGCGAGCCGGTGGCATGTCCTTGGGCGACAGCGGTGGCGCGCTCCCCGACGGCGGTGGCGGCACGCCCCTGAGCAGCGGCGGCGTGCTCTTCGGCGGTGGTGTTGACGTCTTCGCGGACAGCGGTGTTGACGCGATCCCGAACAGCGTTCGACGACATGACTGAATCTCCCCCTGGGTTCAGCACGGACGGAATGCCGGTCCCGTTTGGTCTCTCGGGCCCGACTCGAATAACATAGAGGTCGTTCTTTTTGTTTGTCGAGGGGATCAGGAGGCCAATCGATGGCGCGTCAGCAGGAGCGTGCGGTCAGGACCCGGGAAACACTGGTGCGCGCCGCCGCCGAGGTCTTTGACGAAGTCGGTTACGAGGGCGCGAGCATCAACAAGATCCTCGACCGGGCCGGCGCCACGACCGGAGCCATGTACTTCCACTTCAAGTCCAAGGAGGAACTGGCCCGCGCGGTCATCCTGGAACAGGCCGCCGACCTGCGGCTGCCGGAAGGAAAGGGCGGCCTCCAGCAACTTCTGGACATGACCGGCTACTTGGCGGTCGAGATGCAGCGCAACATCCTCTTCCGGGCGGGCGTACGGCTCGCCGTGGAGCAGGGGGCCACCGGTCTCCAGGACTACGCGATCTACGAGTGGTGGGCCGACCAGTTCCGCCAGGAGCTGGTGCGGGCCCGCGAGATGGGGCAGCTCCTGCCGAGCGTCCAGGAGGCGGAGTTCGCCCGGGTCCTGGTGGGCGCCTACACCGGCACGCAGATCATGTCCCAGATCTCCACCGCCAGGGCCGACCTGCCCGAGCGGATCGCCTCGATGTGGCGATGTCTGCTGCCGGCACTGGCTCCGGCCGAGGTCATCGCGGAACTGGATCTGTCCCTGTACAGCGGCAGCGGCAGCAGCGACGCCACCACCGGCTCCGGCGGCGCGACGGAAGCTCCCGAGTGAAGCCCCTCGAAGTGCTGATCACCGGTGCCACCGGTTTCGTCGGTTCCGAGGTGCTCCGCACCGCCCTGCGCGGGCACGCCGACGGGCGCGCCATCAGCGTCCGCGCCCTCGCACGGACGGCTCCGCCCGGCGGATCGGACACCCCCGGCCTGTCCTGGGTGCCGGGGGATCTGTCCGATCCTGCGTCACTGGACGGCGTGGCGCGCGGAGCGGACGTACTGGTCCACCTCGCCTCCAGGGTGTCCGGCAGCCGGGAGGCGTGCGAGGCGGTCAACGTCCGCGGGACCCGGGCGCTCATGGAGGAGGCCCGGAAAGCCGGCGTCCCACGGATCGTGCACCTGTCCACCGCGGCGGTCTACGGGCCAGGCCCGCACCGGGGGATCGCGGTGGACGAGATCGATCCCGCGCCCGTCTCCTCCGCGAGCGTCACCCGGCTCGCCGGGGAGCGTCTCGCCCTGGAGGCGGGGGCGGTCGTGCTGCGGCCCGGACTCGTCCTGGGCGCCGGTGACCGCTGGGTGGTACCGGCCCTTTCGGAGCTGCGTTCCAGGGTCCCGGCCCACTGGGACGGCGGTAGCGGGATGCTGTCGGCGGTCGACGTCACGGACCTGGCCCGCCTGATCGTCACGCTCGCCGGGAGCGACAGTCCGGCGGGCCCGGCGGTGCACCACGCGAGCCATCCGGTGCCCGTCGCCAACCGCGATCTGATGGCCGCTCTGACCGAGCACGGCCTGCTCGAACCGGTCCTCGCCGACTGGTCCTGGGCGACCTGTCTGCGTCAACTGCGGCAGGTGTCGGGCACCATGAGTGAGCGTCAGTTCTCGCTGCTGGCCCGCGACCACTGGTACCGCAGCGAGGAGATCTGGCGGATCTCCGGCTGCCCCGCCGGGCCCGGCCCGCTGGTCCGTCTCGCCGGGTCCGCGTCCTGGTACCGCGTTCACCTGGCGGCCGGTTGAGCGATGCGTGGGCGTCGTACGGCGGATACGTGCAAGGGCGTCGTACGGCGCATACGCGCAAGGTGCCAAAGTCGTCCGGCAGGTGCGCGAGCGGGGCGGCATCGGCGCCGCCCGCCGATAGGCTCCGGGGCACCGAAACACACCGAAGCAAGAACCGTCATCAGCGAGCGCCGTCATCGTGTGCCCGGACCGGCAGCCCAACCATGCTGAGCGGTCCAGCGGGACCACCGCCCGTCCCGCGGGACCGCAGCACAGCCCCGCTGGATCGCGCAGTCCCACAGGACCGCGCAGTCCAGCCGAACCGCACAGTCCGTCGGACCGGCCTGTACGGCTGGGCCGCCGGGGCCCGCGGCACGTGTCACCGTCGCAAGAGGCCCAGGAGCCCGGCTTCGCCGGTAGCCGTCAGGCGGCCGGCGGTCCCGGCGTCGCCGGGGCCGTCTCCTCCCCCGTGCGGCGCACGGCGCCGGACACACCGATCACGCCGGGCCGCTCCGGCCCGACCGGCGCAACGCCTTCTAGCAGCCCGGAGGAACCGTGCAGCCCGGTCGAGACCAGCGAACCCCTCCACCGCCGGCCGCCCCCACCCCACGGGAACGGCGTTGTCGCGGCGTGGAGGCCCCGGCATGGTGAGACAGCTGCGGGCCGAACAGACCCGCCACGCACTGATCGCCGCCGCAGCGGCGGAGTTCGACCG
This sequence comes from Streptomyces sp. f51, assembly GCF_037940415.1. Classification (NCBI taxonomy): domain Bacteria; kingdom Bacillati; phylum Actinomycetota; class Actinomycetes; order Kitasatosporales; family Streptomycetaceae; genus Streptomyces; species Streptomyces sp. f51. The sequence continues at coordinate 7,522,200 of NZ_CP149798.1, read as the reverse complement.
GCACGGGTACGCCGGGACCTCCCTGTCACGGATCTGCCGGACGGCCGGCACGACCATGGGCGCGCTGACCTTCCACTTCCCCACCAAGTGCGACCTGGCGGAAGCCGTACGCGCCGCCGGGAACACGGCCACCCTCACCGCCCTGCGACCCCTTGGCGCCGTACCGCGCCCCGGCATCCAGGCGGTCGTCGACCTGACGTTGGAGCTGGCCCAGTTGCTGGAGCGGGACGTCACCGTACGGGCGGCGGGACGGCTGGCGCAGGAAATGACGGCCGGTCCCGAGCAGCGGGACGCGGGGTGGGTCCCTGTCCTGCGCGACCTGCTGGAACGGGCCCGCGCCGAGGTGGACGGGATCCGGGTGCCGTGCGACGGGGAACTGCGGGACATGGAACTGCTGGTGGCCTACCTCATGGCGGGCGCCGAGGCTTCGGTACGGTCCGGGGCCGAAGGAGGCAGCGTGTCGCGGGAGTTGCGCGCGCTGTGGGCGTTCCTGGCGTGCGGCAAGCTCCACGCCGCGCTCACGGCCGACCCGGCCCACGCGGCAGACCCGGCCCTCGCCACGGACCACTCCCCCGCCGGGGACCCCGAGAGCACGCTCTGACGTCTCGACCTTCCCTCCGTCGCACCCGACTACGTTTCCGAACAGCCCAGTTCACCTCGCCACCGGCACACCTCACCCCACACACCTCAGACGGGAAATGGACTCCACCATGGACGGTACGACCGTGCGCGCAACGCTCCTTCAGATCGATGTGAACCCCGGCGAGACGGCCGGTGCCCGCCGCGAGCGGGTCGCGGACCTGGTCCGGGCCGAACACGACGCGGACCTGGTGGTGCTGCCCGAGCTGTGGGCCGTCGGCGCCTTCGCCTTCGACCAGTTCGAGACCCACGCGGAACCGCTGACGGGCCCGACGGCCGCGGCGATGGGGGCGGCGGCCCGTGACGCCGGGGTGTGGCTGCACGCCGGTTCGCTCGTCGAGCGGTGCCCGGACGGCGCGTTGCGCAACACCTCGCTGCTCTTCGGACCCGACGGACGCCCGCACGGCACGTACCGAAAGATCCACCGCTTCGGCTTCGACCGCGGCGAGGCCGCTCTGATGGCCGCCGGGCAGGAGGTCGTCACCGTCCCGCTGACCGGCACGGGGCTGACCGCGGGCCTGGCCACCTGTTACGACCTGCGCTTCCCCGAGCAGTTCCGGCTGCTCGTCGACGCGGGCGCCGATCTGCTGGTCGTCCCGGCCGGCTGGCCCGCGCGGCGGCGCTCGCACTGGTCGCTGCTGGCACGGGCCCGTGCGGTGGAGTCACAGGCGTACGTCCTGGCCTGCAACACCGCGGGCACGCACGCCGGCGTGGAACAGGCGGGGTACAGCGTGGTCGTCGACCCGTGGGGCGAGGTGGTGGCCGAGGCGGGCGCCGGGGAGCAGGCGCTGCGGGTGGAGCTGGACCCTGGCCTGGCCGCCCGGACCCGCGAGGAGTTCCCGGCGCTACGGGACCGGGTGCTTGGCGTGCCCGTTCCGCAGCCCGCTTAGGCGGGGGTCGCTCCGGACGCCGGAAGCCGGACCAGCCCCCGGCGCCCGCCTTCTGGTGTCCGGAGCTCGCAGGCGGTCGCTCCGGTTCGCCCCGCCGGACGACCTGCCTTCGGTGCGCGCCAGGGCGGTCACGCCATCCCTGCCGAGGCGATCGCGGCGCCGAACTTGCCGAAGTAGAGGGGGAGTCCGGCCCCTGAGGCGGTCGGTCCTTGTGGCCACGAGGCTGCCGTGTAACGCTCTTTCCCGAGCCCGTATGTCTTCTTCCGGACGCACTCCGCGTACCGCCCGAACCGCCGCACCCCACAAGCCCGTTCGCGCCGTACATGGCTCCCGCCTCTCCCCCGAAGCGCCGCCCTGTGCGGCGCTTCGCTGTTCACCGACCCCGAAAACGCAAGGAGTTGGCCGTGGCCGACGAAACGTCCCTGTGCACCTCGACGCGCTGCCGCAGGGCGGACGGCGATGCCGCCCGCCCGCACGGGCGGCGCGCGGAGTCCGGCAGCCGCCTGTGCGGCCTGTGCCGGCGGGCCGTGGTCCGTGACCTCGCGGCCCTGCCGGGGCTGCACGGGCACAGTGAGGCCGAGTTGGGCCGGCCCTCCGGCGGTGCTCCCGCGCAGCGCATCACCGGCAGCCGGGAACCCGTTCTGCCCGTACGGTCCTCGGTGCTGGAGGGCCGCCGCGAGGTGGTCGCCGTGCTGTCCTCCTGGTCCCGGCTCGTGGTGGACGAGGTGGCGGAGGCCGCACCGCCGCGCCGGACGGTGGCCGCCATGGCCTCCTTCCTCGGCCGACACGCGGGCTGGCTGGCGGCCCGTCCGGAAGCCGGCCGGTTCGCCGACGAGATGGCGCGGGCGACGGCGGGTCTGCGCAGGGAGGAGGCGCCTCCGCGGGTCGGCCTCACGTCCCTGGGACCGTGCGTCGAACCGGGCTGCGTGGCCAAGGTGTTCCTGCCCCGGCGGGGCGGCGAGGGGCTGGTGCTGCGCGGGCCCGTCTGCACCGCGGGGCACGTCCTGACCCCGCGCCAGTGGCTCGCCCTGCGGGAGTCGGCGTGAACGGCCGCGCCCGACGGGTGCCCACCGAACTGGCGGCGCTCGTCCTGGGCGTCCAGGAAGTCACCATCCGCCAGTGGGCGCGGCGCGGCAAGATCACTCGGTACGGGACCGCGCGGCGCGCGCTGTACGACCTCGACGAGCTGACCGCCCTCGCCCGGACCACGGCGGCTCCGCCCGCGTCCGCGCCCGCCAGCGGGGGCGGGACACCGGCCGTCGGCGTCCACCACAACTGACGGCCGAACGGCGGCCGTTCGCCTCCGGGCGCGCCCTCCCGGCCGCCACCCCGCCCGCTCGCTCGCCTCCCCCACCCCCACCTTCCTCCCCCACGCCCCCACCCCGGGTGCCCCTGATCACGGGCACCTCCATGCCCCACGAGACCGTTTTATCCACATTTATCCGCAAGGAGAGACGACACCGATGGACACCACCGACTGGCAGCAACACTGGAACGACCGCCGTGGCCCCTTCGTGGAGGAATGCCTCCAGGCCCGCGACGACCTGCTCGCGGACCTCAAGGACCCCAAGTCCGCTCAAGAACGGGTGCTGCGCGACATCATCGGCGTCTGCGCCGACTCCCTGCACTGGAAGGCGCAGGGCTACAACGTCACCGCCGAGGACCCCTCACGCTTCCGCTCGGTCCTGCCGATCAGGCGGTACGCCGACTTCCTCCCCGAGATCGAGCGCGAGACCCGTACGAAGGGAGGCGTGCTCTCGTGCAGCCCCGTACTGCGCTGGCTCAAGACGAGCGGTACGACCGGAGTGCCCAAGCGGGTCCCGTACACCCTGCATTGGCTGCTCACGTACCGCATTCCGGCCATGAAGGCCATGTGGGGGACCTACCTGCTGCACCACCCCGAGCTGCTCGCACACCCCTGGGCCACGCTGGACACCCAGACCGTGCGCGAGGACGTCTACGACTTCGTGCACGGCGTGGAGCACCAGGCGATCAGCAACCGGCACCCCCAGATCAACAGCCGTGACTGGAACCCGCCGTGGTACCAGTCCCCCTGGTTCAACACCCAGGCCCCCGCCACCCACACGGGCCGGATGTACCACCGCATCCGCCACCTGGTCGGCAAGGATCTGCACTACATATCGGCCATCAACCCGAGCACGCTCATCTCGCTGCGCGACCTGGTCGCCGAGCACGGCGAGGAGCTCGTACGCGATCTGCGCGCGGGAACGCTCGACGGCCAACCGTGGTCCGAGCCGGACGAGGAGGCGGCCCGTCATCTCGAATCCGTGCTGGCCAAGGGCGAGTTCAGCCTGACGGACGTGTGGCCGTCGCTGACGCTGTACAGCTGCTGGCTGTCCTCCAGCGCCGAGCTGTACCGCGCCAAGCTGGACGCGGTGCTGCCCGGCGTCAGCAAGCTGCCGTTCATGGGCTGCGGCACCGAGGGCGTCACCTCCGTACCGGTGGACGAGTCGCTGGACAGCCAGCCCCTCGCGGTCGGCCAGGCCTACTTCGAGTTCGTCCCCGCCGACGTGCCGCTGGGCGAACTGGTCGACGCGGGCACCCGGGTGCGGACGCTGCTGTTCGACGAGGTCGAGGCGGGCCGCGACTACCACCTGATCATGACGCAGGGGAACGGTCTGTACCGGCTGTGGACCGGTGACATCTACCGCGTCGACCGGATCGTCGACGGCACGCCGTGGCTGCACTTCGTCCACCGGGACGGTGTCTTCCACTCCTTCACCGGCGAGAAGATCACCGAGGCCGAGGTCACACAGGCCATCAAGCAGGGCATGGCCGGGCTCGGCCTCGACACCGGCCTGTACATGTGCGGGCCGCAGTGGGCCGAGCCGCCGTACTACGTCGTCGCCACCGAGGTCGCCGTCCCGAGCCGGGAGCTCGACCGGGCCCTGTCCCTGGCCGTGGACCGGGAGTTGTGCGAGGTCAACATCGAGTACGCCTCCAAGCGTGACAGCGGCCGGCTCGGACCCCTGAACGTGCGCACCGTCCCGTTCGACGCGATCACCGCGTATGCCGAGTCGCGCCGCCAGGTGGGCAACGCCACCCAGTACAAGTACAAGCCGTTCCACCAGGACGTCGACTTCATGACCGGCATCGACGGGATCGGCCGGGTCGACGGAAGCACCGCCGACACACCGCCGCCCACGGCCACGGCCACCGACTCCGAGTCCGACTCCACCGACACACCGGCCATCGCCACCGTCATCACCACCGACACACCGGTCACCGCCACCACCGTCATCACCGCCGGCACGCCGGTCACCATCGCCGCGGTCGCCACCGCGGGCCACTCCGCACGCTGAGGAGAACAACGACATGATCGAGACCAAGAGGCCCCCGCAGAACACCCGCCGCGAGATAGTCGACCTGCCCTCCGGTGGCGTCGACCTCGCCCTGCATCTGTGGCGACCCCAGTACCCCCAGCGGGTCAAGGGCGCCGTCTTCTACTTCCACGGCCTCCAGAGCCACGCCGGCTGGATGTGGGAGGTCGGCCCCCGCTTCGCCGACAACGACATCGCCTTCTTCGTGCTTGACCGGCGCGGCAGCGGGATCAGTCCCGGCGAGCGCGGGAACCTGCCCGACGCCGAGACGCTGCTCGGCGACTACATCGCCGCGCTGGCCCGGGTACGGGAGATGATCGGCGACGACGTGCCGCTGTCGCTGTTCGGACACTGCCTGGGCGGCTCCTTCCTGGCCGCCCTCATGCACCACCCGGACTTCACCACCCGCTACGACGCCGCCGTGTTCTGCTCCGCCTGGCTGGGACGGATGCACGCCACACTCGGCGAGGACGAACTGCGGGCGCTGGCCGCCGAGTCCGGCACCGAGCCGTGGGACGCGGGGCTGAGGTCACGGGACTTCACCGACGACCCCAAGTACCAGCAGTTCATCGACCACGACGATCTCGCCGTACGCCTGATCACGCGCCGCTCACGGGCCACCCTGCTGGAGTTGGAGAAGCGCTATCTGGAACCAGGCACGCGTCCCCTCCCCGCAGTCCCGGCGACCTTCGTCTCGGGCATGAGCGACCCGATCGTCGACCTCGACAGCGCCCACCGGGTGTTCGCGGCGCTGGCACCGGACCGCGGGACGATCATGAAGCTGCCCACCGACAGGCACTACCTCTTCTTCACCGGCGCCGGCGCGGACCTGGTCGACTGGACCTCGACCCACACCCTGCTCCAGGGACTCGACCGCAATGGCTGACACGGCGGTTGAGACCAAGGGCGGGACCGCGGCCCTGATCGCAGACCGGACTGTGGACCGGACCGCAGACCGGGCCATACACGGAACCGCGGTCGAGGGCGCGGCGGTGCTCTACCGGGTGCGCCTGCCCATGCATGCCCGCTTCGACCATCCCGCGGCGCGCCGCGCCGCCTCCGACAGCCTGGTCCTGCGGCTCACCTGCGAAGGCACGAGCGGGATCGGCGAATGCGCGCCCCGTCCGTATGTGACCGGCGAGAGCGGCGAGTCCGTCATGGCGGCGTTGCGCGGAACCCCGCTGCACCGGGTCTTCGCGCTGCTGCGCGGCGAGCCGCCTGCCGAACTCCTGGAGCGCATACGGCGCGAGGGCTTCGCGGAGGTCTTCCGGATCACCGGCCAGAACAACCTGCTGTGTCTGCTGGAGACGGCTGTTCTGGACCTGCTGGGGCGCCGACTCGGGCTCGGCGGGGCGGAGTTGATCGGCGCCGGGCCGACCCCGGACGGTCCACCCGCCTCGGTGGCTGCGCTGCCCGTCTCGCAGGTGCTCGACCTGAGCATCACGGCCGAGGAGTTCCTGGCCACGCGCGGGCCCTTCCACTTCGTCAAGATCAAGGCGTCCGACGACATCGAGCGTGACGCCCGCAGTGTCCGGGCGGTGCGCGCGCACGTGGGTCACGGTGTGCCGGTCATGGTCGACGCGAACATGAGCTGGACCGAGGCCACCGCGCTCCCCCACGCCTGGCGACTGCGGGACGCGGGCGCGGACTATGTGGAGGAGCCGCTGCCCAAGGGCTCATGGGCCGCCCTGGGCGTCCTGCGTCGCAAGGCCGGGCTGAAGATCATGCTGGACGAGTCGCTCTGCACGCTCGACGACGCTCGGACCGCGGTCGAGACGGGAGCGTGCGACGCCTTCAACATCCGGGTCGCCAAGAACGGCGGCCCGCTGCGCGCGGCCCGGCTCATCGAGCAGGCCCGCCGGCACGGCATCGCATTCCAGATCGGTGTCCAGGTCGCCGAGGTCGGCCCGCTGATCAACGCGGGCCGGGCGCTGGCCTTCTGCCACCCTGATGCTCTGACCGTCGAGGCCGGCCAGAGCGACCGCTTCTTCCCCGAGATGATCGTCTCGCCGCGCCCGGTCGTCGACCGCAGGGCGAACACCCTCTCGCCCGCTCCGGGTTCGGGTTTCGGCGTGAGCCTGAACGGCGCGGCGGAGCCGTGGGCCGTGCTCGTCCTCCCCGACGAGAACGGCTCCTGGCAGCCCGTGGCCCCCACCCCGCGACCCGCGGCTCACGCCTCGCTCTGAGCACCTGCCGGACAACTACGTTCCGACGGCCGCGCCCCGACAGTCCGGCCCGGCAACTGCGCCCAGGCAAAGGGTTCTTGACCTCCGCGCCACGGCTCCCGGCGTGCCCTGACATCCGTCCGCCACCCGGGTCCCGTGCCTCGGCACCAGCCAAGCGCAGTGCGCCATGCGCCGACATCCATACAACATCCAAGGAGATTCCTGCCATGAACGTGTTCTTCGAGTGCACCTACCAGGGCGAGCGCCACTTCGGCCTCGGTCTGCCCGCGGACGGCGAGGCGCTCACTCTCCACCCGGTCCGCCCCGGCGAGGACCTGGGCGCCTCGGTCGTCGCCGCGGTCTCGGCGGCGGGCGGCGACGGTCACGCACTGCGGGCCGCGCTCACGGCGGGCCGTCCGCACGTGGTGGTCCCTGCCGCCGAGCGCGGCAGCCTCGTACCGCGGCCCCCGCTGCTGCCCGCGTCCATCGGGGACGCGATGGTCAGCGGCTTCATGCAGACCCACAACGTCAAGGTCGACTCCGCCACGCAGGCGCAGCCCAACTGGTTCGTCAAGGGCCTCGGGGAGGTGCTGAAGGTCTCCGGCGAGCCGCTGTCCGTGCCGCCGGGCGCCGTCGCGCTGTGCGAGGAGGCGGAGGTCGTGCTGGTGTACGTCACCGACGAGCACGGCAGTCCGCAGTACGCCGGCTACACCTTCGGCAACGACCTCACCGACATCGGCCGGTTCCGGCGCCACGCCGGGCACCTGTCGTACGCGAAGCTCTGCGACGCCGGGGTGGCGCCCTGGCTGTTCCTGGACGAGCCGCCCCGGTCGGTGACCGGCCGGGTGACGATCGAACGGGACGGCGCACGGGTCTGGGAGGGCGACTTCACCACCGGGACCAAGGCGCTGCACTTCGGTCTCGAGGACATGATGTCCGGGCTGTTCTCCCACCGGGCGCTGCTGCACCCGGGGCGCGTGCACTACGTGTATCTCGGCGCCGACCGCAGCAGTTTCCACGGCGGGTTCATGATGGCCGACCGCGACCGCGTCACGCTCGACTTCGACAGCCACGGTGTCAGCCTGACGAACACGGTCTCCTGGCCCGGCCTGGGGGCGGCGCAGCCGGTCGCGGCGGGAGTGACGGGGTGACACGCGGTTCCACCCGTTCCACCGATCGTCCGCCGCGCCGCCCACGCCGGCCGCGCCATCAGCGCCGCATGCGCCCCGGAACGAGCCCATGGGCATGCCCCGCGGACCGGCACGCCGGTCCGCGGGGCCGCCGGCCGGTTCGCCCGAGCGCGCACCGGTGCGCACCGGCGGCACACGGACGCCCTCCGGCCCGCTCCGCACGACCGTCGTTCCTCCCCCGAGAGCGGGAGGCACCCCCCGCCCGGCCCATGGGCCCGGGTTTCCACGAAGGAGAGCCCCGATGACACCGACCGGGCCGTTGCGCAGACTCAGCGGGACCGAGGCGGCCTGTGCCTGGCGGCACGTGCTGACGGGCGGGCAGACCCAGACCGCCACCCGTCTGACGGTGGCCGCCGTGTTCTCTCCGGCATACGTGGAGCGGGCCGTGGGCCAGTGGGCGCGGGGGTTTCGCGCACTGTCCCTGCGGATCGTGGAGGAGGACGGAAGCCTGTGGTTCCACGAGGTGCCCGGACTCGACACGGACCAGTTCCACCAGGAGACGTACCCGGCGGCCCCTCCCCTCCCGGCCCAGGCGTACGGATACGGGTACGGGTACGGGCATGACGGCGCCGCGAGAGCGGGGACCGCCCGGTCCGGGGACGTCCTGAGGACCGGCGGTCCCCTGTGGCGGCTGGAGGTGGGCCACGATCCGGCCGCCGCCGCGACCCATCTGCTGCTGACCTGTCACCCGGCGCTGTGCGACGGCCCGTCCACCGCTCGGCTGCTGCGGGCGCTGCTCGACACCCTGCTCGGACCTGGCCCGTCCGGCCGACGCGACCCCGTCCACCGGCAGGACCCGGCACCCGACGCGGACGAACTGACGTACCGGCCGCCACCGCCCCCGAACCCGGAACCGCACCCGCACCCGCACCCGCACCCACAGCCGGGACCGCGGACTCCGCTCGCGCAGGCGACGGGACCCAGAACCCCGGGCGCAGTCCCGGCACCGGGCTCGGCGGGAGCGGTGGTGGTGCCCGGCGTCTCGGGGACCACGGCGCCGGTAACACTGACCGCGCGGCAGACCGCACGCCTGACAGCGTGGTGCCGTCGGCACCGCATCACCACGGAGCAGTTCTTCGCGGCGGCGCTGGCCGACTCCTGCGCGCGGGCGGCGGGCCAGGAGGAGGTGGCCCTGCTGACGGCGGTCTCCCTGCGGCAGCGGTACGCGGAGCAGGTCCGGGTGCCGGAGGTCGGCTGCTTCGTCCGCCTCGTCCCTGCGAGCGTACGGGCGGGAGACGGAGGCACGCTGGCGGACCGTGCGCGCGCGTACGGGCTCGCCCTTCGGGTGGCGGACGCGGCCTGGCGCCCGACCCGGCAGGACCACGCCCGCATCCGGCGGGCGGTGGAGGACGAGACCGCGTTCGCCGGCGGCGGGCTCGGCTTCCGCTTCGCGCAGGAGGGATGCGCGGACACCGCGCTCGGCCACCACGCAGCCCTCGTGACCCGGTACACGACCACCCCGTACACGGCCGCCACCACCTCCCACGCGGCAGGCGCCACCCCGTGCACGGCCGCCATCGCCCCCGAAGCGGCCGGCATCTCCCACCCGGCGGCCATCACCCCGAACGCGGCTGCCGTCCCCCCGTACGCGGCCGCCGCCACCGCGTTCGGGACCGTGCACGCGCCCCGCCCGTACGGGACCAGGCACGGTCGAGCCGCGTACGAGACCGCGTACGGCCCTTCGTACAAGGCCGAGTTCGGGGTCTCCAGCGGGGCGGCGGCGCAGGGCACGGCCCCCCGACAGCTCGGCTTCCTGCACCTGACCCGCTTCAGGGGGGCGCTCACGCTGTCGCTGGGCATGCCCAACCCCGCCGAGTCGACGGGCCCGTCGGCGGGGGCCGGCGTCGCGTCCGGGGGGCTCACCGCGCCGCGGATCGCGGCGGAGCTGACCGCGCGCGCCCTGGACCCGGTCACCTGACCCCCGCGCCCCGGTGCCGTGTCATCGCAGGTCAGCCCGTGTTTTCCGGTCTGCTTCGGCGGGCGGACTTCGCTAAGTATCCGGCAGTCCCCACCCCGGAGTCGAAAACAAAGCGATCGTTCTCTATTCTTTCTGTTGCGGCCCCGATCAAGGGCCGGGACCAGCAGGACCAGCGGGAGGGACACGAGCGATGGCGACGAAGCCGGGCACGCGGGCACGGGCATCGGTCTCCGCGTTCACGCAGGAGCTCTTCGGGCGGCTGCCCCGAGCCGACCAACGGCGGTGGGCGCACGCCTACATGGAGGGACTCCTGAGCACGCCGGGCAAGAAGAGCGTGCGGCGCCTCGCGGCGTCCGTGTCGGACTCGTGCACGGCCCCCCAGTCCCTGCACCAGTTCATCAACGCCAGCCCCTGGGCGTGGGAGCCGGTACGCGCCGAGCTGGCCCGGTGGGTCCAGCAGCACACCGCGCCCCGCGCCTGGACCATCGGCCTGGCCGTGGTCCCCAAACGGGGCGACCGGTCCTGCGGCGTGCACCGCCGGTTCGTTCCCCAGGCCGGCCGCACCCTCAACTGCCAGGTCGGCGTGGGCGCCTTCCTGTCCACGGACACCGAGAACGTACCCGTCGACTGGCGTCTGCTGCTGCCCGACCCGTGGACCAACGACCCGGTGTTGCGCAGAAGGGCCCGCATACCCGAGAGCACCGGACCCCGTAGCGCCGAGGCGCAGACCCTCGATCTGATCGAGAGCCTGCCGGCGGGCGGGCAGCTCGCCGAGGTGCCCGTGGTCGCGGACCTGGAGGGTTACGCGGACAGCGGGGAGATCGTGCGCGAACTGATCTCCCGGGGACGCCACTTCGTCGTCGCCGTGCCCGCGGCCCTGCCGGTGCTGGCGACCCCGGCCCGTCAAATCCGCGCCAACGCAACGACACACACCACAACCTCGATGGGCCTGAAGACCAGCATGCCTCCGACGAACTCGACGACCCCCGCGGGTCCGAGCGTCCTGACGGCCCGGCAGGTCCTCACCCGCCGCGATGCCGCGCCGCCGCACCTCGTGACCGTACGGACGCGGCGGGGCGAGGAACGCACGGCGGAGATCCTGACCGGCCTGGTCCGGCTGCCGGACGGCAAGGCGGGCGCAGTACGCCCGTCGGCCTCCGCCGGACACCCGCCCGCCTTCCGCGTGTTCGCCGAACGGGACCCGAACACCCGCCGCCCGGGACGGACATGGATCACCAGTCTGGTCAGCCGGCCCGCCGGCGAACTGCTCGAACTCGCGGCCCTGCACGCCAACACCGCTGACACCGTGCGGCAGTTGGAGGACGACTTCGGTCTGCGCGCCTTCGAGGGCCGCTCCTACCCCGGATGGCATCACCACATGACGCTGGTCTCCGCCGCCTTCGCCTACAGCAGTCTCACCACCACACGAAGGGGCGCCACCTCATGACGCTTCCCAAGGCGTTCTGGCTGCTCTGGTGCGGGCAGACCGTCAGCCGGCTGGGCATCCTCGCCCCGGCCTTCCTGATCCTCTTCCTCCAGCAGGACCACCTCGCCGACTCCGGCACCACGCCCGTCATGGTCGGCCTGTTCGGGGCCGGCATCCTCGCCTCCGGGCTGGTGGGCGGCGCGGTGGCCGACCTGATCGGGCCGCGGCGCACGATCATCGCCGCCCAGCCGCTCGCGGCCGCGACGGCCCTGCTGTTCCTCGTGACCACCGACGTGTACGTACTCGGGCTGCTCTGCCTCGCGACCGGATTCCTGTCCGCGGTGGACCGGCCGGCCGGCGCCGGACTGATCGCCAAGATCGTCCCGCCGGAGCAGTTCTCGAAGGCCTACAGCCTCTTCCTCGTCGGGTTCAACGTGGGCATGTCGCTGAGCCCGGTCATCTCCGGATTCCTGCTCTCGTTCTACCCGCCCGCCCTGTTCCTCGTCTGGGCCGCGGGCAGCGCCCTCTACGCACTCCTGGTCTGCGCCCTGCCCCCCGACGAGCCACGCCCCGAGCAGCACGACCGGAGCACGACCTCGGCGCTGCGCCGCGCGGCCCGCAGCGTCACCGAGCCCTACCGCTCCCCCGTCCTGGTCGCCTACCTCGCCCTCGTCTTCCTGCTGGCCTGCGTCTATCTCCAGGTCAACTCGGCCCTGCCGCTGGACATGCGCCGCTCGGGACTGAGTCCGAAGGACATCGGCATCGTGCTGGCCATCAACGCGGTGCTCTCCATCGCCCTGCTCCCCCTGGTCCCCAGGGCGGTCAAGAAGATGGGCGACGAGACACCCCTGGTCCTGGCGGCCGCGCTGATGGCCGTCGGCTTCGGCCTCAACGCGCTGGCGAACGACACCGCACTGTTCACCGCGGCGACGGTCATCTGGACGCTCGGCGAGGTCCTGTGGGCGCCCATGTCGGCGACGTTCATCGCGGTCCGGGCCCCAGAGGGACGCGTCAGCACCTACCAGGGCTCCTACTTCTTCGCCTGGAACGCCGCGTTCGTCATCGGCGGCCCCGTCGGGATCACCGTGGCGAACGCCTACGGATATCCGTCCCTGTGGATCTGCCTGCTGCTCCTCGGCCTCACCGCCGCCGCCGGCTTCAAGTCCCTGCCCCGCTTCCGCGGCTTCGCCACCACGACCGCCGGCACGGCACAGCCCCCGGCGCCCGCCGAGACACCCGACGCCTACGCGGCACCGAAGTAACCCGAGAGTCCCACGGCTCGCACCGAACACGCGGCCGCGACGGCGCCGGGAACGAACCCCGGCACCGGCCGTGACACCCCCACCAACCCCAACCCAGGGAATCGACATGACCGTACAGACCTCGCGCACCGCCCTCCTGATCGGCGCGGCCGGCGGAATCCTCCAGGACGTGGCGCGCGGCCTGGCCCGCGAAGGGCACACGCTCGTCCTGTTCGACAGGAACGAGGAGGCCGTGAACCGCCTGGCCGCCGAACTCGCGGAGCAGACCAAGGTCGACGTGGTCGTCGGTGACATCACCGACATCCCCGCCGCAGAGGCACAGCTCGCCGACGTCGTCGACCGGCACGCCCCCTCCATCCTGGTCAACGGGGTGGGCGGAGACACCCGGGTCATCGGGTACGCGGACCTGACCGAGGAACACTTCGGCCAGTCCCATCTGGAAAACGTTGTCAGCACGTTCGTCGCGATCAAGGCGTGTGCCCCGCGGATGGCGCGGGACGGCTACGGACGCATCGTCAACTTCGCCTCGGCCGGAGGCCGCACGTACAGCCATTTCAACAACGCCGCCTACGTCGGCGCCAAGGCCGCCGTGATCGGCATGACCAAGCAGATGGCCTACGAGCTCGCCCCCGCCGGGGTCGTGGTCAACGTGGTCGCCCACGGGCCCATCGCGACCGAGCGCGTGGCCGGCGCCTGGGAGCGCCGCGACCCGGAGCAGAAGCAGGCGGTGCTCTCCAAGCTGCCGATGCGACGCATGGGCACGGTCGCCGAGGCGGTCGGCAGCGTCCTGCACCTGTGCTCCGAGAGCGCCGGCTACTCCACCGGCGCGGTGATCGACGTCAACGGCGGCCTCTACATGTGAGACCCGGCTGTCCGAGAAGTCCGGCAGAACCGGAAAGAGCGAGAAGGAGAGATCCGTGGCGAAGTTCGTCGTCGAATTCGAGTACAACGTGGACCGCGCGGGACGCCAGGGACTGCACCCGGCGCACGCCGAGAACCTTCACCGCCTCGCCCGCAGCGGCGTACTGCTCCTGGGCGGGCCGCTGGCCGACGAGAACGCGGGCCTGCTGCTCTACGAGGTCGAGGACCGGGCCGAGCTCCAGAAGGTGCTGGACGCCGAGCCCTACGTACAGGGCGGGATCGTCGCCGCCACCCGCATCCGCCAGTGGTCGCCCGGCAAGGGCAGCTGGATCACGGAAGGAAAGAAGTGACCTTGAGCGCCACGACATCACCGGCATCCACCGCATCGCCGGTGTCGGAATGGGCGGACAGCGGCTGGATGACGCTGCGTCAGGAGGCCCTGCACACCGCGATCGCCGACCCCGCGATGGACTCCATGCGGATCCTCAGCGAGACCGCCATGAAGTTCCCGGACGCCCTCTCCTTCTCCTCGGGGGCGCCGTACGACGGGAACCACGACCTGGCGGACCTCTCGTTCCACATCGACCGCTACGTCAAGCATCTCCAGGAGCGCGGTGTCCCGCAGCAGCGCATCACGCGCACGCTGTTCCAGTACGGACCGGTCAACGGCTTCATCCAGGACGACGTGGCACAGATGCTGCGCAACGACGAGGACATCGACGTCCCCGCCGAGGCCATCATGATCACGCACGGCTTCCAGGAGGCCACGCTCGTCGCCCTGCGCGGTCTGTTCGCCGGCCCCGACGACGTGCTGCTGAGCGTCTCCCCGGCCTACGTCGGCATCCGCGGCGCGGCCCGGATGCTCGACATCCCCGTCGAGGGGATCGGCGAGGGCCCCGACGGCCTCGACCCCGAGGCCGTGGCCGCGGCGGCACGCGCCGTGCGGGCCGGGGGCAGGCGACCGGTCGCGGTCTACCTCGTCCCCGACTTCTCCAACCCCTCCGGGACCGTGCTCCCGCTCGCGGCCCGCCGGCGCCTGCTGGAGGTGGCGGCCGAGGAGGACCTCGTCATCCTGGAGGACAACCCGTACGGGCTGTTCGCACGGGACGGCGAGGCGATGCCGACCCTCAAGTCGCTCGACACCGCCGGACGGGTCGTCTACCTCGGTTCGTTCGCCAAGTCGGCCTTCCCCGGCGCCCGTCTGGGCTACCTCGTCGCCGACCAACCGGTCACCGGCGCCGACGGCGTCACCCGCACGCTGGCGCAGGAACTGTCCCGGGCGAAGGCCATGTTCAGCGTCGGATCCTCCTCGCTGTCCCAGGCCGCGGTCGGCGGCATCCTCGCCGAGAACGGCCACACCCTGCGCCCGGCGACCCGCGAACTCGCCGCCGTCTACCTGGAACGGCTCCAGGTGACCCTCGACAGCCTCGCCGAACACTTTCCGCCCGAGCACTACGCCGAGCACCAGGTCCGCTGGAACACCCCGCGCGGCGGCTTCTTCCTCACCGTCGAGGTGGGCTTCGAGGCCGGACTGGGCGAGATGGAACGCTGCGCCCGCGACTACGGGGTGAGCTGGGCGCCGATGAGCATGTTCCACATCGACGGCGGCGGCGAACGCCAGATCCGCCTCGGCTTCAGCAACCTCGCGCCGGAGGCGATCCGCGAGGGCATCGCACGCCTCGCCCGCTTCATCGCCCAGACACCCCGCACCGAGCCTCGCACGCCCCTGGTCGACGAGCGGCCGCGCGTCACGTCGGAAGAAGGACGAGCATGAGCCAGAGCAGCGGTCAGCGGCCCACCGTCGTGGTGGTCGACGGCTACTCCGCCGGAAACTTCTACCCCGCGGCCTTCACCGGGACCGGTGCACGGGTCGTCCATGTGCAGAGCACCCCCGAGCTGATCCCCACGATGCTCGCACCCGGCCTGTCCGAGTACGAGGAGAACATCGTCGAGGGCGACGAGAACAGGCTCCTTGAACGGCTGCGTGCCCACGACCCGGTCTGCGTGGTCGCCGGCCAGGAAGGCGCCGTACCGCTCGCGGACCGCCTCGGCGAAGCACTCGGGGTGCCGTCCAACGGCACCCGGCTCTCGGCGGCCCGCCGGGACAAGTACGAGATGATCGAAGCACTGCGGCGCGCCGGTGTGCGGTGCGCCGACCAGTTCAAGAGCGACGACGTACGGGAACTGACCGACTGGGCCGAGAGGCGCGGCGTGTACCCGGTCGTCGTCAAACCGCTCAGCTCCGCGGCCTCGGACGGCGTGTACATCTGCGACAACGCCGAGGAGGTGACCGCCGCGGCCACCGCGGGGCTGGCCTCGAAGGACATCTTCGGCACGGCCAACACCGAGATCCTCGTCCAGTCCTACCTCAAGGGCACCGAGTACATCGTCGACACCGTCAGCAGCGACGGCGAGCACTACACCTGCGGTGTCTGGCAGTACGAGAAGACGCTGCTGCCCTCGGGCAAGAACATCTACAACCGGGACATCCTCCTCGCTCCGGACGCCGGTCCGGTGCCGGCCCTGGTGGCGTACGTACGCGAGGTGCTGGCCGCCCTCGACGTCCGCTGGGGGCCCGCGCACGCCGAGGTCATCATGACCGAACAGGGCCCCGCCCTCGTCGAGATCGGCACACGCCTCAACGGCAACATCCACGCCGGCTTCCACGACGTGTGCCTGGGCCACAACCAGGCGGGCCTGGCCGCCCGGGCGTACGTCAGGCCGGAGGAGTTCCGCCGCGAGTACGGCGGCCGCGTCTACGACCGGCTGCAACCCGGCGTCGTCTACAACACCCCCACCGAGCAGGACGGGGTCGTCGAGAGTGTCGACACCGCGGCGGTGGACGAGATCCGCGCGCTCGACAGCGTGTACCTGGCGGGGCTGAAGCTGGCTCCCGGCTCCCGGATCCGCCCCACCACCGACCTGCTGACCAGCACCATGCGTGTCTATCTCACGGCGCGCGACGAGGACCAGCTCGACGCCGCGTACGAGAAGGTCCGCGGCCTCAAGGACTCCGTCTACCGGGTCGTCCCGCAGCCGTAACGGCTGCCGCAGCCGTGGCCCTTCTCATGGCCGGCTGCCTCCCGTGGGTCCTCGCGCCCACCTCCTCAGCCCGTCCCACACCGGTTCCGGAATCAGCTCCGGAATCTGATCCGTCTTCATATTCCCCGGAGGAATGCTGTGCACAGCCGTATCGGTCTCTTCCTGTCCCCCGTCCACGAGACCGGCCAGGACCCGCACCTCGCCGTCCGCCGCAACCTCGAACTGGTCGAGCACGCGGACCGGCTGAACTTCGACGAGGCGTGGTTCGGCGAACACCACACCCTGGGCTGGGGCCTGGTCGGCGCCCCCGAGACCATGATCGCCGCGGCCTCGCAGCGCACCACCCAGATCAAGCTGGCGCACGGTGTCGTACCGCTGTCCGGGCACCACCCCTTCCACGTCGCCAGCCGGGCCGTCCACCTCGACCACCTCAGCCGCGGCCGCTACATCCTCGGCGTCGGCCCCGGCGTCCCCTTCGACGCGAAGATGTTCGGCCTGGCGCCCGACGTCCAGCGCCGCCGCCTGGACGAGGCCCTGCCGACCGTCCTGGAGCTCGTCAACGGCGACTCCCGGATCACGCAGAAGACCGACTGGTACGAACTCCAGGACGCCAAGCTCCAGTTGCCCCGCTTCAGCCCCGACGGCATCGAGGTGGCCATGGCCACCAGCGGCACCTCCTCCTCCAGCCCGCGCCTGGTCGGCAAGTACGGCCTGAGCATGACGTCGTTCGCGCTGCCCTTCGCGCTGATGACGCCGGGTGCTCCGGACCACATCGGTCTGGCGCAGCAGTGGAAGTACGCCGAGGAGTCCGCGGACGAGCACGGCCGGAGCCTGCGGCGCGAGGACTGGCGCATCGCGCTTCCGGTCCATGTCGGGGAGACGCGCGCCGAGGCGTTCGCCGACGTCCGTGAGGGATACGACCGCTGGCTCTTCGAGTACTTCGGCAAGGCGGCGGGACGCGAGGTCATCAGCCCCGACACCCCGCGCGAGCGGGCGCTGGAGGCGCGGGTCGAGGCCGGCGGCGCGCTCGTCGGTTCGGTCGAGGACGTCGTGCAGGGCATCCGTCGCATGCAGGAGGCCACGGGTGGCTTCGGCAAGCTCCTGGTCTACGTGGCCGACTGGACCTCGTACGAGAAGACCAACCGCAGCCTGGAGCTGCTGGCCCGCTATGTGTCCCCGCAGATCACCGGCTCGGCGGCGCGTCCGCAGGAAGCGGTGGACTGGGCCATCGCGAGCCGCGCCGACGGCCGCTGAACCCCGCCGCGGGCGCGCCGCTCGGCACGGGCGGCGCGACACGCCGAGCTCGCAGTCGCACCGCGCAGAGCGCAGGGCGGCGCGACACGCGGAGGTCGCAGGTCGCAGGTCGCAGAACGCAGGGCGGCACGACACACGTAGGTCGCACAGCTCTAGGCGGCACCTCACACCTAGGTCGCGCGGCACACAGCGGCACGGCAGACGGAGGGTCACACGGCGCGGGGACGGAAGACACCGCCCCCGCGCCGAGCCCGGCCCCTTTCCCCGCCCCGCCCCGCCCCGCCCCGCCACCAGGCGTCGCCCGAGTTCTCCGCCCGCCCCCGCCGGTCCCGCCGGTCCCGCGGCCCCCGCCGGTCCCCTTCACCGGGCTTCCTCACCCTTCTCCACCACCCTTCGTCCTCACCCGAGTTCCTCATTCGATCTTCTTCCTCGTCCGTCGGCGCCTTGCCGGTATTTCAGCTGGAGAGCACATGCTGGAGCAGCGTTCGTTCCGCAACATCCTGGGCCGGTTCACCACCGGGGTCGTCCTGGTCACCGCGCAGACACCGGCGGGCCCGGTGGGCATGGCCGTCAATTCCTTCACCTCCGTCTCCCTCGACCCGCCGCTGATCGCTCTGTGCGCGGCGTCCACGTCGACCACCTGGCCCGCGATCCGGGAGGAAGGCGGCTTCGCGGTGACCATCCTGGGCGGGCAGCACGCACAGCTGTGCCGCACCTTCGCCACCAAGGGCGCCGACCGTTTCAGCGAGGGCGCGTGGGACTCCACCCGCGCCGGACACCCCATCCCCGTGGACGGGCTGGCCTGGCTGGACTGCCGCATCACCGCACTCCACCAGGCCGGCGACCACGAACTGGTCATAGCCGAGGCCCTCGAAGGCGCCATCACCGACGACCAGGGTCCCCTCGTCTTCCACGCCGGACGCTTCGCCGAACTCATCGCCTGACGCCCGGCCCCGGCCCACCGCCCGCCACACGAAGGGCAGACCCGCGTGTCCCTCACCGACCCCCCGCCCGCACTCCCGGCCCCGGACCACACTCCCCACCGCGGCGGGCGCTCCCACCTCCGTACCGCACCCCGCCGTCCCGTCGACCGCGGCGCGATCACCGGCGTACTGATCTCCGACTGGCAGCAGACGGGCCCCGACACCTTCGTCCTCGGCGCCCAGTGGCCCCGGGGACACGCCTTCTACACGCCGATCGCCGGTGTCTGGCACGACCCCCTGCTGGCGGCCGAATCGCTGAGACAGGCGTCCCTTCTGGTGGGCCGGAGCTACGACGGAATTCCCCGCGGCCACCGATGGGCCGTCAGTGAACTCGACATCGAGGTGGCCCCGGCCGGCCTCCTCGCGCACCACCGGCCCTCCACGTTCCGACTGGACATGGCCCGCGTCCCCGAAGCGGCCCCTGGTGCGGGCACGGCCCCGGGAACGGGAGGAGTGACGGCCATGGCCATGGAGGCCGAACTGCTGCGGGACGACGACACCTTCGTCGGGGCCGGCCGGATCGGTCTGCGCATCCTGCCGCCCACCGCCCGGACCCACCCGAACGCGATCCGCCCCGGCCCGCCTTCCGGCCCGCCGCTCCTGCCGCGAGCCCTCCCACCCCCCGTCGTGGGCCGCCTCAATACACGGGACGTGACGCTCGGCATTCCAGCCGCTCGCCCAGAACAGGGTGTCCACGTCTGGCAGTTGCGGATCGACCCCACCCACCCCGCGCTGCCCGACGAGCCCACCGTTCACATCCCCGTCATGCTGCTCCTGGAGGCCGCCCGGCAAGCCGCCCAAGCGGTCAGCACTCCGTACCGCGTCCTTCCCATCGAGATACGCAGCACCTTCCACCACCCCGTCGAACTCCACAGCCCCTGCACCATCACCGCGACCCCGCTCCCCCGGTACGACGCCACCGAGGACACCGCCGTCCATGTGACCGCCACCCAGAACGGCGTCCAGGCCTTCGACAGCCTGATCGTGACGACCCCCACCGACTGACGGACACCGCCCCGGACGACGACGTCGGGCCCGCACCAGCGACCGGCCCCTCACTGTTAACGTCACGCCATGTCCAAGACCGAGATAGACGCACTGACCGCCCAGTTCTTCGGCGCCTTCGACAACCGCGGCGGCAAGCCCGCCGACGTGGACCGGATCCGGCGGCTCATGCTTCCCGGCGGCGTGATCGTCAAGACCGGCCCGGACTTCACCGTCTACACCGTCGACGAGTTCATCGAACCGCGCAGGCGGCTCCTGGCGGACGGCCGTCTCGTCGAGTTCTCCGAATGGGAGACCGCCGAACAGACGCGGACCACCGGCGACATCGCCTCCCGAACCAGCGAATACAGCAAGTCCGGAATCCTGGACGGCGAACCCTTCGAGGGCGGAGGAACCAAGACCCTCCAGTACGCCCGTACACCGGACGGCTGGCAGATCACGGCGGTCGCCTGGCACGACCACCCCTGATCCACACGCCGGCCGGGTGCGGCTCGGAGCACGGGTGGATCCGGCAGGTGCCGGCGAGCGGCCCGGAACCAAACGGCGTGCGCTACGAGCGAATGCGCACGTGATCGGTATCGTCGCGGCGGAAGGCGCCTGTCGGCCCACACCGCCCGAAGCAGAGCGATCCGATCAGAGGAGCACGCCATGACCGATCCCCGGAACGGGGCCGCGTCGGGCGGCGAGCCGGTGACGGGGGCCTCGGAGGAACACCGTCCGAGCGCTCACGACGCGGTTCGCCTCGCCCTGGTGATCGGTGCTCTCGGCGTGGTCTTCGGCGACATCGGGACCAGCCCGATCTACACGTTGCAGACCGTGTTCGACCCGGGCGACCCGCATCCGGTCCCCGTCACCACCGCCAACGTGTACGGCGTCGTGTCCCTCGTGTTCTGGTCGGTGATGACCATCGTGACGGTCACCTATGTGCTGCTGGCGATGCGCGCCGACAACGACGGTGAGGGCGGCATCATGGCGCTGATCACGCTCGTACAGCGCTGGAGCTCGCAGGGTGGCCGGCGGATCACGGCCGTACTGGCCGCCCTCGGCGTCTTCGGCGCTTCGCTGTTCTTCGGCGACAGCATGATCACTCCGGCGATCTCGGTGCTCTCCGCGGTCGAGGGGCTCAAGGTCGTCCAGCCGTCGCTGGAGAGCGCGGTCGTGCCGATCACCGCGGTCATCATCGTCGTGCTGTTCCTGGTGCAGCGCAGGGGGACGGCGGCGGTGGGCCGGGTGTTCGGGCCGGTGATGGTCACCTGGTTCGTGGTCATCGGCGCCTGCGGCGTGGACGGCATCATCGACCACCCGGCGATCCTCAGGGCGCTGTCACCCACGTACGCGCTCGGCTTCCTGTTCGGTCACTTCGGCACCGCCTTCTTCGCCCTCGCCGCGGTCGTGCTCTCGGTCACCGGCGCGGAAGCGCTGTACGCGGACATGGGGCACTTCGGCCGCCGGGCCATCACGCGCGGCTGGATGTTCCTCGTCTTCCCGGCCTGCGTTCTCAGTTACTTCGGTCAGGGCGCGCTGATCCTGGCGGACCACAGCAACATCAGCAGCCCCTTCTTCTTGCTCGTGCCCCACTGGGGCAGATGGCCGATGGTCCTGCTGGCCACGGCGGCCACGGTGATCGCCTCGCAGGCGGTGATCACGGGCGCGTACTCCGTCACCTCCCAGGCCGCCAAGCTCGGTTATCTGCCGAGGCTGCGCATCGCGCACACCTCGGAGTCCACGATCGGCCAGATCTACGTTCCCTGGATCAACTGGCTGCTCATGGTCTCGGTCCTCACCCTGGTCTTCGCGTTCCGCAGTTCCACGGCGCTGGCGTTCGCGTTCGGCATGGCGGTGACCGGCACCATCACGATCACCACCCTTCTGTTCTTCTACGTCGCACGGGCCAAGTGGAGAACACCCCTGTGGCTGGTCGTCCTCGGCGCGAGCCCGCTGCTCTTCGTGGACCTGCTCTTCGTGGCGGCCAACCTGACGAAGCTCGTGCACGGTGCCTGGCTGCCGCTGCTGATCGGCCTCACCGTCTTCACCGTCATGACCACCTGGCAGCGCGGACGCGCGATCGTCACGGCGGCACGGGTCCGGGACGAGGGGTCGCTGCCCGGGTTCGTCGAGAGTCTGCGCAGCGGTGAGCTGCCGACGCTCCGCGTCCCGGGAACGGCCGTCTTCCTCAACCGGGGCAAGCAGACCACGCCGCTGGCCATGCGGGCCAACGTCGAGCACAACCACGTACGGCACGACCAGGTCGTGCTCCTGGCCATCGAGACCGAGCCGGTGCCCCGCTTCCCGGCGGACCGGCGACTCGTCGTGGACGATCTCGGGTACACCGACGACGGGATCATCCACGTCACCGCCCGGTTCGGCTACATGGAGACGCCGGACGTGCCGAGCACCCTGGCGATGCTGGATCCGGCCCTGACCGAGGGGCCGCTCCAGCTCGACCGGGCGTCCTACTTCCTGTCGACGATCGAACTCCGTCGGGGCAAGGCTCCGACGATGGCCCCGTGGCGCAAGCGGCTGTTCATCGCCACCTCGTACATCACTGCCGACGCCGCCGAGTACTTCGGCCTGCCCCGGGACCGTACGGTCATCATGGGCTCCCAGATCGACGTGTAGAGGCGGATCCCGGGCGGGCCGGCCGGCGAGGGAGGGATGACCGGCCCGCCCGGGAGATCAAGGAGCCGGTCACAGCCCCACGTCGCGGCGGCGGATGTCCTCCAGGGACTCCCGGCGGACGAGCAGACGGGCCTGTCCGTCGCGGACGGCGACCACGGGCGGGCGGCCGACCAGGTTGTAGCCGGAGGCCATGGACAGGTGGTAGGCGCCGGCCACGGGGATCGCGAGCAGGTCGCCGGGACGTACGTCGGCGGGGAGGTCCGTGTCGGCGGCGAGGATGTCACCGGCTTCGCAGTGCCTGCCCACCACGGTCGCCCGGGCGGTGCCGGCGGTGCTGTGCCGGCCGATCAGACGGGGGGCGTAGCGCACGCCGTAGAGGGCGGGGCGCGGGTTGTCGCTCATCCCGCCGTCGACGGCGACGAACACGTTGCCGCCGGTGTGTTTGACGGACAGGACGCGGTAGACGGCGATGCCCGCGGGTCCGGCGATGGCCCGTCCCGGTTCGATGACCAGGCGCGGGACGGGGATTCCGGCCGCCGAGCAGGCGGCGGTGAGTTCGGTACGTACCTTGCGGGCCAGCATGGTGAGGTCCAGGGCGGGTTCGCCGGGGCGGTAGGCGATGGCGTGGCCGCCGCCGAGGTCGATCTCGGGCAGGATCAGGCCGTGCTGCCGGTGCAGTCTGCTCATGAGGCCGACCATGCGGCGTACGGCGACCAGGTACGGCGTGACACTGGTGATCTGCGAGCCCAAGTGACAGTGCAGGCCGGTGAGTTCGAGCTGCGGCTGGTCGAGGATGCGGGTGATGGCGTGCGCCGCGTAGCCGTCGGTGATGGACAGGCCGAACTTCTGGTCGTCGGTGCCGGTGCGGATCTTCTCGTGGCCTCCGGCGCTGATGCCGGGCACCACCCGGACCATCACCTTCTGGTGACCGTCCGGGCCGACGGCGGCGGCCAGCCGGGCGATCTCGGAGGGGCTGTCGATGACGATACGGCCCACGCCCAGGCGCAGGGCGGTGTCGAGGTCACGGGGAGACTTGGCGTTGCCGTGCAGCACGATCCGCTCGGGCGGAAAACCGGTGGTGACGGCGAGTTCGAGCTCGCCTGCGGAGCAGACGTCGAGGCCGAAGGCCTCCTCGTCGACCCAGTGGGCCATCGCGCGGCACAGGAACGCCTTGGCCGCGTACAGGACTTCCGCGTCGGGGAAGGCGTCCCGGTAGGTGCGGCAGCGGTCGCGGACCTCGGCCTCGTCCAGGACGTACACGGGTGTGCCGAAGCGGTCGGCGATCTCGGGGAGCGGCACGCCGCCCACGGAGAGGTCTCCGTGCGGTGCCTCGGTGGTGGAGGCGGGCCACACCGACAGGTCCGCGGCGGTGGTGACTGGGTCGGTCGCGGTGGCGGGTTCGTGAACCGTGGTCATCGTGGCTGCCCCTCTCAGGCGATCCGCAGCGCGGGCATCTCGTGGGTGACGGGCCCGGCGGCCGGTGGGACGGGGGTCAGCGGGGTGGGTGGCGTGACCCGCGCGGGCGCCGGGGCGGTGAACTGCGGGTCGACGGTGACGGCGGTGACACCGAGCGGCGCGGTCAGCGCGCGCAGCGCGGATGCGGCGAGCCTGATCCACGCCTGGTCGGTCCCGAGGGTGGCGGTGAGCCGGTGCTCGGAGGTGAAGCCGACGGCCGTTCGGTCGCCGAGCGGGGTGCGGAAGAGCCGGGCCGCACACCCTGAGGGTCCCGGCCGGACCGGTACGTACAGGGGTCCGGCCGGGGACCGATCGGAGGGGTCGGGGTCGTCGCCGTGGAGAAGGACTGCCATGGGGTGCCTCCCGGGGGGCAGGGAGCGTGGGCTCTGATCTGTGGGACCCCGGACGCGGGGAGGCGGTCCGGGGTTCGCTGCCGACGTTATGCCCGGCGCCCCCGGCCGCCGGAGCGGTCCTGACGGGACGCTGACGAGGATCGGGCCGCCTTTGACGGGACGCTGACAGTGCTGACGGGAGGGCGCCGCGAGGACCGTCAGAGGGGCGCCAAGAACCGGAGCACGGACTGCCGAGGGTCAGGGAACGGAGGTGGGATGGAGGGCGGTTCACGAAGAGTCGCCGACCGGGAAGCCCCGGCCGGCATGTGCGGAAGGTGGAGGCGATGTCCCAGTCACCCACGCCCCCGGTCCCTCGCGTCGTCGTGGGCGTGGGTGACTCGCCTGGGTGCCTCACCGTCCTGGGCCGGGCCGCCCACGAGGCCCGGCTGCGCGGTGCGGAGCTCTGGGCGGTGGCCGCCTGGGAGCCCCCGGAGGGTGGCCTCGCCGCCCGACGGTTCCCGGCCGCGGCCGCCACGGTCCCGGAGTGGGAGCGCCTCGCCGGGGAAAGACTCGGGGAAGCGCTGCGGGACGCGTTCGGCGGCTACGGCTCCGAGCTGCCCGGGCGGGCGCTCGTCGTCCGGGGCGCCCCCGGACCGGCGCTGGTGCGGATGGCCGACCGGGACGGCGACCTCCTCGTCGTCGGCGCCGGCACACGTGGCCGGCTGCACCGCGCGCTGTGGCCGTCGGTCGGCCGCTATTGCCTCGCCCGCGCCCTCTGCCCCGTTCTCGCGGTCCCGCCCTCGCCGCTGCGGGCGGCGCTGACGGCCGCGCACCGCCGCAACAGCCTGCGGCTGCGCCTGGACACCGGTCATCTGGAACGGGAACTCGAAAGCCTGCCCCCCGATGCCTGAGGTTCCGTTCGCCGGTTCGGTGCCGATTCCCCGGCGGTTCGCGCCCGGCCGATCGGCTGTCAGTGATGACTTTGGGTTCGCCCTTCTCCGTGCGACGGGCGGAGGCCGGAGAGGGTGACCTCGACGAGACGATGTACGGCTTCGTCCGACGACAGCCCATGGGCGGCCGACAGCGCGTGCAGGCAGTAGTCGGCCAGCTCGCCCGGGGAGACGTCGTCGCGGACGGCGCCCGTCGCGGCGGCTTCGGCGACGACATCGCGCACCAGGTCGTGGAGCCGTCGCTGAGCCTCGACGACGTGCCGGTCCCGATGGACGAAGGCGGCGACCTCTCCGTCCTGGGGCCGCTTGTACGTGATGTGGGCGTACCCGCGCAGGACCGCTTCGAGCCGTGCCACGGGTCCTTCGGTGTCGTCCCGGGCCCGGGTCAGCAGGCCCAGGTGAGCCGCGACATGGCGCTCGTGCCAGGCGAGCAGGATCGACTGGACGTCGGGGAAGTACTTGTACAGCGTCGCGCGCCCGATCCCGGCCCGTTTGGCGATCTGCGACATCGTCACCGACGCCAGTCCGTGCTCGCCCACGAGCGCGACGGTGGTCTCCAGAACAGCGTCCTGCACGGCGCGCCGATGCGCGTCCACCGTCTCGTCCCACAGCTTCGGCATGGTGCGAGGATACACAACGACCAGGTCACGACACTCTGTCTTGACAGAGACAATGTGTATCGATAAATCTGGAGGAGTCGTACCGTCCGTACCTGCGAAAGGAGCGGTCATGCCGACCGCCGAAACCCGCCTCGCGACCGACCGTGCGAGCCGCTACCTCGCCCAACTCCGCCGCCATCTGGGCCAGATGCCCCACATGAGCCACCGTCCGCACGGCGGCGGCCACAGGGAGGGAACGACACGGCCCGAGGTACGGCATGTCGAGTTCACCGGCACCCACGGCACCGTCCGCTTCGCCGAAGGGCTGTGGACCCTGGACGCCACGGCCGACGCGCTCACGCTGCGCGTCGGCGCCGCCGACGAGGACGCGCTGCGACGCCTCCAGGACGGAATCACCGCGCGGATCGAGAAGATCGGCCGCCGCGACGGACTGCGGGTGCAGTGGCGACGAGCCGGGGCCGACACCCCGCCGCAGATGGAGGCCGATGCACGGAGCGACACCGGCGAGGCCGGATGATCTGACCGTCCGTCACCGCCCGGTCCGGACCGCGAGGTTCGGGCCGGGCGGGAGTCCGGTGCCGTCAGTGATAGGCGTGCACGACGGCATGCCCCTTGCCACGACCGATCATCCACCGGTTGACCGGCGTGGTGAGCACGAACGCCAGAGCCAGGGACAACACGAGCGAGGCCCAGAACAGGAGTTGACCGAGGCCGGCGTCCATCGCACCGGGCACGGCCACGACGACCGTGTTGTCGATCACTTCCATGACGGCGATGGACACGGTGTCCGCGGCCAGCGCGACCCTGAGCGCCCTGCGGAGCGGCAGCCCGGCGCGCAACACGCCACGCATGGTCAGCGCGTACCCGAAGACGAAGGCGAGCGCGATGGAGAGGGCGACGGTGGTCGCGTTGTGCAGCCCCGCGGCGGTACCGATCACCAGGCCGAGGACTTCGCCGATGGCGCAGCCCGTCAGGCAGTGGAGCGTCGCCTGAGCGGCGGTGCGCCAGGACGTTCCGGAGTCGTGGTGGGCATGGTGCTGATGGTGCGTGCCGTGGTCCATCGTCGGCCTCCCCTTGTCGGATCGCACTCCTTCCAA
Source organism: Streptomyces sp. f51 (assembly GCF_037940415.1). NCBI lineage: Bacteria > Bacillati > Actinomycetota > Actinomycetes > Kitasatosporales > Streptomycetaceae > Streptomyces > Streptomyces sp. f51. Next base: position 7,495,151 of record NZ_CP149798.1, on the reverse strand, counting down.
CCACATACCCCCCTGGGGTATTCCGAAGCGGCGTAACGAACCCCGGTGAATGGTGCGGCTCGGGTGGGCCGGCCTGCGGGCTCGGGGCGGCTGTCCGGCAACCGCCCCGAGCCCGTGGGGGCCGAAGGTGCCGCTACCTACCGAGCATCCTGTCCATGCCGGTGATCTCGGAGGACTGCGAGGCGACGATCGACTTCGCCATCGTCGTGGCGGGGGCATAGGCGCCCTTGGCCCGCTCGGTCTTCGCCATCGCGATCGCACCTTCGTGATGGCTGATCATCATCCGAAGGAACGCCTTGTCGAACGCATCACCGGAGAGGCTCTTCAGCTTGCCCATGTCGTCGTCCGACATCATCCCGGGCATCGACGAGCCGGCATGGTCCATGCCCGGCATGCTCTCCATGCTGGACATGTCCGTGTCCGGGACCTTCGCGTCCCAGGCCTTCAGCCAGCCGGACATGGTGTTGATCTCCGGATCCTGCGCCTGCCTGATCTTCGTGGCCAGGTGCCTCACCTGCTGGGACTTGGCCCGCGAGGCCGCCAGATCGGCCATGACCACGGCCTGCCGGTGGTGCGGGATCATCCCCTGGGCGAACGACACGTCCTGCGTGTTGTGACGGCCGTGTGCGGCGGAAGCGGCGCCCGAGGGACCGGCGGTGGCCATCGTCCCCGTGTCGTGGCTCGTGCGCCCCGACGGCGAGGACGAGGAATTGCTGCTGCCGCAGGCGGCCAGCACCACCGCTGCGGTGGCAGCGGCGGCGAGGACCGCGGTCCGGCGGAAGAGGGAACGGCGAGGTGCCATGAGAGGTACGACTCCTTGAAGTGCCCGCGCCCACGCGCGGGAGAAACGGATGCATGCGGGCCGGAGCACGCCACCCCCGTCAGGAGGGTGCCGTGCGGGAGCCTCTAGATCCGCAGGAGCTGCAACTCGGACAGATCGGGTGGTGCGCGGGCGTCGACCGGCCCAGGAGCCGAACCGCCGACGGTCGCCGCGGATTCGGTACGGGCAGCCACGCCGGGCATCAGGGCGGGCGGAACGTAGGCAGTGGACGTACCGCCCGCCGCGCAGGTCCCACCGGTGTGGTCCATGACCGTGCCGCTGTCGCCCGCGTCGGACAGATGCCGGCAGTCCGCACCGGCAACGTGGTCGGACGCGGTGCGATGCCCGGGGGACTCCGCCGACATCATGACGGCGTGCTGGCCCGCGGCCGGCATACCGGTGGGTGACAGGGCATGCATGCCCAGCACCCCCGCCACCACGGCCAGGACCAGCCACATCCAGCGCGCGGAACTCCCAAGGGAGTTGGTGCGAACGCCGGAGATCATGGACTCATCGTAGCGCCCGGCCGATTCCCTCACGCAGGTCACCGAGGAACCGTCAGCCCTCCGGACCCCGCTGCATGCGTCCAGAAGGGCTGAACGCATCCGACGAGGTTCTCCGGCGCGGCAGCGTCATCGACCAGGATGCCGGTTTCCCGGGCTTCGTTCGGTGGCTGAGGTCAGTGCTGTGCGGCGGCCATGCGCTCGATCTCCTTGAGCACGAGCTCGGGGCGGTCCTTCGGGACGTCGTGGGAACTGCCCTTGGCGGTGACGAGCGTGCGGTCGGGCCCGTCCTGGACGAACGAGGCGGCGGCGTCCCGCCAGCGCTGGGCGTCCTCGGGAGAGCCGTCGAACGGGGTCTTCTCCGAGACGATGACCGTCGCCGGCACCGCGCTCGGCCACACGGCCTTGTGGTAGGCCTTGTTCGTCGCGACGAAGCTCTGCGCGGTCGAGATGAGCTGACGGTTCCGCGGCTCGTCCGGTGCGTTCTTCGCCGCCTCGACCTGGGGCCCGCTGAAAGCCACGAGGCGGGCGATCTCCTCGTCGGTGAAGAGGGGCGGCAGGTTGGCGTCGACGAGGACCGCGCCGGAGAGCATCCGAGGGTTGTCCTGGGCGAAATAGGTCGCGATCTCGCCGGCCTGTGAGTGGGACACGAGGGTCACGTCCTTGGTGACACCCAACTGCCTGAGCCCCGCCTCGAGGTCGCTGACGGCGCTCGCGACCTTCCACGGACCGGGCACCACGTCGCTCCGACCCAGTCCGGCCCGGTCGTAGGTGATGACGGTGGCACCGGTGGCCGCGTGGAGCCTGGGGACGAGGTCCTTCCAGTACGAGGAGTCCTCGCCGCCGCCCGAGTCCAGGACGATGACGGAGCCGTGGCCCCGCACGACGTGGAAGGCCAGCCGATGACCGCCGTTGTCGATCATGTGCAGCTGCGTCTCGCCCGCCTTGCCGGTCCCCGGGGAGGCGGACGAGGTCGCGGACGGCGAGGCCGCGTGCGGGGACGCGGAGTCGTGGCCGCCGCAGGCCGTAGCAGTGCCGACGGCCAACGCCGTCAGGGCGAGGGCCGACAGGGCACGGTTCACGGACCGGCGGGCGGGAGGAGTGCGGGACATGCTGATCCTTCGGACGAGGGGTGCTGAGGCTGTGGCACCCATCATTCGGTGAATCGATTCATCGCAGAATCCGGCTGGCACGCGTGTCCGTGATGCGGTTGACGCGAGGGAGAGCGGTGGGGTTAACCCCCGGCGTGCGATCACCGGTTCGGCGACGCGCAACGGGCTTCCTGCCGCCGACGGCCGGGCCCGGGCTCGCCGGGCCTGGGCTTGCCGGGCCTGGGCTTGCCGGGCCTGGTCGTCCGACGTCTCGGGTCTCGGGTGCGCGGGACACCTGTCGTGACGCGGACCGGAACCGCCTCGGACCCCTGATGCGACCATCGCCTGCCCGCCGGTGGCGGCGCACCGACGTCGACCGCGTCGACCGCCCGCGCGGGATCGGGTTGAATACGCATCCGTGAGCGAGATGGAGCGTGCGGCGAGTCGGACGGCGGTACTGGTCTGCCAGGGGCGGGCCGTGGCGGACGGGAGAGTCGCCGCCGGCCGGTTCTCGGACCCGCTGGCGGTGCGGCTGCTGAGCACCGAGGAACGTGTCCCCGTGGACGAGGTGCGCACGGGAGTGCCGCCCGAGGGCTGGCAGGCGCGGTCGCGGTATGAAGGTGTACGGGCGTGCGCCGAGGTGATGGTGCCGCGTACGGTCGCGATCGACGAGGCCCTGCGCGCCCGCGTGACCCGGCAGCTCGTGATCCTGGGAGCCGGTCTGGACACGCGTGCGTGGCGTCTGCCCGAACTCGCGGGGACGGACGTGTGGGAGGTCGACCATCCGGCCTCCCAGCGCGACAAGCGGGCCCGCCTCGCCGAGGCCGCGCAACAGCTCCGAGGGTCCGAGGAGAGCGGTGGCCCGTCGGCCGAACTGCCGGTCGTGGCTGGTTCCGTGAGGTTCACGCCGGTCGACTTCTCCGTCGACGACCTCAGTGCGGCGCTGGACGGCGCCGGGCACGACCCCTCCGTACCGACGACGTGGCTGTGGGAAGGGGTCGTCCCCTACCTCACCCGCGCCGAGGTGCGCGCCACCGTGGCCGCGCTCGCCGCGCGGTCGGCCCCGGGCAGCGTCCTCGTCCTCAATTACCAGGCGCCTTCCGCGAAAGCGTCCGTGGGCCGGCTGCTGGCCCGAGTGATCGGCGGTGCGATCACCTCCGGCGAACCGTGGCGCTCGCTGTGGAAGCCCCGACGGATGGCAGCCCTTCTCGACGAGTACGGCCTGCGGGTGGTGTCCGACGACGACCTGCAAAGCCTCACCCATGCCTTCGGCGGCCCGGCGCGAGGGCGGACGTCCCTGCGATCGGGCCGCGTGGCCGTCGCCGAGAGCCCGGACCGCGAGGACTGACCGGACGGGAAGCAGTCTGAGCGCGCCGCTCCCCCCTCCCTCGCGCCACCGCAGGACCGCTTCGGCGGGCATCGAGATCGGCGGGCAATTCACTAAGGCAGACTGATAAAGTAGCCTTAGTATATGAGCGATGATCCGCACCCCGACACAGTCGCCTCGGCCCTGCTGGCCGGCATCAGCGTGCTGGTGCGGCGGGTACGCCAAGTGCCCGTCGAAGGCGGGCTCACGATGCCCGAGCGGACAGCGCTGTCCCATCTGGCCCGCTCGGGTGCCACCACGTCGTCGGCGCTGGCCCGCGAAGCGCAGATCACCGCACAGGCCATGGGGGCGACACTCGGCGCGCTGCGAGACCGAGGTCTGGTCGAGCGTCGCCCGGACCCGAACGACGGCAGGCGGGCGCTGCTGACCGTGACCGAGGCCGGTCACCAGGCGCTGAAGAACAAGCGCAACGCGCGGGCCGAACTCATCGCCCGGGCCCTGACCGGCGGCACCTTCAGCCCGACGGAACTGGAGCAACTCGCCGCCGCCGCGCCGCTGTTGGAGCGACTGGCGCAGAACATCTGACGTGGACAGGAGCACGAGGCGGAAGGCCACCACCACTCCCCCGCGCCTGGCGCGCCGCCGACCTCCACAGGAGAAAGAGACTTCATGACACTGACAACCATCGACCCCGCGTCCGCACTGGTCGTCATCGACCTGCAAAAGGGCATCGTCTCCGCCCACGCCGACCGTCCGGTCATCGCGGCCGTCGAGCGGGCGGCACGGCTGGCCGCCGAATTCCGGCGGCACGATCTGCCCGTGGTCCTGGTCAACGTCACCGGACGCGCGCCGGGACGCACGGAGGCCGGAAGAACGCAGGCACGTACGGAGGCCGGAAGCACGCCAGCACGTACGGAGGCCGTACGGTCCACGGGCGGCGCGGCGCTGCCGTCCGACTGGGCCGATCTCGTCGACGAACTCGACGTCCAGCCGACCGACCATCTGATCAGCAAACGACGGCGCAGCGCGTTCCACGACACCGGTCTCGACACCCTCCTGCGGGGCCTGGGCGTCACCCAGACCGTGCTGGCCGGCATCTCGACCAGTTCGGGCGTCGAGTCGACCGCACGCTCGGCCTCCGACCACGGCTACCACGTCGTCCTGGTCACCGATGCCATGAGCGACCCCGATGCCGACTCCCACCGTCACAGCGTCGAACGCGTCTTCCCCAAGCTCGGCGAGACCGCCACCACGGCCGAGGTCATCGACATGGTCGGGGCGACGCGATGACTCTGCTCGGCCGGCTCCTGAACAACCGCAGGGCGGGCGAGACCCACATGGCCTGGCACCTGCCGAACCTGCAAGGCCCCGAAGCGCTGAACCTCACCAGCGAGGACTTCGGCCACGGCCGGGCCATGCCGCTGCGGAACTGCGCGAAGACCATCGGCGGTGACGATGTGTCACCCCACCTGGCCTGGACCCCGCCGCCGCCCGGAACGGCTCAACTCCTGCTGGTCGTCGAGGACGTGGACGTCCCCCTCATCAAGCCCGCCGTGCACTGCCTCGCCCTGATCGACCCGGCGGCCGACCACCTGGACCCGGGCGCTCTCGCCGCACGGAAGCCCGCCGCGGGAGTGCGGGTGCTGCGGTCCACGATCGGGCGGGGATACCACGGCCCCGGGCCCATCAAGGGCCATGGTCCGCACCGCTACGTCTTCCAACTGTTCGCTCTCTCAAGCCGCTTGGACGGCGCGCCCGGCTCGACACCGCCGGACCGGACCCGGCCCCGCGTTCTCCTGCCCGCCATCACCGCGTCCGTCCTCACCCGCGGCCGGCTGACCGGCACGTACGAACGCTGAACCCGGCGCGGACCAGGGCGCCTTCGCGTCTCCGTGCCACGGTCGGCTGCTACGTTCCGAACCATGACCGACAGTGTGTACGTGGGCAATGCGGGCAGTGACGCGGCACTGGACCGGGGGTGGCTGCTGGGGCACTTCAAGGACGCCGCCGATCCTCGGCACAGCGAGGCCGTGGAGATCAAATGGGGCGTCCACCCGAAGGGCGACGAGCGCGCTCTGTGGGTGACGGGTGAGGAGCGCACCGCCCTGCTGGTGCTCATCAGCGGGCGGTTCCGGGTGGAACTGCCCGGCCGCAGCGTCCTGTTGGAACGGCAGGGGGACTACGTCGTGTGGGGCCGGGGTGTCGATCACTCCTGGTTCGCGGAGGAGGAGTCGGTGGTCCTGACGGTCCGCTGGCCCTCCGTCCCGGGCTACAGGGCGACCGAGTAGGACGGTCCCGTGAGGGGCTGAGGCGAGGCAGCGGCGTCGGCCCCTCCGCTCAGCGGGACGCCGTGGACTCGTCCGGCAAGGGGACCAGGGCCGTGACCAGCCGGCGGATCAGTGCGGCGGTGTCCTGCTGTGGTGGGCCCGGGTGCATGAGCAGATGGTGGACCGTGCCGGTCAGGGCGAGCGCGAGCATGGGGCAGTCGGCGTCCGGGGCCACCCGGCCCAGTCGCTGTTCGGCTTCGAGGTAACGGGTCGTCGCGTCTTCGACGGCGCCCGGTCCGGGAGCACCTTCGGCCCAGGACCGGGCCACGCGCTGCGCGACCTCGTGGCGCGAGACGGCCGCCGCGGCGATCGCGGGGCCGTTCGTGCCGAGCATCGCGAGGGCCGCGACGGTGAGATTGTCGTGCACCGCGCCGCTGCCCGCCCGGTCGGGCAGCGGGCCCACCTCCGCGGCGATCCTCGCGAACCGGTCCAGGACGAGTTGGGCAACGAAGTCGTCCAGGTCCGTGAAGTGGTTGTAGAGCAGGCCCTTCGCGCAGCCCGCCTCCTCCGTGACGGACCGGTTGGTCAGTCCGGCCGTGCCCTCCCGCGCCAGCACGCGCTCCGCCGCGGCGAACAGCCGCTCCCTGACATCGGGGATCGCAACTCCGCGCGGTGACATCGGTTCCTCCCGGTCGCCTTCGGCACTCTTCGGCACTGCGGCAGTTCACCACTTGCCAGTATGGGCAAACGCTCATACCTTGGTATGGGCAGATGCCCATACTAGCTCACCCGGCAGGAGTCATCTCATGCGCGAGCTCGTCAACACCGCACAGTCCCGGGCCTGGAACGGCGACGAGGGCCGGCACTGGAGCGAGCACCACGACCGCTGGAACGCCATCAACGAGGGGTTCAACGCTTCCCTCGTCGCCGCGGCCGGAATCGGCCCCGAGGACCGCGTGCTCGACATCGGCTGCGGGGTCGGTCAGACCACGCGACTCGCCGCCCGCACCGCCGTCCGGGGATCCGCCCTGGGTCTGGACCTGTCCGGCCCCATGCTCGACCGGGCGCGCCTGCTGGCCACCGAGGAGGGCCTGGGCAACATCGGTTTCGAACAGGGCGACGCCCAGGTGCATCCCCTGGCCGAGGCCACGTTCGACGTGGCCCTGAGCCGTTTCGGCGTCATGTTCTTCGCGGATCCCGTCGCCGCGTTCGGCAACATCGCCCGCGCCCTGCGCCCCGGCGGACGGCTCGCGTTCGTGTGCATGAGCGACCCCGCCCGCTGCGAATGGGCCCAGGCGCACGGGGCGGTGAGCGCGGCTCTGCCTTCCGTGCCGCGGCCGTCCGGCGACTCGGCCGGCCCGGGCATGTTCTCGCTCGCCGACCCGGTGGTCGTGCGGACGGTTCTCGGGAAGGCCGGGTTCGACGACGTACGCACCGAAGCCGTCGACGCGCTCGGGAATTTCGGGCGGAACGCCGACGACGCGGCCGGGCACCTGCTCGGGTCGGGACCGGGGCGGCACCTGGTGGAGCAGCTCGAATCCGCGGGCGACCAGGACGGAGCACAGCGCGTACAGGCCGCTCTCCGCGACGCTCTCACCCCGTACGAACAGCCGACGGGTGTACGGATGCTGACTGCGGCCTGGCTGGTCACGGCCGTCCGCCGGTGACCAGCGGGTCCGTCTCCCCACCCGGGGCGCATCGGCTCACGCGGGTGCGGGAGCCGCCGTGTCCGCCGGGGGGACGTCGGTGGGCGTCATCGCGACGGCGCGCTCCAGCCTGCGGACGAGTTGCCAGACCACAATGATCGACAGCACGGCGACGCAGACGTGCAGGCTCTCGCCGATCATCATCTGCCGCAGGGCATGACGCGCCTCGTCCACGTCGGCGGCCTTCTTCAGGTCCTCGAGACCATGGCCGTACCCATTGGCAGTGGCCAGGACGGAGAGCCACCAGGCCGTGAGCAGGGGGTGTCCACGGTGGCGCCGCCCCTTCGGCCGGGAGGCGGCCCAGAGGTCGTTGACGAACATCTTGGGGACGAAGAGCTGCGCCACGGGTATCACCCAGCCGAAGAGCAGCCACGCCCTGCGCCGACGCTGACCCTCACGCCAGAGCACGTCCGCGACATCACGCATCCCGGCGAGCCAGACGCTGAACTGGAGCAGGGCCAGGAACAGCAGCCCGGTCCGCCAGCCCACCAGGTTTCTGAAGTAGGTGTCGACCTCGACCCACGGGTTGTCCACGTACGGCCCCGACACCGAGGCTCCCGCGAGCAACCGGTACTTGTACCAGGCCGTCAGCGCGACGGCCAGACTCACGAGACCGAACGCGGCCAGGGCCCCGCCGGCGAACCTGGCCTGCCAACGCGGCAACCGAACCGCTCCCACCACTTCGCCACCCCCGGAAGTCACCTGTTCGGACTTCGCGCAGGTCAGCAGCGGATCCTACCGTCCGCCCACCCCGGCACCACGACCCACCTCCACGATCTCCCGGTCAGTAGCCCGACGGGGTCGGCAGGTAGCCGTAGCAGTAGCCGTGTCCGGCAAAGCGGTCTGTGGCGTCGTAATTCAGCAGGCCGCGTCCGGTCAGGGGCCCGACGACGCCGTCGGCGGGGCCGGTGTTGTCCGTGTTGGCCTGGAAGTCGTAGACCGCGTTCCTGGTCTGCGGGCCCCAGACGCTGTCCTCCGCGATGGCGGCGCTGCCCGCGCGGCGGCGGTAGTCGTTGACGAGGTGCTGTACGCACCACACGGCGGTGGCGTTCTTGCTGTGGCCGTCACCCACGTACGAAGCTCCGACAACGGCCGAGGCCGGACCGGTGGAAAGGCTCACGACGGCGACAGCGGCAGCCGTTCCGCACAGCACACGGCCAAGGAAGTTGTTTGAAATAACGGACATTCGAGTCACTTTCACTTACGGAACAAGCGGGCGGAGCCGGGCGTCGGCCGGGCTCCGCCCTGTTGCGTGATGGTCCGACGGATCCTCATGGGGACGAAGACGTCGGACGTACAAGGGCCGTTGCCGGCCGACCCCCGCCCGGGGAGGTGATCCCCCGTCTCCCCGGGCGAGGGAGATCATCAGTGCGCGTGGGCGTCGTACAGGGTGGTGCAGTGGTTGCTGGCCTCAAGGGTCATCCAGTGCCACTTGATCTTGTCCCGGGTCTGCGGGCCGTAGACGCCGTCGGCGTCGATGCCGAGCGACCGCTGGACGCGGGCGAGGGCGGCGGCCGTCTTCGGGCCGAACTGGCCGTCGATCGTTCCGAGGTCCTGGCCGTAGCAGTAGTTCAGGGTCTCCTGGAGGTAGTACACCTGCCGGCCACTGGCACCCGAGCGCAGGGAGCAGAAGTTGCTGCCGTCGGCGCCCACGGGGTACTTCGCGTAGAAGTCGCCGCTGTAGTAGATGGTGTAGTCCGTGCAGCTCGGCATGGCGGCCTGCGCGGCCGGGCCGAGCGTGAACAGGCCGGCGGTGATGGCGGCGGCCGCGCCGACGGTGGCGAGCGTGCGCTTGAACTTCATGGTGGGTGGTCCCCCGAAGTGCGGTCCGATGCGAGTCATGGCAAGCGGACTGTGAACGAATGCGGGTGGGCGGCGAGTTGCCGTCCGACGCCCAAGAACGTAACAGCGCTCCGGCACCTCTGAGGCACCTGCGCGGGGCGTCCCAGAGGCGGCCGACGTCCCGAGAAGGGGTGGGCGTGAGGGGCCTACGGGGCCGCCGCACGCTGGTCCGGACGGGTTTTCGGCGTCCCGCGGAACAGCGCGACCACGGGCCCGTCCCACGGTGTCCCGCGTACGTCCCAAGACGTCCCATCGCGTCCCACGACCGTCCCGACGCACCCGCGACGTACGTCCCGGTTGTCCGGGCGGGCCGGAAAAGATCGGCCGGAATCGTAGCTGACAGCAGGATTCTCGATCGCGTTACGTGTCATGTCTCCGTCGATTCACGCGCAACCGTCACCGTCCAGGCGGAGATTCACCCCCACGATGGAGGAACCGTGACCGGCCCGACCAACCGCCGTAGATTTCCCCTCCGCCCGCTCGCGGCACCGCGCACCGCGCTGCTCGGCACCCTGAGTCTGTTCCTGGCGATCGGTGCCGCCGGAGCCGGAGGCACCACCGCCTCCGCGTCCGCCGACGACACGAACTCGCTCCAGTTGTCCGGCACGACCACGTCAGGAATCCACAACACGTACGACCCCAGCGCGTTCACCTATCTCGCGCAGGGCCTCGACACCGGTACCTCGATGATCGAGCTGGACGTCTGGGACGACTTCTTCACGCACGAGTGGAAGGTCAGCCACAGCAGCCTGACGAGCAACGGCAACAACTGCGTCAACGCCTCCTCGGCCGCGGACCTGTACACCGGCGGCGCCAACAAGGACCTGGAGAGCTGCCTGGACGACGTCCGGGTGTGGCTCGGCGCGCACCCGGGCCACGGGCCGCTGATCATCAAGCTGGAGATGAAGGCCGGCTTCCAGGCCAACTTCGGGATGAGCCCGGCCAAGCTGGACCAGTCGATCACGGCGCACCTGGGCAGCCTGGTCTACAAGCCGAACGACCTTCTGAACAAGCCCGGCGGCGGACAGTACGCCACCCTGGACGAGGCGGCCAAGGCCGGGAACTGGCCGACGCGGGCGCAGTTGGCGGGCAAGGTTCTCCTGGAGGTCATTCCCGGCACGGTGGAGGAGGGCAACCCGACCGACTCCCTGTGGACGGACAAGGAGTACGCGACCTACCTGCGGGACCTGCACACCGCGGGCACGACCGCGCAGGCGAACATCTTCCCCTCGGTCCACAACGCCGCGTCGGGCGACCCGCGCACGCGCTACTCGGACACGACGCTGCGCCCCTGGTTCGTCGCCTTCGACGGTGACGCGTCCGCCTACGTCAACAACGGCATCGACACGAGCTGGTACGACACCAACCACTACCTGCTGTTCATGACGGACTCGCAGAACGTGTCGCCGGCCCTCGACGACGTCAGCCCGTCGGCGTCCGACGCCTCGGCACGGGTCGCACTGCTGGCCAAGGCGCATGCCACGGTCGCGTCGAACGACTGGCGCGGCCTGCCGGACGTGCAGTCGCTGGTCCTGCCGCGCGGCTGAACCACGACCGCGCCTCGGTCGCGTGGCCGGCAATCCGCGGCCCGCACCGAGACGGTCACGGCTGAAAACAGGAGCGGGGCCCGGCGACTGCCGGGCCCCGCTCACCGCACTGATCTGGCGTCAGCCGCGGACGATGTTCTCCGCCTGGGGGCCCTTCTGGCCCTGGGTGACGTCGAAGGAGACGGTCTCGCCCTCGACCAGCTCACGGTAGCCGTTGCCGGAGATGTTCGAGTAGTGGGCGAAGACGTCCGGGCCGCCACCGTCCTGCTCGATGAAACCGAACCCCTTCTCGGAGTTGAACCACTTCACGGTGCCGCTGGCCATGCTGATGTCCTTCGATATCGCCGAGGAGGACCCCGGCTGCTACATGTCACGGGGCCGCCCTCAGCGGACAGCGCCCGACGTCTTTTTTACCCCACGAGGCCGACTCATGACTATGGCTCCGGGGTGACTTGGATCATGATTTGAGCCCATGAGCGAGGTCTGTCCACGCTGTGGCCGCCGCCGTCCGGCCACGAGAGCGGCGCAGTCCGTGACGAGTGGGGCATGACCCCGCAGGGTGGTCAACCGCGACGAGTGGGGCACGCCCGCGCAGGGTGGTCAACCACGACGAATGCGACCATATCGGCGGTCGCGATCCACGCCGCGTTCACTTCCGGAACACAGGCAGCAATCCCTGCCGCTCCTATTGTCAGGTCCTGAACAAGCCCTTACGTTCCGAAGGAATGCATGGGACCGCTCCCACGCGTCGTCTCCCCCCATCGAGCAACGGAGCTCCGATGACGACAGTCCCCGCACGACACACATGGCTCATAGGCCTCGTGCTCGCCGCCTGCACGATGCTGCTCGCGGCGCCGCAACCCGCGCACGCCAGTTCCTGGGGCACCCCCCAAACCGTCAACTCCTGGAACGTCATCAGCGGCCGCTGGACGGCCAACAACGAGCTGGAGACCTACACGCCCGACTGCGTCTGGTACGACGGCGACACGCTGATGATCAAGACCTACAACGCGGGCGGCCAGGTCTACTACTCCGGCCGCGTCGAGTCGAAGGCCCTGTACGGCTACGGCACCTACAGCTTCACCGCGAACATGCCCAGCGGACAGGGGCTGCTCCCCGCGGTGTGGGCGGCCTATCTGAACCCCTGGCTCCCCGAGATCGACGCCGCCGAGATCGTCGGATCCAACCCCAACACCGTCTACCAGACCTTCCACGACACCAGCAACGCGCAGACCCAGTGGGCCGCGACCAACGCGGGGGGCTGGACCAACAGCTTCCACGTCTACTCGTTCAGCTGGTGGCCCGACCACATCGACTTCTGGGTGGACGGCGCCTTCCAGGGGACCAAGTGGTACACCACCGCTCCGGGCGTCGGCATGCACTTCATCGTCAACACCGCGGTCGGCGGCGACTGGCCGGGCAACCCGAACTCCTCGACCTGGGCCACCGCGGACGGGGCCCGCTACCTCAAGGTATCCGCGATCACGTACACCCCGTACTACCCCTGAGCGGCCCCAAGGCGGCGCTCCGGTCACCGCCGGTACCGCCTGATTGAGCGGGCCGTAGCGACTGCGACGGCGTCGCACTGACGAGAAGCCTCGTCAGTGCGACGCTCCTTGTTCCGGGGAGAGCCATGACTCAGGCACGGCTCGCCGGGCGCTATCAGCTCAAGGAAGTACTGGGCCGGGGTGGCATGGGCGTCGTCTGACGCGCGGAGGACGCGCGGATCGGCCGAACCGTGGCTCTGAAGGCGCTGCCGTCCGTGCCAGGAGGCTTCGTCGTGCCCGACCCCTGCACCTCGTGGAAGCTGCGCCGACTGCTGGACGGTGACGGCGGCCGGTAACTCACGG